>DASVCT010000201.1:0-35594 GCA_036381475.1 Cyclobacteriaceae bacterium
TAACATTGATTTCAATAGAATGGCTTTGCGGAACAGCCAGGTTTGGGTTTTCTGAGGCATGAACTCTTGGGATGATCCTCAAACAAAAAAGAGGCTGAAGCTTTTGTTCAACCTCTTTTGACCATCCCAGACGAACAGGCTATTCCTGGCAGGTTGCTCCCCAGCAGAGCCTGCTTCCGCTTTGCCTGTTACTTAAAGGTACGTGGGAGTGAAGGCAGAATTTGAGTAAATTTTTGAAAGTTTTCGGAGGTACCTCTAGTTTTTCAACATAGAAGTGATTTGCGATTTATGTACCCACAGAACACACTTTCGGATCTGTAACGACACTTCCGATTCCAGGTCGGAGACTCTAATGCTGGACATCAAATCGAAAATCAAAAATCAAAAATCACTAATCCATACCCCTATACCCCTATGTACCCTTATTTGCTCAACTCAAAGTGCTCTTTCGCTGAGTCTATGATGCGCATATTGTCGCACTTCAGGATGCGGGCTGGGAATTTGCGTATGATGCGGTAGTCGTGCGTGGCCATAAGGATAGCCGTACCGCTATTATTGATTTGTTGAAAGAGTTTTAAGATACCGTCGGAAACGGCGGGATCGAGATTGCCGGTAGGTTCGTCGGCAAGAAGGATCTGCGGTTCGTTGAGAAGGGCCCTGGCGATGACCACACGTTGCTGTTCGCCACCGGAAAGCTGGTGGGGCATTTTCCGTTCCACGGAGCCCAGGCCCACCTGCATGAGCACCTCGGCGATCCGGGCGCGCATCTTGCCCTTGTCGCGCCATCCGGTTGCCTTCATGACAAACAACAGGTTTTCTGCCACGGTACGGTCGGAAAACAACTGAAAATCCTGGAAAATGATACCGAGCTTTCTTCTCAAAAGCGGTACTTCCGACGGTCGGATTTTGCGAATAGAATAGCCCGCCACTTCAATTTCGCCGAGCCGCAACGGCAGGTCGGCGTAGAGCGTCTTAAGCAGTGAAGATTTTCCCGACCCGGTCTTTCCCACCAGGAATACAAACTCACCCTTGGCGATTTCAAAGTCGACGTTTTCGAGAACCGTGTTATGGTCCTGGAAGATGCTGGCGTCCTTTACCTTTACTACAGGATCATTAGAAAACATCGCCACGGGGTTTGTGCGGGAAAGCGTTATGCCGGCACCTTCTCTGATGCGCGGGCGCTGACTTTCTTGTGATCGGCAAGGAATTTTTCGAGGCCGATGTCCGTCAGGGGATGCTTCAATAAGCTGGTGATTACGCTCAGCGGACAGGTGCATATATCCGCGCCAATCTCTGCACACTTGATGAGGTGGATCGTGTGGCGAATGGAGGCGGCGAGAATTTCCGTTTTGAAGCCATAGTTGTTATAGATCAGGCGGATCTGGCGGATCAGTTCAACGCCGTCATGCGAGATATCGTCGAGTCTGCCGATAAACGGCGATACATAGCTTGCCCCTGCCTTGGCTGCCAGCAACGCCTGACCAGGAGAGAAAACCAGCGTGCAGTTCGTTCGGATTCCTTCGCTGGCAAGCTTCTTCATGGCCTTCACGCCATCGCGGATCATAGGCACCTTCACGACGATCTTGTCGTCTATGCGGGCCAGTTCTTTTCCTTCGCGGACTATCTTGTCGAAGTCCGTCGAGATTACTTCAGCGCTGACGTTGTTGTCGACGATATTGCAAATGGCCTTGTAGTGTTCGCGGATATTGGATTCACCACTGATGCCCTCCTTGGCCATAAGCGAGGGATTGGTGGTGACGCCGTCCAGTACACCGAGATCGTGGGCTTCCTGGATTTCCTTGAGATTTGCTGTGTCAATGAAAAATTTCATATTCATTTAACGGTTAGTACCCTATTTTAATTCCTGATCAGCGGACTCATATGAGCTATTTCCGCGACGATGTGCCAATGTACCGAATTTGACAGAAAACGAAAGATCAAAAAGAGGCAAACCGGGCATCGCACCGCTACAACCGCCTGCCCTTGCTACCTTCCGGTCCTGGGGGATTCAGCAGGAGCTGGTCGTGCCGGTTTGCCAGCTGCAAAAGTACTAAAAAAGGGTATACTGGCTAGTGGGAGGGAATAAAGAGAGGCAAGATGCAGAGGCAGAGGCGTAGGAGAGGCGAGATGCAGAGGCAGAGGCGTAATAGAGGCAAAGGGGCAGACGCAAGATGCAGAGGCTGCGTGGAGGGAGGTGTTGATTCAGGCTAGTCCGGAGAGGTAAAGGTTGAATTCCAAAGCGCTGGTCTCGTCGAAACCGTCGGTTTTCAGATCGTCCAGGATATCCTCATCGAACTCCAGTTCCCGTTTTTCGACGCGGCCATCATCGAAGCGCGTGAGTTCGACGCCCGTTAGGCGTATTGGATTTAATTTTACCAGTATTTTATACCCGTCGAAGTCGCGCTTGAAATATTGATGTACTACATTGCCACCCTTCGCCATGATCACTTTTTTTCCTGTGGAACGCCTTGAACTTGAGGAGAAATTCGAGACTAAAAGGCTGATCTTCCAGCGCCTAATGTACGAAGACGCGGAAGAAATTTTCTATGCTTACGCCAGCAAACCTGAAGCCACCCGTTACGTGTCATGGCCCACGCATCGTTCCGTGGCCGACACCCAACGATTTCTCATGCAAACGCGGGCTGCATGGTCTGCCGGTACCGACTACAGCTTCTCCATACGGCTGAAAAACAGTCACCGGCTGATCGGCAGCATCGGCGCACTCAACGACTATGGAAAAATCCAGTTCGGATACATCATTTCACCCGGACAATGGAACAGGGGTTATGCCACTGAAGCTACCCTTAAGTTTATGGAACTGCTTTCGGCTCAGCAGGGCGTGTACCGCATCGGTACGCTGGTCGACGTGGACAATCTCGCATCACAGCGCGTTCTCGAAAAAAGCGGACTAATTGAAGAAGCGCGGCTGACCCGCTGGCTGCGGTTCGTCAACCAGAACAACGAACCCCGCGATTGCATCCTGTATCGCTATCCGCTTCCTGCCCGCATTCCGTAGCAACCCGACCACATTCCCGCCTTTTCCAGATCCTGGCCTTTTGGTTGCCAGATTGGGATTTGTCGCTGTCCCAAAGCCGCTTTTTGGCCCTAAAAACGCCTAATAGGTCGCTGGCACGACTCTGGTATCTCATGGGGAAGCCATAGCCCAGGGTTAAAGTGAAATTATGCAAGTAAGCTATTGAACCGGGGTTGGTTCATGTTTGGGTTGGAGGCGCTGATCGGAACCTGTTTGGAGTAAAGGGAATCTGGTCAGCGCTTTTTTATTGAATACCGTGATACGCATCGTACATATTGCCATGAATCGCTCGGCGGATTGCCGGGTTCCCGATCTGCGCCGGAGGGTGAGCTTCCTCGCGGAAGCCGAATCGAAGCTCGGCCTGCACGTCTCCATTTGGGAGATTGGCGCCGGTTGCCTTGGCGTCGACATCGACGGTGTGGCGCACCGATCGTTCAGCGTGCAATCCAACCGGCTTACCATATCGCCGGCATTGAAAAAGTCGCTCGAAATGCTTCCCCCGGATTCGATCGTCCATCTTCATGGCGGATTCGTACCCGAATTTTTTGCGATCTCCCGCTTCGTCAGAAAGTCGTCGCTGAAATTGCGCGTTGTATTGTCACCCCATGGCGATTACAGTGAACTCCGGCTGCGAAGCCTTTCGCCGTTGCGCAAAGCATACTACTATCTTTTCGAGCGACCCATCATCAAGGAGGCGTCACTGGTACACCTGTTGGGACCGACCGAAGTGAATGGCTACAACTTTTTCATCCAGCAGGACACACCCTTCGTTTGCTTGCCCAATGGTATTGCTAGCGGTTGTCGCACTTCGACAGGTCAACGTGAGACCGGCAACGATCCTTTCGTAGTTGCCTATAGCGGTGACATCAGCATTGTTTCCCGCGGACTGGACCTGCTGATAGACGCCTTTACCAAATTTTATCTCGACATTGCCACGCCCGTAGAGTTGTGGATCCTCGGTGAAGGAAAAGACCTGGATGCACTCCGACTCATGGCTGACAAAGCGGGCATGGAAAAGCGCATAAAGTTTTTCGGACGGCTCTCCCGTAAGAGACGGGAGGAACTGTTCAGCAGAACCAGCGTATACATCTGTCCCAGCCGCAACGGAAACTGTTCCGATCACGCGCTGGAAGCCGCCGGGCTGGGAGTACCTATGATCATAAGCGAGGAAACCAATCTCGGCACGTTCGTCAGACAGCACGAAGCCGGGTGGTGTCTGCACCGCAATACCGCGGAACACCTGCACCAGGCACTGCACGAAGCGTACGTGTACTACAAAAGCAATCCCGAAGGATACGCGAGACTTCAGCGTCGCAGCCTAACCATGGTGCGTGAGGAATTCAACTGGAATACCCTCGCGCGAAAATGGAAAGAGGTATATTCTGCCGTTTCCTGATTTAACCTGATACGATGTCCGGTAATCTCATAACTTTGCCGAAAACTGCGAAGTCATGCGATACCAACATTTAGGCGGCATTGCCATTCTTGCGATCCTCATCGCTTCCTGTAACAACACACCATCGGAAAAGAAGCTACCGGAAGGCGTGGGCTTGTCGATGTCCAACATGGATACTACCGTCAGCCCCGCTGAGGACTTCTTCCGTTTCGCCAACGGCGGGTGGCTCGATCATGCCCAGATTCCCGCCGACCGCGGAAGCTGGGGTAGCTTTTACGAATTGCGGGAACAAACCCAGGCCGACGTCCTTGATGCGCTTAAAAGCGCATCCGCGAACGCGGACTATGCGGAAGGTTCAGACCAGCGGAAAGTGGCCGACTTCTTCGACATCGGGATGGACTCGCTGCTCGCAGAACGCGTTGGCGTGCGGCCTTTGGATAGCTACATGAAGCAGATCGACGCACTCGCAAGCAAAGCCGACATCCAGAAATACTTCACGCTTCAACAACTGTATGGCGGCGACGCTTTTTTTGCCGTTCAGATTTATCCCGACCTCAAGAAAAGCGATGTCATAAACATATACCTGGTCGGCGCAGGCATTGGTTTGCCCGAACGCGATTACTATTTCGACAAGAGTGCGAAATCGAAGGAGACTCGCGAAAAATATGTTGCTCACGTAGCGCGCATGCTCGAACTCAGCGGGGTCGACAATGCGTCGGCCAGCCGTCAGGCAAATGCGATCATGAAAATCGAGACCGCTCTTGCCGGAGGAACGCTGACCAAGGAAGAGAAACGCGATCCGGATAAGGTCTACAACAAGCGATCGATAGATCAACTGGCTGCGATGCTGCCATCATTTTCCTGGAGCGACTACTTCGCTGACCTGGGATTGAAAGATATCGACTCGGTCGTTGTGGAAGACGTTAACTTTCTTCCCGCCGTTGAAAAGATCATCACCACAACACCCATGGCCGACATAAAGGCATACTTCCGGTGGCACCTCATCAACCTTGCTGCGCCGTATCTGAACCACGAATTCGTCGCTGCCGACTTCGATTTCTATTCCGCTTACCTGGGTGGAGTGGAGAAAATGCGCCCGAGGTGGCGCCGCGTACTGGCCACGACCGACAATGCACTGGGTGAAGCCCTGGGCAAGCTGTACGTTGAAAAGCATTTCCCCGCTGAGGCGAAACAAAAGGCGATGGATATGGTGGAAAACATCAAGCGCGCCTTTGGCGAACGCATAAAGAAACTCGACTGGATGTCCGACTCTACTAAAGAAAAAGCCCTGGAAAAGCTCGCCTCGTTTAACGTAAAGATCGGATACCCGGATGAGTGGCGCGATTACTCCGACCTGGTAGTGGATCACGACCCTGAGACAGCCTCCTTCCTGGCAAATGTGCTGAACGCAAATCGCTTTAACCTGGAGCGAGATATTGCCAAGTTCGGTAAACCGGTGGACAGAAAAGAATGGGAGATGACACCACAGACGGTCAACGCATATTATAACCCATTGTTCAACGAGATTGTTTTTCCCGCGGCCATTCTTCAGCCGCCATTCTACGACTATCGTGCTGACGAGGCTGTCAACTATGGCGGCATGGGCGCCGTCATCGGCCATGAAATTTCCCACGGCTTCGATGATCAGGGCAGCCGGTTCGACGCCAACGGCAACCTCCGCAACTGGTGGACAGAACAGGATCTTTCCCACTTTAGGGACAAGGGTAAAGCGCTGGCGGAACAGTACAGCAAGTACGAGCCCCTGGACAGTGTATTTGTCAATGGTGAATTTACGTTAGGAGAGAACATCGGAGACCTGGGCGGGTTGTCGGTAGCGTACGACGGACTGCAGCTGTTTTTGAAGGAGCACGGCAGCCCCGGCCTTATCGATGGCTTTACGCCGGAGCAACGCTTCTTCCTGTCGTGGGCGACCATCTGGCGTATCAAATACCGCGATGAAACCCTACGGACGCAAGTCAAGACGGATCCGCACGCCCCGGGAATGTACCGCGCTATCGGGCCGCTTACCAATTTGGATGCCTTTTATAAGGCCTTCGACGTGGGTGAGGATGATCCCATGTACCGCCCGGATTCAGAGCGCGTGAAAATCTGGTAGCTCGAAGGCTGACGAAAATTGACTTGTAATTATTTGTAATTAGTTGACGGTTTGCTATTATTGCCCCACCAAATCGGGGTATGGGAAAAGGAGACAAGAAATCGAAACGCGGAAAAATTTGGCTCGGCTCATACGGGAACTCGCGCAGGAGGAAGAAAAAAAGGCCTGCGATAGCAGCCACGGAGTCGACTGCTCAAACGGCTGCGGCGGAAGAGCCCGCTGCCAAACCCCGTCGGACGGCACGCAAAAAGACAGAAGCCTGATATGACTCAAATGAAACACACGGCAACGATCATCTGGTGGTGGCACATATTTCCCGATATGTGAACAGCCAGATTTTGCCCTTACAATACCGGAGGCCCGCTGTTCACAGCGGGCTTTCGTTTTGAAAGGGGTCTCCGATTTCAAACAAATGATCAAAAACTCCGATATGAAAGTCAAACTCAAGACATACCGAAAGACGCTCCTCGCCGATACGCTCACACCCGTAAACATCTACCTGAAGCTGCGCGACGTGTTCGCTGCCAGCATCCTTCTTGAAAGTTCAGATTACCACGGGCATGAGAACAGCCTGTCGTTCATATGCTGCGAACCGATGGCGTCCTTTTCCGTCGCACAAGGAATCGCGACAGTCACCTATCCCTCGTCGGCTCCGGTCAAAACCACCATCGAGCAGAAAGGCCAGGTGACAAACATGCTCGAAGAGTTCCTGAATTCGTTTCAGCCCGATCCTGACATTCGTTCCAGGCATCCCAACTGCGGGCTGTTCGGATACCTCGCTTACGACAGCGTCCGGTACTTTGAAGACGTGTCGCTTTCTCTGCCGGAGGCACTCATTCCGGATATTCAATACAAGTTGTACCGCTACGTGATCGTCGTGGACCACTTCTCCAACGAGCTCTCCCTCTACGAGCATACTACCGGCGACGATGCGCCCTCCCATTTGGATCGGGTGGAACAAATCATTTTGAGCAACCGGTTTTCGACGTACCCGTTCTCCATTCGCGGACCTGAGGAAGGCAATTGCACCGACAGCGAATATCTCGAGATGATCGAAAAGGGGAAGGAGCATTGCTTCCGGGGAGATGTCTTCCAGATCGTGTTGTCGCGTCGCTTCAGCTGCGGTTTTATGGGTGATGAGTTCAATGTGTACCGCGCCTTGCGTTCAATCAACCCGTCACCTTACCTTTTCTATTTCGACTACGGGAACTTCAAACTGATGGGGTCGTCACCTGAGGCGCAGCTCCAGGTCAACAGGGGCAATGCTCATATTTATCCAATTGCCGGCACGTTCAGGAGGACAGGCAATGACAAGGAAGACGCTGCGCTGGCCGCGAAGCTAACGGAAGATGAAAAGGAAAATGCAGAACACGTGATGTTGGTCGACCTCGCCCGCAATGACATGAGCCGGAATGCGACGAACGTCCATGTGGAGGTCTTCAAGGAAATACAATTTTATTCGCATGTGATTCACCTGGTGTCCAAAATTACCGGCGACCTCGCGGAGGGATCTTCAGTAGTACGGATGGCGGCCGACACATTCCCGGCGGGCACGTTGTCGGGAGCGCCCAAACATATGGCCATGACGCTTATCGACCGGTATGAAAAGGTGAACCGGAGCTATTATGGCGGTGCTATCGGGTTTATCGGCTTTGACGGATCATTCAATCACGCCATAATGATCCGTACCCTGCTCAGTCGCAATAACCGCCTCATCTTCCAGGCTGGTGCAGGTATCGTATCGAAGTCCAATAGCGAAAGCGAATTGCAGGAAGTGAACAACAAAGTGGAAGCGCTGCGTAAGGCGCTGATCATGGCTGAAAAAATATAAAGAGACTGAATCGCAATGGAGATGAAAATACTGGTGCTTGATAACTACGACTCTTTCACCTATAACCTGGTTCACATCCTTCGTGAGCTGGGCCACGCGCCTGATGTGTACCGGAACGACAAGATCAGTACGGAGGCTGTCCGGGAGTACGACAAAATTCTCATTTCGCCCGGCCCGGGGCTTCCCGACGAGGCCGGCATCATGAAGGACGTGATCCGAACGTATTCCGAGGGAAAAAGCATTCTTGGAATATGCCTGGGCCTCCAGGGAATAGGAGAAGTGTTTGGGGCCCGCCTTATCAACATTCCCAAAGTGCTGCACGGTGTCACGACGACGACAACGGTGTCCGATCCGGATGAGATCCTGTTTCGCAATGTGACTCCTTCCTTCAGGGCAACCCATTACCATTCCTGGGTCGTCGACCGGAACAGCATCCCGGACTCGCTTGTGGTGACGGCTGTCAATGAGGACGGCCTCGTGATGGGAATTCGTCACCGCGAGTTCGATGTGAGGGGAGTTCAGTTTCACCCTGAGTCGGTCATGACAACCGAGGGCCCGAAGATGCTTTTGAACTGGCTACAATACCATAAGACGTAAAACGCAAGAGCGACATGAAACAAATATTGAATGAGCTCATCGATCACCGTTCCCTTAGCCGGGAGACGGCGCACCGTGTCCTCGTAGAGTTGGCAACGGGAAAATACAACCCAAGCCAAACCGCAGCATTTATGACCGTATACATGATGCGGAGCATAACTGTTGAAGAACTGGAGGGATTTCGCGACGCTATGCTGGAACTTTGCCTCCGCATGGATTTTGATCTTCCGGTCATCGATGTGTGCGGCACCGGCGGAGACTCGAAAAATACATTTAACATTTCGACCCTATCCGCTTTCGTGGTCGCCGCTGCAGGCCAGCCTGTCGCCAAGCACGGCAACTACGGCGTTTCATCAGCCTGCGGATCATCGAACCTGCTGGAATATTTTGGTTATAAGTTTACAAACGACGCCGACGCCCTGCGACGAAGCCTGGATCGGTCGAACTTGTGCTTTATGCACGCACCGCTGTTTCACCCGGCCATGAAGAACGTGGCCCCGATTCGTCGCGAACTGGGTGTGAAGACGTTCTTCAATATGCTGGGCCCCATGGTAAACCCGGCCTTTCCCGATCGCCAGCTTGTAGGCGTGTTCAACCTGGAGCTTGCCAGGAAGTTCGGCTACCTCTACCAGCAATCCGGTAAGGAGTACGTCATACTGCATTCGCTCGATGGCTACGATGAAGTTTCACTTACCGGTCCGTACAAATATTTCTTTAACGGCGGCGAGCAAATTGCGGAACCCGCCGACCTCGGCTTTGCATTGCGTTCACCATCTGATCTGCACGGAGGCGATACTGTCGAGGATTCCGCACGCATCTTCCTGAATATCCTCGAGGGAAAAGGAACGGAAGCCCAGAAGGATGCAGTGATTGCGAACGCGGCCATGGCGCTGTACTGCGCGAACCAAAAAGAAGGACTCGACGATGCTATCGCTCGTGCACGCGAAGCCCTGGTTTCCGGCAAGGCCCTGGAGAACTTTAAACGATTCCTGGAAAATTAAATCGCATACGGATGAATATCCTTGATGAAATAGTGGCCCATAAACGCAAGGAGACGGAGGAACGCAAGAGCCTCTATCCGGTCCGTTTGCTGGAGCAAAGCATTTACTTTGCAACGCCGTGCGTGTCCATGCGACACTATATCCGCAGACCCGATAAATCCGGAATCATAGCTGAAATTAAACGCAAGTCGCCTTCAAAGGGTATTATCAACGCGCACGTGTCGGTAGAGCGCGTGTCGATCGGATACATGCAGGCGGGTGCTTCGGCAATTTCCGTCCTTACGGACCGTACGTACTTTGGCGGCAGCAACGAAGACCTGACGACGGCACGTAAGTTCAATTTTTGTCCCATCCTTCGAAAGGATTTTACTGTTGACGAATACCAGATCGTAGAGGCCAAGTCGATTGGTGCCGATGCTATCCTTCTCATCGCGGCTGCGCTGGACGCTGCGTCGTTGAAGTCGCTTGCGTCGTTTGCGCATTCCCTGGGCCTGGAGGTCTTGCTCGAAGTACATACGCGCGAAGAGCTGGACTACAGCCTCGACGCGGGCGCTGACCTGATCGGCGTGAACAATCGCGATCTCAAAACTTTTACAATTAGCCTCGATGTTTCGAAGGGGCTCGCCCCGCTGATTCCCGACGGTGTTGTGAAAGTGTCAGAGAGCGGGATAGAGTCTCCGGAAGCGATTATCAAATTGCGCGAGCACGGGTTCGAAGGTTTCCTGGTGGGTCAGAATTTCATGCAACACAGCAGTCCCGAAAAGGCCTGCAAGGAGTTCATCGACGAACTTCGCAAACGACAAAGCCAGAAGGTACAATGATCGAAGGCATCGACGTGAGGATAAAGATTTGTGGGATGCGTGAAGCGCAGAACATTGTGGAAGTGGGTGCACGCCGTCCTGACTATATGGGTTTTATCTTTTATCCCAGGTCACCAAGGTTTGTCGGCAATACATTCCGTGTTCCGGACGAGCTGCCGTCGACGGTAAGACGCGTTGGCGTTTTTGTCAACGCTTCGGTCGAAGAAGTCGTCACGACAGCACAAAGGCATTCCCTATGGGGGGCGCAGTTGCATGGCCGTGAGAAACCCGAACATTGCGCCGCTGTGCGGGAAGCAGGCTACAAGGTGATCAAGGCGTTTCCAGTCGATATCGCTTTCGATTTTTCCAGCACATTGGCCTATCGCAACTCGGTCGATTTCTTCCTGTTCGACACGAAAGGACTGCTGCACGGGGGCAATGCCAGGCGCTTCGACTGGAAGCTGCTTCGGAAATATGATCAGTCGGTGCCTTTCTTCCTGAGTGGTGGGCTTTCGCCAGAGAACGTGCCGGAAGTCAGGCACTTGTCGGACATGAACCTTCACGCTCTCGATGTGAATAGCGGCATCGAAAGCAGCCCCGGCGCAAAGGACCTCAACCGGTTGACAGAGTTTACAAACGCCGTTGCGACGGCGCTGACATGAATCTTAACAGAAACGATATGACCTACCAGGTAGATGAACGGGGGTACTACGGAAAGTTCGGCGGTGCCTACATTCCTGAGATGCTTTATCCGAATGTGGAAGAGTTGCGAGCGCACTACCTCAATATCTGGAATGACCCCGGGTTCCAGGAGGAATTCAGGGCGTTGCTGAAAGATTACGTAGGCAGACCCACGCCGTTGTATTATGCCCGGCGTCTTTCTGAAGCTGTAGGTGCGCAGGTATATCTCAAGCGCGAGGACCTTTGTCATACCGGTGCGCATAAAGTGAACAACACGGTAGGTCAGATACTCCTGGCGCGGAGATTGGGAAAGGAGAAAATCATTGCTGAAACGGGTGCCGGTCAACACGGTGTTGCTACGGCGACAGTGTGCGCCTTGATGGGTATGGAGTGTATCGTATACATGGGCAAGGTCGACATGGAGCGGCAGCGCCCCAACGTTGAACGAATGCGTATCCTCGGCGCTACGGTGATCCCCGCGGAGAGCGGCAACATGACCTTGAAGGACGCGACCAACGAGGCGATGCGACATTGGATCAATCATCCTACCGATACGCACTACATCATCGGCTCGGTCGTAGGCCCTCATCCTTATCCGGATATGGTTGCGCGATTTCAATCCGTCATCAGCGAGGAGATTAAGGAGCAGCTTGAGCAGACCACCGGCAAATCGCAACCTGATTGGGTTGTGGCATGCGTTGGAGGAGGAAGCAACGCCGCGGGCGCCTACTATCATTATCTCGACGACGCACGGGTGAAACTCGTAGGAGTCGAAGCGGCAGGTCACGGGCTGGACTCGGGCGAATCCGCAGCCACCACGGCGCTCGGCCGCCCCGGCGTGCTTCACGGAAGCAAGACGTTGCTGATGCAAACGGACGACGGCCAGGTGATTGAACCGTATTCCATTTCAGCGGGCCTGGACTATCCGGGGATCGGTCCTATGCACGCCCATCTCTTCGACACGGGTCGTGTACAGTTTCTGAACGCCACCGACGACGAGGCGATGGAGGCAGGACTCAGACTCAGCCGGCTGGAAGGAATTATTCCCGCTATCGAATCGGCGCACGCCCTGGCAGCACTGAATAAGTTACCGTTTTCAAAGGAGGATGTCGTCGTCGTCAACCTCTCAGGAAGAGGTGACAAGGACCTCGAAACATACATCCGCTGGGGCAAATATTAATTCAATCCATGAAGAACAACAGGTTAACTAAGCTATTCACTTCCGGCAGGAAGAGCCTTCTGTCGGTTTACTACACGGCAGGCTATCCTCGATTAGAGGATACAGTGCGCATTGGAAAGACCCTGGATAACGCTGGTGCCGATTTCCTTGAGATTGGAATCCCGTTTTCCGATCCGGTTGCCGATGGACCGACCATACAGGCCAGCAACAAGGCGGCGCTCGACAATGGGATGAATTTGCATCTCCTCGTGAAACAGGTTGCTGAACTGAGACGCGTTTCCGAAATCCCTGTGATCCTTATGGGCTATCTTAACCCGATTGTCCAATATGGCGTCGAGACCTTTTGTGCGGACGCCGCCGCTGCCGGAGTGGATGGACTGATTCTTCCCGACATGCCGCTGGAAGAGTTCTTATCGGATTATAAGTCGGTTTTCGAAAAGCATAAACTGCAGAATACTTTCCTGATCTCGCCGACGACGTCGGAGGAACGAATTCGACGGATAGATGCGGTGAGCACGTCTTTTATTTACGCCGTGGCGGCATCCAGCACTACAGGCGCAAAGGAACGATTCACCGACGCACAGATCGAATATTTTAAAAGGTTAAAAGCGATGGACCTGAAGAATCCTGTGATGATCGGTTTCGGGATTGCAAACAACACGTCGTTCCGGCAGGCCTGCGATTACAGTACTGGCGCCGTTGTCGGGAGTGCCTTCATTAACGTGTTGCGCGAAAGTACGAACCTTGAACAGGATATACCCAGGTTTGTCAATTCATTGAAGAACGGAAAAGGCATTTGATATGATCGTTCAGTTGAAGCAAAGGATATCCCAGGAGCAAGTGGAGGCAATAGCAAACCAGATGTCGGCCTTGGGGTACAAAACAACCCGAGTGATTACCGGGAATGGCTCATACCTCGTAGGCATCGGCAGCAAGGAATTCGACATACGGAAGCTCGGATACATGGACGGCGTCGCCGACATACACCGCGTGTCAGATGCCTATAAGCTGGTCTCACGCAAGTGGAAGGTGGGGCGTACTGCCATTGACCTGGGCGACGACGTAGTGATTGGCAACGGCGACCTCTCCCTGATGGCGGGACCATGCTCTATCGAAAGTGAAGAGCAGGTTGCGGCCACTCTTGCCCACCTGTTGGAGAACAACGTGAGGATCATGCGGGGCGGAGTATTCAAGCCGAGGAGTTCGCCCTATGCCTTCAGGGGACTGGGAACGGAAGGACTCAGGATGTGGCATAAACAAGCGCGGGCGGCCGGCATCAAAATCATTTCTGAGGTCATGCAGGTCTCGCAGATTGACGAAATGGTGGACTACGTGGACATCTTCCAGGTGGGGGCGCGCAATACGCAGAATTTCAACTTGCTGGACGCGCTGGGGAAGGCAGGGAAGCCTGTCATGATCAAGCGCGGAATTTCAGGCACCATCGAGGAGTTGTTGTACTCCGCTGAATACGTCTTTTCTGCCGGCAACGAACAGCTTATTTTGTGCGAGCGCGGCATCCGTACCTATGAACGGGCCAGCAGGAATACGCTGGACATTAATGCAATTCCCATCCTGAGGGAAAAATCGCATCTCCCGGTCATCGCGGATCCTTCGCATGGGATAGGAATCCGCGAGCATGTGGAGCCGGTGGCGCTGGCCGCCGTAATCGCCGGCGCAGACGGAATCATTTATGAGACACATCAGTCGCCGGAGAATGCGGCGTCAGATGGGCAGCAAACGCTTAACTTTGATGAGTCGGCCCGACTTATTTCGAAAGCGAGAAAGGTCCTGGACCTGCGACAGCGGATGTAAGACAAAATACTTAAACGATGACGGTATTTGGTATCAAGAACTGCAACACCGTGAAGCGTGCGCTGGAGTGGCTCGGCTCGCATAAGGTGTCCTATGATTTTCACGATTACAAAGCAAAGGGTATAACCGCATCAAGACTGCGCGAGTGGAGCCGGCAAGTGGGGTGGGAGTCGCTGGTAAACCGCAAGGGTACGACCTGGCGCCAGCTCGATGACAAACAGAAAGACGGCGTCACGAATCAGGACGCTGCAATCCGGCTGATGATGGAAAAGCCTTCGGTGATCAGACGCCCTCTGATTGAGAAAGACGGTAAGGTACTTGCCCTAGGCTTCGATGAAAACGAGTACAGAAGGATTTTTGGGACGTGAGAATTTCCGACTATAGATTCAGGCAGCAACAATTTCACCACGGAGACACAGAGGACGCTTAGTGACAAAGAGGATTCTTGAGCTAAGATAGCATAATGAGTACGAAGGTTTCGAGGTTGCACCACGGACTAAAAGAGGCCACAGGTCGCAAGCGACAAGAGTGTCGTGCTAATGTGTACTGGCCTTGGCGTCAACGAAATCAAGAATCATAAACACCTACTTACGCAAGTACAAAAAAAGAAGCCCCGGCTTCTTTTTTGTTCCCGGGGCTTCTGGACGCGTTAGGAAATTTCGATGGCTTTTTTCGGTTGTTTGGTCGGCGCTTTCTTTTTGACCGACAACTTCAGGACACCGTTTTGGTAATTTCCCTTGATGTCCTCGTCACTTACCGTTTCGGGAAGTGCGAAAGACCGGGAGAAACTGGTGTAATTGAATTCTTTTCGGGTGTAGTTTTTTTCCTTTTCCTCCGTACGGCTTTCTTTTTCTGCCGATATCGTGAGTACACCCCGGTCAACGGTGACCTTGAAGTCTTTCTTTTCAAGACCCGGTGCGGCCAGTTCGATCTCGAACGAGTCGTCTTTTTCCATAATGTTTACGGCCGGCACTGTCCGTTGCATCAGATCGGAGTCAAAGAACCGATCGCCATCGAAAAAGTCAGACAGCCAGGAATCCCTCAACAGCGAGGGCCAATCGGAACGCTTGATGAGTGCCATATTTACCTCCTTTTTTTAATGGTTTAACATACTCAAATATCCTCACCATAAGAGGCATTACCAATGACGCAGTCGAACCCATCCGGGTGATATTTATCAGGAAACTTTTTTACTCCTACGAAACGTCTGCGGCACTGTTCGACCAGTCAATATTTTTACGCAATAATCGTTGCGTTTGTTCCTCGGGTGAGCCCGCGGGAGGTGTATAGTTGTATAGCCACTGGGCGTTCGGTGGCAGGCTCATGAGGATTGACTCGGCCCGGCCGTCTGTGTCGAGCCCGAACCGCGTGCCGCGGTCCCACACCAGGTTGAATTCGACATACCTTCCCCTGCGGATGGCCTGCCACTGTTTGTGATTTTCCGTGAAGGGCAAGGACGAATTCTTTTTCATGAAATGTATGTATATCGGTGCGAAGGCCAGACCGACATCGCGGACGAAGGCAAACCGGGTGGCAAGGTCGAAGCCCGGGGCGTCGCTGAGGTGGTCGAAGAATATGCCGCCGACTCCACGGGTTTCGTTTCGGTGTTTCAGGAAAAAATACTCGTCCGCCCATTTTTTGAATTCCGGGTAATAGGAGGGATGATGGCGGTCGCACACGTCTCTCAGGTGTTGGTGGAACCAGGCTGCGTCGGCGGTATCGACGTAGTGCGGTGTCAGGTCGATGCCCCCGCCAAACCACCACGTGCCTCCCGACAGTTCAAAGTATCGGGTATTCATGTGGATGATAGGAACCATCGGATTCCTGGGATGGAGCACGATGGAGATGCCGGTAGCGAAAAATTCTGCGACGTCGGGTGTTTCCACGCGGAGCGACTTCAACATCTGCGCAGGAGCCACACCCCACACGGCCGAGAAATTTACCCCGCCTTTTTCGATGATCGCACCCTCGGTAATCACCGCTGAAACGCCGCCTCCACCCCCGGGGCGATCCCAGGCGTCCCGAAGGAATCTGCCGCCACCATCGGCGACCTCCAGCTGTTGCGTTATGTCATCCTGGAGCGTCCGGAACCACTGACTGATTTCCTCTCGCGTTGTCTTTTCCTGGGCCATATCAGAAGGGGAATCCAATCCCTACGTTATATATCACCGGCTCTTTTTCCACGCCAAAGGGTCTGAAGAATTTGGCGCGGCGCAGTACGAAACGGTCTCCCTCATCCCGGGCCGGGTCGTACACCTTGATCCCTACATCAAAACGCAGGATCAGGAATGTGAAGTCAAAACGGAATCCAAATCCGGTCCCGATGCCAAATTCCTTATAAAACCGGTCCCACTTGAATTCAGAATTACCATTGGGAACCGTTTCTTCGTTGACGCGTTTCACCCACGGTTGAAATGTCCACACATTCCCCGCATCCAGGAAAATGGCGCCGTTAACGAAACCAAACAGCTTTTGACGAAGTTCGATGCTGGCCTCGATAAGAATGTCCGCGGGCTTCTCCAGGCTGTAGTCGAACAACCCGTTGGCTTCCGCGTCAGCGCTGAGGTTGGGCTTGAAGGAGCCGGGTCCCAGTCTCCGGGGTCTCCAGGCACGAACGCTGCTGCTGCCTCCGGCGAAAAAGAATTTTTCATAGGGCACCGTGTTGTTATCGCCGTAAGCATAGGCCACGCCTGTATTGATGCGGTACGCCAGCACCGTATTCCTGTCGATCACCCTGTTCTGCCGGAAGTCGAAGCCAAACCTGAGGTATTTGTAGTATTGCAAGCCTCGTTCGGTGATGAATTGCGGATCGATGAAATTCCAGATAGTGCCTCCGCTTTCAACCTGGGCGCGGATGAAAACTGAATTGCGATCGGCCTGACCGTAGTTGTTGTGATTCCAGGTGATCCCGAAGATCATACTGGTCACAAACGAGGGATAGAAAGAGTTTACGAGCCGAAAATTCCCGACGCTGTCCTGCTGGGAGAGAAAATCGCGAAAGGCCTGTGAGGTGTGCAGCGTATCGATCACGTTGATGTTGGCGAACGTAAGTGAATACTGGGTAGTCCGCGCGTTTTCCATCGTGTAGGTACCGCTGAACGTGGCGAACGTGCGACGGTATTCGGGCCTGTCGGTATAGGAGTAGCCGACAAGCAGCTTGGTGGTCGGATTGTACCGCCCCAGTCGGAACTGGGTGCGCCCACTCAACGGAAAAATGATTTGCGGAAAAGTCATTGTGAGGTTGACGCCCGCCTCCGTACTCTTGTAAATGTTTTGATCGCTTGTGGCTGAAGCCACACCCTCAAACCCGAATCGACCGGACACGTCCATGGTTTCAAAACCTCCAAAGACATTTCGTTTCCTGAGGCTTGTGTTAAAGAAAGGTCCGGGGAATCCCTGGGTGACGTTGACGCCCGCCTCGTTCGACCATTGGTAACGGTCAAGAGCGCTTGTGTAGAGGTTTGCGACGAACTGGCCACCGGTCGTGTCGTAGTTGATGTTCACAAATTTGAACGCATCGAGGTTGGCGAGTTGGCGCTGTGTCGTGAACGCGTCCGTGCGACTGTACAGCTCGCCCTTTCTGATAAAAACCCGTTGGCTCAGCAGCTTCAGGTTATAGCGGTCTGTGTAAAATTTGTAGTTGATGTCGCGTACGCGACGCGTTTGCCGAACCTGGCTCGGCGACGGTGGTGTGGCTGTGGCATCGGTGATGAAGTTTACCTCGGTGACAACGAACTTCTTATGCTGCGATCGCTGGATGGGATCGTGAACGATGATCTTCACCGCAATCCTGCGATCGGCGCGAAAGGAAGTGTCGACATCGAATTCGACGTATTGGCGACTGAATTCGAAATAGCCCTCATCCTTCAGCAGCAGGTCGATCCGTTCACGTTCATTGGCGAACACTTCCTGGTCGTAACGTTCGCCCCGCCGGATCAGGCTGCGCTGCGGTTCCTTCAAGAGGATATTGCGCACGGCGGTATCGTTCACCTCGTAAAATACCGTATCGATAAAGTATGCGCGTCCCGGATACAGGATGTAGGTAACGGTTGCCCGGCTGCCCACAGTGTCAATGGTTGTCGTGACCTTGTTTCTGAAGTAACCCTTCGAAGACAGGTATCCGCTGAAGCGTTCACGGGTCTGCCTTACGTTGGCCGTGTCGAGGATGGAAAGCGGCTCACCCCATTGCATCACCGTGTTTCCATTCTCTATCTTGTCTTCGATCCGTGAAATTTTTCGCTGCTTTCTGAATTCCAGGTTATTGATCTTGCGTGTGTTTTCTTCTGGAACTGCATCAATGCGCCGATCGAACTCTGCTTCGGCCCTGGCCTTCTTTTGTACGAATGCTTCCCGGTCATAGTGTTTCTTGCCCGTATAGTAAAACCAGAAGTAGGGTACGATGCCGAACAGTTTCCGGTTGGAACGTTGGACATACAAGCTTTTTAGCGCTTCCCGGCTTATGCCGCGCGGTGCATCGATTCTTTGCTTGAGGAGTTTTTCGCCCGGCTGGAGATACTTCGTTCCGCTGCAGCTGCCAAGTATCAAGGGAGCAAGTAAGAATAAGACGAAATATTTATTTTTCTTTGCCCTCAAGCTCGGACGATGATCAGTAAAGCGAAAAGTAAGTTCATCAAATCCCTCAAAATAAAGAAATACCGCAAACAGGAACAATGTTTTGTGGTGGAAGGAAGGAAAAGCGTTGCCGAGCTTTTGGCGAGCGACTACGATGTCGTCACGGTATTGGGTACGGCTTCTTTTCTTTCCGCGCTGCGGCCTGCCCCCACCATCGAGATGATCGAAGCAAGTGAATCGGACCTGGTCTCGTTGGGTACGTTTGAATCGAACGATGGCGCCCTGGCCGTCGCGCGGATGAAACCGGAGCGGCTACTGCTTCCCGCAGAAGGGGAGTGGATGGTCGCGCTTGATGACATCCGGGACCCGGGAAACCTGGGAACCATCATCCGGATCGCCGACTGGTACGGCATCAAAAAGATCGTCGCGTCACTACAGACAGCCGACCGGTACAATCCGAAAGTGATTGGCGCATCCATGGGTTCTTTTCTGAGGGTTGACCTATGTTATGCCGACCTGGCCGGGTATCTCGACCAAATCAATATTCCCGTGGTCGGCGCTTTCCTGCAGGGCGAAAGTGTGCATGGAACCTCATTTGACAAGACGGGAATCCTGGTGATCGGCAATGAGTCGCACGGGATATCAGAAGCGGTCGCGGCGCGTGTGACGTTACGGGTCACGATTCCCGCCTACGGGGGTGCCGAGTCGCTGAACGCTGCCACGGCAACAGCTGTTATCCTGGACAACCTGCGGCGCCTTCAAAAGAAGGACTGACTCTTTTCGGAAGCCTCATCAGACATCCTCATCGCTTCGTTACGACCCAGGTACTGGTCGATCCAGTGATGGCCAACATAGATCAGGGGTGTGAGCACTAGCGCGACGGTAAATTTGTAGATGTAGTTGGTGATGCCGATGGCGACAATCTGAGCATTGGTGAACGTCCCGTAAAACGCAATGAAGAGCACTACAAAGCTGTCGACTACCTGTGAGACCAACGTTGAGCCCGTGGCGCGTAACCAAAGCATTCGCGCGCCGGTTGCCCGTCGAAGCCGCTGGAAGACGAATACGTCGACGAGTTGGCCCAGGAGGAAGGCAGCAAGTGAACCCACGATGATTCGCAAACCCTGTCCAAAAACCTTGGTGTAGGCGTACTGAATGTTGAAGGGATTCCCGGCGTTGTCGGTCTTGTTGTTTTCGATCCAGAAGTCGGCCGGCGCAAGTTTCATGGTGACGTATATGGCGAGAAAAGCGTAGCCGATGAGCGCGGCGGTAAAGTAGCTGATCTGCCTTACGCCCGGCTTTCCAAAGTATTCATTGATCAGGTCGGTGGTGATAAAAACCACGGGCCAGAGCAATGCGCCCGCGGTCAGGTTAAAGCTCATTTCGAAACCGAGAAGATTGAGCCGCGCGGGGTTGAACCCGAGCGTCGACTCGGCAGAAAAGATTTTGACGCCCACCATTTCGGCCAGCAGCGCGTTAGTGATGAAAATGCCGGCCAGGACAATGAAGAGGCGTCCTTTCCTTTGTTCAGTAGTGGAGGTCATGAGGTTTAAGAATCATTCGGGGATCAGGTAGGTTTCTCCTTCCGCGGCCAGGTGCGTTTCGGGAAACACATCACGGGCTTCCTGGAGCAGCGGGTCGAGGTCTTTATAACGCGCCGAGAAATGTCCGAGCAGCAATCGCTTTGCACCGGCGGCTTTTGCTATGCCGGCAGCGTCACGGGCCGTACAATGAAGGGTCTCGCGGGCCTTAGCTTCTTCGTCGGCCATGAATGTGGCTTCGTGATACAGCAGATCGACGTCGCGTATGAAGGGAAGGAAGGAGTCAGTGAATCCTGTGTCGGTACAATAGGCATAGGATCGGGAATGGCGTGGTGGCAGGGTGAGGTCTTCATTGCGGTATAATACCCGCCCCTCGTCATCGACTACATCGCGTCCTGCCTTGAGGTCCGTCAGCTGGCGCACCTGTAAACCCGGGGGAAGCACATTCTTGTCGATCCTCCGCGGCTTCGGCTTTTCCCTGAACACAAAACCGGAACATGCTATGGCGTGAATCAAGGGGACAGTTTCTACGGTCAATGCGTCGTCTTCATAAATCACCTCGCTGACGCCGGGCTGCAGCCGGTGAAAGTGAATATCGTAGGTGGGCATGAAACGGCTGTGCCTGAATTGGACAGTGAGATTTTCATCCAGACCATCGTGGCTGTAGATGTGGAGGGGCCCCGTACGGTGCTGCAACTGCATCGTGAAGATCAATCCCATGAGTCCCAGGTAATGGTCGCCGTGCAGGTGTGTGATGAAGATGTGGCCTATCCGGTGGAAGTTTACCTGGTAACGCATCATCTGCATCTGTGCCGCTTCTCCACAGTCGATCATAAAATGCCGGTTCTGGACTTCAACATGCTGGGCGCTGGGATGGCGTCCGTAGGCAGGTACGGCGCCGCTGGATCCGAGAATGGTTACTTTAAACGACAATGCAAATACGTTCGGTTCAACGTGCAAATAAAAAACAAAATGAAAATGACCAAAGGGTTGCTCTGGTCATTCGAGGTTAGGTTAGGTACTTCTATTATAATGACTTCAGTCGCCGCCTCCCTTGAGGTCTTTCTCGATCTCATGCATAAACACGGCGTCCACGGCCTCTTCTACGGTCGGGAGTATGTTGAGGACACTGTCCAGCTGGGAGATTTTGATCAGTTTCATAGTGTGCTCCGAGAGGCAGGCCAGGACAAATATGCCCCCTTCCTCCTGTACGATCCGGTTGCCCACCAGAAGGGCGCTAAGCCCTGACGAGTCGGTATACTTGATGTCCGAGAGGTCGAGAATAATATTTTTTACGCCTTCGGCGTGGAGGGTGATCAATTCTGACTTGAGATTGGGGGCAACAGATGAATCCAGCTTTTCTTCGTGCAGGCGCAATAAGCTGTACTTTTCCTGCTTGTCAATCGTATATTTCATTCACAGCGGTTTTGGGAATGGTAATTCAGGATTTTGGCCCTTGTTTGCCCTCAGATCCTGGCCTCTAAATTAACAGATTTTATCGAATTCGCGATGTTTCGCTCGATACGGCCTAAAATCCCCCGGGCGTCGATCTCGGGTAAGGGCTCACCCAATACCTGTTCGTACAACTCCCGGTAACGGGAAGCAATCCTGTCAACCACCTCATCGGTCATCTCAGGAACCGTCTGTCCTTCTTTTCCCTGGAATCCGTTTTCGATGAGCCACTGGCGGACAAACTCCTTCGACAGCTGCCGCTGAGGCGCGCCATTGTCCTGACGTTCTTTATATCCTTCGGCATAGAAGTACCGGGAAGAGTCAGGGGTGTGGACTTCATCGATAAGATGGATCTCTCCCTTATATTTCCCAAACTCGTACTTCGTATCGACCAGGATAAGGCCGCGGCGCGCGGCCAGTTCGGTACCCCTTTGAAACAGTCGAAGGGTATAATCTTCAAGCCGGGCGTAGTCGCGTTCGCCTACTATGCCTCTGGCGAGAATTTCATCCCGGGAAATATCTTCGTCATGGCCAGCCTTTGCCTTTGTCGTCGGTGTGATGATGGGTTCGGGCAGGCGATCGTTCTCCTTCAGGCCGTCGGGTAGTGCGACGCCACAAAGCGACCGCTTCCCGGAGCGGTATTCGCGCCATGCATGTCCGGCGAGGTAGCCGCGCACTACCATCTCCACGGCAAAGGGCTCACACCGACAGCCTACCGTTACGTTGGGGTCAGGGGTCTCGATCACCCAGTTGGGCAGAATGTCGCGGGTGGCTTCCAGGTTCCTGGAGGCGATTATGTTCAACACCCGCCCCTTGTCCGGTATGGCTCGTGGCAGGACGACGTCGAATGCGCTGATGCGGTCGGTGGCAACCATCGCCATCACATCGCCGAAATAATATACATCTCTGACCTTTCCACGGTAAAAACCGGTCTGGCCGTCAAATGAAAAATTCGTTTCCCGTATCGCGTCCATCGCGGAGTCCTCGAGAGGCAAGGTGCGAAATGAATTCAAAAACTAAAAGCCTAGTCGCCAATGACTTTTCCCGCCTTATATTCCACGGTCTTGACAAGCTTGCCTGATTCATCAAACACCTTCCATTGGCCGTGGCGCTTGTTGGCCACATAAGTGCCCTGTTCCTTCACATTGCCGTTGGGGTGATAGGAGACATAAGGTCCGGTTAGCCGGTTGTTCTTGTATTCGGCAACGGAAGCGGGCCGTCCGTCTTCATAGAATGTCCGATAGGGTCCGGCAAGCAATCCGAACTGATACGTTGCCGACACGGCCGGAATACCGCTGGGAAAGTATTCCAGGCGCTCCCCGGAAAGTTTTCCCTCCGACCAGAGCTCCCGTACCTTCGGCGTCTTGCCGTCTTCATAGTATGTGATCCAGGTTCCTTCCGGCACCAAATCGCGATACCGTTGCTCGCTGACGGTGTTACCCTTTTCATCGAACGTCGTAACAGTCCGGTCGAGACCGTTCAACGCTACCTGTTCCTTCGACTTCACCGTGCCGTCAGGGTAGTATTCATAGTTGACGCCCGTCTTTCTTCCTTCCTTATAGTTGAACTTGTGCTGTATTTTCCCATCCGGATAATATCCTGTATTGGGCCCGTCAAGTTTTCCATCGACGAATCCGCCCTCAAGCACAAGAGCCCCCTGGCGATCATAGGTCATGAACCGGCCGTGCTTCGTGCCATCCTCCATCGTCGAAATTGTTTGCAGCTGGCCATTGTCGTAATACGTCTTGTAATAACCCGTAATGACACCATCGCGCAGAAACGCCTCCGTCTCCACCTTCCCGTTGGGATAATACGTCAGCGCGACACCGTTGGGCTTCCCATTTGCATAATGCATCACCTTTCGAATGCCACCGTCCGGATAGTACTCCTTTACCGGGCCATCTGGTTTGCCGCTTGCGAAGAACGCTGAACCCTTTACCGACCCATCCTCGAAGTATAGTTGCACGCTGTCGGTAAGGACGTCGTTTCGATAGTAGGCCTGCTGCACGGGCTTACCGTCTTCGGAGAAAACCTCCACCGGGCCTTCGCGAACGCCGTCGACGTAAGTCAGCTCCCGCGCACGTTGGCCGTTCTCGTAGTACTCGACAAATATGCCGTTTTTCAGTCCTGCTTCGAAGTATCCCTCCACCATAAGTCCGCCACTTTCGTAGTAGCGCTTGTACGGGCCGGTGTACGTTTCATTGTCGGCTTCCACGTAGTAGACCTCCTGTAGATGTTGTTTTGCGGGATCGTAATAGGTTCTCACTTCCCGTTGGGCTTCTGCTGTAGAAGCGAGGGCAACGCAAAAAAGGAACAGGCTGAGTCTTGTCATAAAAAAATAAGTACGACGATAAGGACTTACCATAACGAACGCAAGGGCAGATTGTTGTTCGGTTTCAGAGTCGCTCGATGACGATGGCGGAAGCTCCGCCGCCGCCGTTGCAGATGCCGGCCACACCAATGGAGGCGTTGTTTTGCCGCAGCACGTTTATTAGCGTCGTCACGATCCGCGCGCCGGAAGCGCCCAGGGGATGGCCCAGCGCTACAGCGCCACCGTTGACGTTGACCCGATCCGCAGAAAGGCCGAGCAGCTTGCTGTTGGCCAACGCGACTGCAGAAAACGCTTCATTGATTTCGTAAAAGTCAACATTCGTTGCATCGACGCCTGCGTGCGTTAATGCCCTGGGGATAGCGAGTGCCGGCGTTGTCGTGAACCACAAGGGCTCTTGTGCCGCGTCTGCGAATCCGCGAATCCGGGCGAGAGGTGAAAGCCTAAGCTCAAGTGCTTTTTCCCGGCTCATCAGGACGAGTGCCGAAGCGCCGTCATTAAGTGTGGACGCGTTAGCGGCCGTGACCGTTCCATCTTTGCTGAAGGCGGGCCGTAGTGAAGGTATCTTGTCAAACTGCACGTTCTTGAATTCTTCATCTTCGACGACAGGGGTGACGTTCCCTTTTCGATCTTTAACATCAACAGGGATGACTTCGTTAACGAACTTCCCCGATGCCCATGCGGCCGCAGCGCGCCGGTATGATGCGATCGCATAAGCATCCTGATCCTCCCTCGAGATCGACATTTCACGTGCTGTGTTGTCAGCGCAAACGCCCATGGCGCATCCATCATACGCGTCGGTCAAGCCGTCATGCTGAAGGCCGTCAATCAATTCGCCGTTGCCATACCGATAGCCAAAGCGTGCCTTCGGCAGATAATAAGGGATGTTGCTCATGCTCTCCATACCGCCCGCGACGACCACCTGGTTCTGGCCTGTCATGATCGACTGTGCACCCATCATGATGGCCTTCATTCCGGAGGCACAGACTTTGTTAACCAGGGTGCAGGGTACTCCAAACCCCAGTCCGGCACCTGAAGCGACCTGTGTGGCCGGCGCCTGACCCAGACCTGCCGACAACACGTTTCCGAAGTATAGCTCCTGAACAAGGCCAGGCTCTACTCCAGCCCGGTCCAGTGCAGCCCTTACGACAATACTGCCCAATTGAACAGCCGACACGGACGCCAGGCTCCCGCCAAAACTTCCAATCGGCGTCCTTACTGCGGAAAGTATTACAACTTCGTTCATGTGTTTTTGTGTGTTGAAGTGTTGGAGTGTTGAAGTGGGTGCCAATCGCCGGGTGCGGTGCATCTCTTCAACTCTTCAACTCTTTCTCACTTGATGTTAGTGTTAAACGTGAAGTTTGCTGTACCTATTCAACTCTTCAATCCTTCAATTCTTCAACACTTTTTTTTGTGTTGGTGTGTTGATGTCGGTGCCAATCTCCACGTGCGGTGCATCTATTCAATCTTCAATCCTTTAACTCTTCAACTCTTTCTCGCTTGATGTTAGCGTTAAACGTGAAGTTTGCTGTACCCATTCAACGCTTCAACTCTTCAATTCTTCAACTCTTTCTCACCAGTCCGGCTTCGACCTGTCCCGCGGCTGGGTGGCCTTCCGTTTCTTCTGTTGCAGGTACTGCATTTCCTGGTTCTTCATCGCCTCGAGGATCATGCGCGCTTTTTCCTCCGACATTTTCAGGTCTTCAAGGCGTTGGGAAGGTGCGGGCTTTTCCTCATTCTTTTTCTTCTCTTCGTCAGGTTTTGAAGGTTCGGCATCCTTTTGTTGCTGATCGTCTTTCTTCTTTTCGTCCTCTTGCTTCTTGTCCTGGTTTTGTTCCTGTTTCTTTTCCTGAGAATTGTCCTGCTGGTCTTTCTGCTGCTGGTCTTTCTGATCCTGATTTTGATCCTGCTTTTCTTTATCCTGCTTTTGTTGCTCCTTGTTTTGCTGCTGTTGCTGGTTCTTCTTTTCCTGTTCCAGCAATTTTCTTAGGGCTTCCAGTTTCTCGCTGTTTGGTTGGATCCTTAGGCCTTCCTTGACGGTAGCCAGGGCTTCATCGTATTTCTTTTCGATGTACTCCGCTGATGCCGTGTGAAACTTGTCTTCCGCTCGTGCAAGCGTCTGACCATTGGCTGCGCGGGCAGAGACGATAGCAAGTGCAAAAAGAAGAGCGAGTCGTAGCATACGGTTTTGCATATTTTATGAACGCGACAGACTATCGATTCGTATAATGTTTTCCAGCCTCACGGCATAGTCGCCGTACTTGTTCCTGATCTGCGCGTCCCGGTCGAAAGCATTTTTCAGCAAATCACGGGCCCCTTTGTAGTTACGACGGTGGATCAGTTCGCGTACCCGGCTCATGATCATGTCAGGATAATCTATTCTGAGGCGGATAAGTTCATAATTGTACCGGGCATATTCGTTTTCAGGGTCGAGGCGCAGGGCATTCTTGAAATGGTCCGCTGCGTCGGTCATCGCGGCAGTCTCGTCCTGCGGATTACGCAGGTTGTAGGCAATGACGCCGAGTTGATTATAGGCGCGCGAGCCAAGGTACGCATCCGCACCCGGCGCCGTAAGTTTATCATAGTTAGCAATCACACCGTTGACGCCGATCAGTTCCTTCATCCGTTTCAGGGCGGTTGAGTCAACGGGGTGGCTGTCGCGCGCGCGGCCCGATGAATCGTAACGCGCTACCTGCAAGCCGGCATGGGCGAGGTCGATGCGTGCGCCCGCCTTTTCGAGGCCAAGGGTGTCGACGAGAAACTGGAGGGACGAAAGTGCATCGCGATATTTCGCTGTCGTGTACGCTTCCCGCGCTTGCTCCGCCAGGGTGTGCGATTGAATGGCACGCGTCTTTCTCCCATACACAATAGCAAACGCCAACAGAGCGGCACCCACAAAGGCAAGAGCGTAAGCCAGCAATCGGAGTTCGCGATCGTCGTTCATATGCGAAATGTATGCACCGAAATCAAGATATCAAGAACAAGGAGAATGACTGCAAGTCCGAGAAAGTAAAAGTACCGGTTCGCAGTCACGTCGACAAAGCGCGCTTCACGAAACTCACCTTCGATCTCCCCGATGGTGCTGATGAGGCGCGCGACGTCATTCCTCGATCCATTGATCTCAAAATACTGACCTCCGGTCAGATTAGCCAGCGAACGCAGGGAGCGGGAGTTCAGCTTCGATACGACGATATTTCCCTGGCGGTCCTTTTTGTAACCCCCGTTTAACTGGATGCGGCCTCCTTCCTCCGTACCAACGCCCAGCGTGAACAGGGCTATGCCTTTGTTTTCGATCTGGCGCGCGATCTCTTGCGTATTCTCACCGAAGTCCTCGCCGTCGCTGATCAAGATCAGCACTTTCGACTTTGGCTGCCTGACGCTCGCTTCATCGTCCGACTCTATTTTCTTCATCGCGAGTTCGAGGGCAGGACCAAAGTCCGTTCCCGATGGTGGTACAAGGCCCGTGTTCATCGTCTCGATAAACAGGTTCAAAGCGTTCTGATCGTAGGTCAGCGGACACTGCATGAACGCCTCCGAGGAAAATATGATAAGTCCGATACGATCTGAATTGAACGCGCTGACGATTTTCTTCAACTCGAATTTCACTTTCTCCAACCGCGTGGGCTGAATGTCGAACGCATCCATCGATTTGGACAGATCGACACAAATCATAATGTCTTTGCCGACAGATTTAACCTCCTTTTTCGAATCACCAAAGGAGGGTCCAAGAAGTGCGAAGATGAGCAGCGCGAAGATGGCGGTTCTGAGAAACAACTTGAAGAACACAGAACTGAAAGGCGTGTTGAGTTGTCGCGCTATCCGGATGACGCGCACGAGGTAAAAGAAATAAAACAGGGCAAACGCCCCGACGAAAACC
Organism: Cyclobacteriaceae bacterium; assembly: GCA_036381475.1. Classification (GTDB taxonomy): domain Bacteria; phylum Bacteroidota; class Bacteroidia; order Cytophagales; family Cyclobacteriaceae; genus ZC4RG29. The sequence goes on from DASVCT010000201.1 coordinate 28,220, forward strand.
AGCTCAGTTAACCCGAAAGCCCTATAAAATTCCACACGCTGAGTCCGTTAATACTGGATTTTTGCAATTAACAATAGCGATCAGGGAATTGCAAATGGCCCCTTTTTTTCTTCCCGGCGACGCATCCCATACCAGTCAGCATATTATGAAATTGGAATTGAAAGCGTTAGCGTGGGTAAATGAATTGCCAGCCGACGGAAACACATAAATTTCCCTATTTTAGCAGCCTACCTGATCACACATGGGCCGTTACGCATTGGCGCTGGATTTGAAAGATGACCCGCAAGCTATTGCGGAGTATGAAGAATGGCATTGCAAGGTATGGCCCGAGGTTCGTAGCAGCATCATCGACGCAGGCATACACGTGATGCAGATCTTCCGCACGGGTAACCGGCTCTTCATGCTGATCGAAACGCAGGAGCGCTTCAGTTTTGCGCGCAAGGCTGAGATGGATGCAGCGAATGCTAAGGTTCAGGAATGGGAGCAACTTATGGGACGCTTCCAGCAGGCGTTACCCTGGGCAAAGCCCGGTGAGAAGTGGGTGTTGATGGACAAAATCTTTGAGCTCCGTGCAGAAAATTGATTCCCACCAGCATTTTTGGAAGTTCAATCCACAAAGGGACGCGTGGATCACGGAAGAGATGGCCGCAATTCGTCGCGACTTTGGTCCGGAAGACTTACGTCCGATATACGACGCGCATGACGTCGAGGGGAGTGTCGCCGTGCAGGCAGACCAGTCGCCCGCAGAGAACGAATTTCTCCTGGACCTTGCGGAACGTTACGACTGGATCAAGGGGGTGGTCGGTTGGGTAGACCTCGAAGCCAACGACGTCGTCGAACAACTGGAGCACCTGTCGGCGCGAAAAAAACTGAAAGGACTTCGTCATATCCTGCAGGGGGAGAAGCAGCGCGATTACATGCTGCGTTCGGCCTTTCTCCGCGGGATCGGACACCTCGAAAAATTTGATCTATCGTACGATATTCTCATTTACCCCGACCAACTCAAATTTGCCGCGGAGTTCGCCGGCAGGTTCCCTCGCCAGCGATTTGTGCTTGACCACATCGCCAAACCATACATTCGCGACGGAAAACTCGATCCCTGGCGGGAAGATATACAACGACTGGCGGCACACGAGAACGTATGGTGCAAGGTCTCGGGCATGGTGACGGAGGCGAATTGGGCTTCCTGGAAGAAAGACGATTTTACGCCCTACCTCGACACCGTAATGAGTACCTTTGGGCCGGACCGCCTCATGTATGGCAGCGACTGGCCGGTGTGCCTGGTGGCGGCGACGTATGGTGAAATGATAGAGATCGTGGGCGATTATTTTTCAGCGCTCTCTGAAGAGGAGCAGGAGAAAATCTTTCGAAGTAACGCTATCGCGTTCTACAAGCTTTAATATTAGACAATATGGAACTGGGGCTCAAAGACAAGGTCATTGTCGTCACCGGCGGCGCTAAGGGCATTGGCCTGGGGATTGTAAACGTGCTGGCGCGGGAGGGCGCCATTGCCGTCATTGTGGGTAGAAATGAAGCCGACAACATTAAGGCACTGAACCAGGTTGCCCAGGCTGGCGGAAAGGCGTTCCAGATTACGGCCGAACTCACACGCCCTGAAGAATGCGAAAGGGCAGCCCGATCGATCCTGAAAGAATTTCCCGGCGTATACGGTCTCGTGAACAATGCAGGTGTCAACGACGGTGTTGGACTTGAAAAGGGAAGCTATGAGGCATTCGTAGCTTCGCTCCATAAGAATGTAGTGCATTACTATCTGATGGCCCATTACCTGTTGCCGGCGCTGAAGGAAAGTAAAGGGGCCATCGTGAACATCGGGTCGAAAACCGCCGAAACCGGGCAGGGCAATACGTCGGCCTATGCGGCGGCGAATGGCGGGCGAAATGCGCTTACACGCGAATGGGCCGTGGAGTTGCTCAAATACGGCATCCGTGTCAATGCCGTGATTGTGGCCGAATGCTGGACACCCCTGTATGAAAAGTGGATTGCCACACTTCCGAATCCGAAAGAAAAACTGGAGTCGATTGTGGCGAACATCCCGCTGGAAAAACGGATGACAACGGCCGAAGAGATTGCCAATGCTGTTGCTTTCCTTCTTTCGAACGTGTCAAGTCATACAACAGGTCAACTGATCCACGTCGATGGAGGTTACGTTCACCTCGATCGCGCCCTCGCGAACTCATGAGCATATGGAAGTCCTGATTTGTGAATCGCCTGGTACTTTACGCTATGGTGAGCGGGAAGCGCCCGTGGCAGGTGAAAATGAAACGTTGCTGCGGATCAGGCGAATCGGCGTTTGTGGCACCGATCTCCATGCCTTCGAGGGAACACAACCTTATTTTACGTATCCCCGCATACTTGGTCATGAGTTGGCAGGGGAGATCATACAGGTCAACGGTACGAGCGATTTCCGGGTGGGAGATATCGTAACCTTTCTTCCCTATTTTAGCTGTGGCCACTGCGTTGCGTGTCGTCAGGGCAAAACTAACTGTTGTGTGGACCTCAGGGTATGCGGCGTGCACATCGATGGCGGAATGGCTGACCATCTCGTTGTACCCACCGACAATCTCGTGGCGAACCGTGGCATCAGCCTGGACGCGCTCGCCCTGGTTGAGCCTCTGGCCATCGGCGCCCACGGTATCCGCCGCGCTGATATCAAATCCGGCGATCCGGTGCTTGTTATCGGCGCTGGTCCAATCGGGATGGGCGCTATGCACTTTGCACGTCTGGCAGGTGCGGAGGTGATTGCGCTGGACCTTGACGAACGCAGGCTTGCTTTTTGCAGAGAACGGCTCGGAATCCCTCACACCATTGCTGCGTCAGAGGATGTGTCTGACAGGCTCCGCGTTATTACGGGCGGCGACATGCCGGCGGTGGTGATTGATGCAACGGGAAACCTGAATGCGATCCAGGAGGGCTTTCGATATATGGCGCACGGCGGCCGGTATGTTCTGATCGGTTTGCAGAAAGGCAACATTGCGTTTAGTCACCCGGAGTTTCATAAACGGGAGGGCACGCTGATGAGCAGTCGCAACGCCACGCGACACGATTTTGATCATGTAGTCAGCGCGATTTCGGAGGGAAGGATTGATCCTGAAGTTTATATAACGCACCGCGTTGCATTTGCTGCGGCGGGGGAGGCCTTCCCCTCATGGCTTGATCGGAAATCGGGCGTGATCAAAGCGATGGTGATGCACGACTGATCAGCTCTTCATTTCGTTGTCTTCTTTGAAGAAGTCCTCTACAATTCCTTTCAGAAGTTCCATGGTCACGGGTTTCTGAAAATAGTCGACGACTTCAGGTGTTGCTTTTGCGCGCTTGATGTCGCTGGGGTGATCTGACGAACTGATTACGTAGATTTCCATCTTTTTAGGAAGCGTATGCTTCAGCTTCTGGAATTCTGCGAGGAAGCCCCAGCCGTCTATACCCGGCATGTAGATGTCGAGCAGGATAATATCCGGAAGGTTTTCTGAGGATTTCTTATAGTTCAGGAGATAGTCGATTGCCCCCTGCGCATTGTTGTATATGGTAATAATGCTGGCAACCTCCCCCAGTTCAGCCAGACGTTTGATATAGAACGATGACATTGGATCATCGTCGATGATACACAGGTTAGAGATTTTCCGAGACATGACCACCAAACTCAGTGACAATCTATCAGTTATTAGTGCGCTACGCAATACGGCTTACTCCGGCATGTAAGAAAGAAATACAATACGTTTATTTTAGGCCCCTGCGAATCGGGGCATATACCGGCATCGGGGAGGCCGATGCCCCATAAGGGATAGGTGGGGCCTGAAAAAAATTTGTTTACGACTGTATGGTTCGGTGGAAAAACTCCCCAAAAACCAGCCGGTTGTTTACTTACTCACGACCTTGAGGCCGACGATGGAGGCGATGAGGAGGCAAAGGAAAAACACCCTCCAGAACTCTGTCGGCTCGCGGAAGATCAGCATACCTACAGTCGCGGTACCGGCTGCGCCAATACCCGTCCATACGGCATAAGCCGTTCCCATAGGAATCGTCTGAACGGCACGCGATAAGAGCCACATACTGAGCGACAGACTCAGCACAAAGCCTGCCCACCAGATCCCAGCGACACTTCCAGTACTCTCTTTTGCTTTGCTCAGACAGGTGGTGAAGCCAACTTCAAACAGTCCGGCCAGGATCAAAATAAACCAGTTCATAAGGTATGCAGTCGTCGGAATTCAGTTACTGGTAAAGGTAAGCAGTTGGGCGGAAAGCTGCCGGTGTCGTCATGCCATGCAGGCAAGTTCAGGATACTTGGAAACGCGGAGCACATATTTTGCCTGCGATAAAGAGAGAAATTATGAAGACAAGATGGTTTTTGGTCGTCTCCGTTTTCGCGTGGGCGGCGACGTTTTCCCCTGCGCAGGCTCAGGATGCCCCGCGGCTCATTGTCAGGGGTGACGACATGGGCTTCTCGCATTCAGGCAATGAGGCGCTGATCCGTTGTGCCCGGGAGGGAATACAGACATCGATAGAAGTAATCGTACCCTCTCCGTGGTTTCCGGAGGCCGTGCGGTTGCTGAAGGAGAACCCGGATATTGATGTCGGGATACACCTGGCGTTGACAAGCGAATGGGATAACGTCAAGTGGCGTCCAGTTTCGGGATCGTCGGGACTCACCGATGACGACGGCTACTTTTATCCATTCATCTGGCCTAACAAAAACTACCCCGGTCGCACCCTCCTCGAGAACGATTGGACGCTGGAAGAAATAGAAAAGGAATTCCGCGCACAAATCGAGTTGGCCCTCCGAAAGATTCCCCGCATCAGTCATGTATCCTCGCATATGGGTTGCACGGGCATGAACGACGATGTCAGGGCACTGGTGAAGAGGCTCACAAAGGAGTATAACATTGATGTTGACCTGTCCGCCGCCGGGGTAGAAGGTGTTACGTACGATGGCCCCCATACCACGTCACAAGAGAAAAAGGAGAGCTTTATGAAAATGCTCCGGAAGCTGGAGCGTGGCAAGACCTACCTGTTTGTCGATCATCCCGGCCTGGACAATGACGAATTGCGGGCCATTTCGCACATCGGCTACGAGACGGTAGCGGCCGATCGACAGGGTGTTACCGATACTTATACCGATCCCGACGTGAAGGCATTGATCAAGTCGCTGGGTATCGAGCTGATCAGTTACAGGGACGTTAAGCAGGGGCACGTGAGGTAGATGCTCGAAGACACTGACTACCGGCAATCGATGTTCGGCAAATCGGTGATTTCGATCTTGTTGTTACACATTCACACCTACTCGGGTATCCTGTACCATGCTGTGCGGTAATTTCCGTTTATGCTTGAAGATGTTGACTTACTTCCCTAAATATGTATACAACTTTTAAACGCTTTTGATGACGGATTGCAGTGACAGCGTGTTGTGGCGCGGTTTGAAAAGAGGGGATCGCGGGGCGTTCTCGATGCTTTATCAGCGTTATGTCGGGTTGCTTTACAATTACGCCTCGCGGATTTGCAAGGATCGCGAGAGGATTGAGGACTGCATTCAGGACGTGTTTGTCGCACTGTGGAAATACCGGAAAAATCTCGCATCCACTACTTCAGTCAAGTACTACCTGTATCGTGCGCTCCGGAGCCGGATTTTCAAGACCTCTGGCGGAAGCGAGTGGAATTTGCAGGAAGGTGTTCGCTGGGATGACATGGAAACCCTGATCGACTTGTCGCCGGAAGAGGAGTTGATGTCCATTGAATCCGTGGATGAGAGAACCCGGAAGTTGAAAAAATACCTTCACAACCTCTCACCCCGCCAATACGAGGCGATTGTGCTGCGCTTTTACGACGAGTTCAGCTACGAGGAAATCGCCCACATCATGGGTGCCAATCCGCAGTCGGTCCGAAATCTGGTTACGCGCGGCCTGCTCCAGCTGCGGCAATACGCCCATTTTCTGGCGTAACAATCCCCTTTTTGGTCCCTTTTTGGCCGATTCTTCTGCCTTTCAAAAAAAACTTGGCGTTGAGTGAGTTAAAAGTCCGGCTCCCTGACTTTTAGTTATGCATTCGTGTGAAATGGCATTTCAATGAAAGATTACGCGGACTTTGATGCCGGCGATCTTGCCCAGGACGAGCTTTTTGTTCAATGGGTCAAGGGCCCCACGCCTGAGTTGGAAAGGCGTTGGGCCACCTGGCTGGCGGAGCACCCAGAAAAGGCGGAGGAGGTGGAGGAAGCCCGACGGATGATCCTGGCGGTCCTATCGGAGCCGGAACATTTCCCGACGGAGTACCAAAAGGACATGATGTGGAACCGGGTTCAGCATGAGATTTGGCTTCGCGAAAAGCCATCGGTATGGCACAACAACCTCCTGAGGGTAGCCGCGTTGCTTTTGATCAGCGGGTGTTTGAGTTATTTCGCATTTCTGTATTCCCGGAAAAGCGACACGGTAAGTCAGGCCGTGCAGGCTAGTACGTCCGTTTCCGAATACTCGGAACGCGTAAACAACAGCCACTATCCACTGAAAATGATCCTTAGCGATGGCAGTTCCATCGTACTCCAGCCCAACAGTTCGCTTCGCTATCCCCAATCCTTCGATCCGGACCACCGCCAGGTTTACCTGGAAGGGGAAGCGTTGTTCGACATTGCCCGGGATCCGCGACGACCCTTCCTGGTATATGCTAATGAACTGGTTACGAAAGTGCTCGGTACGAGTTTCTCGGTGAGGGCATACGAAAATGAACCCAATGTGATCGTTGAGGTACGGTCAGGAAAAGTGTCGGTATTCCCCCAGCCGGTCGGAACGGAGACGGAGGACACGGACAATCCCCGGCGGGAAGGGCTCGTTTTGTCGCCTAACCAGCAGGCGGTGTATTCACGTGAAGATGCGCGACTAACCAAGTCGCTATTTGAAAATCCCAGCCTGCTGATCCCGGAAGAGGAACAGCGAAACTTCGAGTTTGTGGATGCGAAAATGCAAGACGTTTTTGAAGCGCTGGAGAAAGCATACGGAGTTGAGATTGTGTATGACGAGGAGATCATGAGCGGATGCTACCTGAACGCCTCTCTTACGGATGAGTCGTTACAGACGAAGCTGTCGCTGATCTGCAAGGCCGTGAACGCGACCTACGAAATCATGGACACCCACATCATTGTATACGGCAGAGGGTGTTCCGAATGAGTCGACTACACATTTAACAATAAACCGAAAGCCAAAGGATATGAAAACATAATCAATCCAAACAAGAGAGCCGACGACAGGATCGCCGCCGGCTCAGTAATGCTCCTCGCGTGCCCATCCGGCCAGGGATGGGGGGAGCGTTTTCCTTACAGTAAACCTTTAAGAAAAACCTAGTAAAAGTATGCAAAAACTGCTACAAGTATCGACTT
>DASVCT010000202.1:0-17895 GCA_036381475.1 Cyclobacteriaceae bacterium
TACCGGACTCCTGGGTGTCTGGCTCGGTCTGTTGGTGGCCAGGCAGATATGAGGGTGATGTTTCGTGATACCATCTGTCGAATCATATGAAGTACCTGATTTTGATCGTCGTCTGCCTTGACTCTATGCGCCTCTCAGCGCAAGATGCTTTCTTCAAACAAGAGTTGATGAACCTTCTCGACTTATCCAGGCTTCCCTTGTATCGTTCCGGTCAGATGTATCAGCTTTCCAGCTACGACACGACGGGCGGTAACGACGACGGCTTCGGCGGCAGGTTTTCGTACGTTCGGAAAGAAACAGAGGGACTCGTAATTGCCGACCTGAAAGGGCCGGGCGTAATGAACAGGATATGGACACCCACGCCTACAACCGATACGATCAAGTTTTATTTCGATGGCGAGCCAAAACCCAGGATCGCTGTTCCGTTCATCGATCTCTTTCTTGGCGATAAGTTTCCCTTCCTCGCTCCGTTATGCGGAAATCAAATAGGGGGTTACTATTGCTACCTGCCGATACCCTATGAAAAGTCGTTGAAGATCGTGTATGCGGGTACGAACCTTCGCTTTCATCAGACCCAGTATCGTACCCTTACGCGAAAAGATAACGTACGCTCTTTTTCCACACAGATGGTGACGGACTGCCGTGATGTTTTTGATCAGATCACTCAGGTTTGGAGCAAGAAGCGTTCGCCATTGGAAGAATACGGAACTGGATTGAAAAAGCGGGATGTTAGCATAGTGCTACGCCCCGGGCGTGACGAAACCCTGTTTTCCATGACAAGCGGTGGCCGCATCGTCGGCATCTCACTCAAGGCAGATGGCGACGTAGTACAAGCCTACCGCAAGGTGCTGATGATGGCCCATTGGGATAACGACAAAGTCGATGCGCTGGCGCTTCCGATGCACGACTTTTTCGGATTCGCGTTTGGAAAGCCTTCTATGCAATCCGTCCTGCTCGGGACGGATAACGGAACGATGTATTCCTATATTCCAATGCCCTTCGATGCATCATGCCGGTTAAGGCTCATATACGATAAGACTTCGCCTGATGATCCTGATTCGATTGTCGTATCCGGAACGGTCTACTTTACTGACGTGAAGCGGGACAAGGATCGTGAGGGAAAGCTTTATGTGCAATCGCGCCGTCAGTACAACATCCCCGATGGCGTCCCACATGTGATCGCGGACGTGAAAGGCCGCGGCCATTATGTCGGGACAATAGTCATCGCGCAGGGACTCGAGGCCGGTCATACGATGTTCTGGGAAGGTGATGACATTGCCATCATTGACTCCGAAATGAGGATTCATGGAACAGGATCGGAGGACTATTTCAATGGAGGATGGTACGCCGTAATGGACAGATGGAACCACCGGCTGAGTTTGCCCATCCATGGTTCTTTGGAGTACGATCTTGCCACATCCCGCACCGGAGGCTACCGGTTTTATCTTACCGACAAGCTGAATTTTGACAAGTCGTTCCATCTCACCATCGAACACCAGCCGGAGTCCCAACGGAATGTGAAGGCGGACTACACTTCCCTGGGTTTTTTCTACGCCGATAATCCACTATTTGAAAACACTGCCATACGCTTGCCGGAAGATGTGACCGACATACGCAAGCGCGAAGTATTGACACCGCAGGGAATGGTATTATCCCTCTATTGGCTGGCGCGCGCTGCCTTCGATGATCCTGCCATGGTATTTTCAGTGCCCACGTCCGATTCCTGGACGAACAAGATCGACCTGGATGCAGTACCCATGGCGCAGATCTTTCTGGACAACCTCGATAGGGGTAAGTACAAGTTGTACGTCGAGTATGGCTACGCCGGGTCGCCCGGAGATTTCAGTATCTGGCAGGGTACCCGACGTGTGTCGGATTGGATATCGCCGGAAGCCGGAATGTCCGGCGACGAAAGAAAGATGGTGTTTGCCGGAGAGGTATTGATAAGCGATGAGATGAGGACCATCACCCTGCGCAAGAAGGTCACCGATGACGCAGTTGTCCGCATTTACAGCTTTCAGTTCGAAAGGATGAATGCGGAATAGCCCAAAGGAGGATTGGGTTAGCGTCTGGATTTCAGAATTTCCTTAAGCGCGACTGCGTTGTTGTGGTCTGGGTCCCGGGCGCCATAGAGCAGCACAACTTCCCCATGTTCCCGTTCGAGCCGTTTGATTTCCTTTAATGTCTCGGCGCTGTCCGCCAGCTCTTCCCGGTATCGTTCCCGGAATTTGTCCCATTTGGCAGGATCATGGTCAAACCATTTGCGGAGTTCATTGCTCGGGGCGATATCCTTGAGCCACAGGTTTGGCTTCAGGTCTTCCTTCCTCAAACCCCGGGGCCAGAGCCGGTCCACCAGGATAGCAAACTTTCCCCCGGTCGGTTTGTAGTCATAAACTCTTGTGACAGTGATCATAGGTTCCAATTACTATCCCAACAACGCCGTGCGGTCAAACAAAGTTTACGACGGGTGACCCGACGACAAAGGTCATTGGGTTCCCAAACAAAGCGCATTGGCAATAAGCTTCATTAGCGTTACCTTAGCCAGCGCTCTAACCCAATTGCTGAAAACTATGCGAGTACTGGCGGTACTGTGTCTTATGATGGTCACTTATTCTTTGTCCATGGCCCAGAAAGGGGAGACCTACTGGCTTTTGGTTGGAACCTACTCCAACGAGGACAATTCAAACGGGGTGCAGGTATATCGGTTCGATACAAAAACCGCGGATTCCCGTTTCGAATCAAAATCCACCGATGTTATCAACCCCTCATATCTGGCGATAGGAGCAGACAGAACCCGGGTATTCGCTGTGAGCGAGATGGGCCAGGGCAAGGGTGCGGTTCATTCGTTATCGTTTGACCCGGCATCCGGCGTACTGTCCTGGATCGGCTCGGTAACTTCCGCGGGTGACCATCCATGTTACGTTTCAGTAAGCAGCGATCAGAAGGTGGTCTTTGTGGCGAATTACACTTCCGGGACGTTGTCGGCGATCCATGTAGCGCCGAACGGTACCCTGAATCCCGCGATACAGACGATACGTCACGAGGGAAGCAGCGTGAACACGTCTCGACAGGACAAGCCCCATGTGCATTCCGTGGTGCCCTCGCCGGATGGCCGCTATCTGATGGTGGCCGACCTCGGGACCGACAAGGTCTACGTCTATTCGATCAACACGTCGGACGATGATCCGCTCCAACTTTTCAGTGCCGCTCCAGTGACGCCGGGTGGCGGACCCAGGCACCTTACCTTTCATCCCAACGGAAAATATGCTTACCTGATAAGGGAGCTCGACGCGGCCATTACGGTCTTTGATTACAAAGACGGCCAGCTTAAGGAAAAACAATCGATCACACTGCTGGACCCCGGATTTCAGGGAAAAGTGGGCGCCGCGGACATTCACATCTCGCCAGACGGAAGGTTCTTGTACGGCTCTAACCGGGGCGAAGCGAATGAGATTACGATTTATGCTATCGGCAACGACGGGAAGTTGACGTACAGGGGACGGCAGTCAACCCTGGGACGGTCGCCACGTAATTTTGCTATCGACCCGACCGGCAATTTTTTACTCGCGGCCAATCAGGACACCAACGACATCGTAATTTTTCGCCGTGACAAAAAAACCGGACTCTTGAAGGATACGGGAAAGCGAATACAGGTTGACAAGCCGGTCTGTTTGAAATTTGCAAAGATCAATGCGGGAACCGGCCATTAGATTTCCCGCCGGGCGGCGAAAAGCCAAAATATGACAGGGCGATGCCTTTATGATGATGGAGAGCCTGAAGTCGATCTTGAAAACGGTTAAGTTATTTGCTTTGTGTGTTGCCGTTCTCCTGGGCACGCACTTTGGCACGGGTCGGGTATACGCACAGGAGTTCTCCCCAGCCACCCGACGGTCGCATCCCGAACTCGATCAGATCAACAGCCTCGTCACCTCCAGACAATATAAAAAAGCAATAGACCGGTCGTTGCTCGCAGCCCGTCGCATGAAAGATGAGAGCAACTGGGAAGGCTACATTGCGCTCATGTTGCGCGCGGCGGAGATTGAGACGTTTGAGGTGTGGAAGGCAAAAGGCTTTCCTGAAATCAACATAAAGGAAGACTACCGCCGACCGATGCGTTATCTGCAGGATCTGTATCAAACTGCCGGCGATCACATTTCTGACTACCCCTACCTGGAAGCTAACGCGTTATTTACGAACGCTGTTGTATACGATTTGCTCAACATGCCGGATACGGCCGAGCAAATGCACCTTCGTGCCTTGCAACAGCGCATGCAGATCTATGGAAAAGAATCGCGTGAGGTGGCGGATTCACACCTTTGGCTGGGCGTATTGTATAACTGGGGGCTACAGCGAAAGGACCTCGCCGAGCGACACTACCTGAAGGCGATGGAACTGGAAAAGCGTTATCTGCCAGAAAGCCGGTATGCCCTCGGTAGCGTTTATTACGGATTGGCCACGATCGCGAGGAAGAACTTCCAGTTCGATGTGGTAGAAACCATGGCGAATCTCTACCTCTCGCTTTACGTCGACCTTCCTTACGAGCAGGCCTTCGCGTATCAGCTTGTAGCGAACATGTACTCCAGCCAGGGCGACTTCGAGCGGTCGATGAAGATGCGCGAGAAGTCAATGGAGTTATATGAGACGTCCGGATATAGCGGAGACCTGATCGACGGATATTGCAATCTTTCGAGCGACCTTCGTGCTATCGGCCGTTATGCGGAGTCGAGGAGGGCGCTGGCCAACGGACTTGAGTTATGGGAACGCACGGCGCCCCGTAATCCGGCACACGCGAAACTTCTGTACGAGAACTTCGGCGACCTTTATCGTATGATGGGTAAGTATGATTCGTCGGCGTACTATTTCAACCTGGCAATCGAAAACGCGACGACGACGTTTGGACCCAAAAACGATGCCCTCGCAGGACTTTACGACCTGCGTGGCAGAATGTTTCTGGACAAGGGGGATTATCGCAAGGCGCTCGATGACTTCCAACAAATGCTCCGGTCGGTATTGCCGGACAGCGTGACCGGGAAACCGATCATCCGGGAGGAAAGTCCCTACTTCCTTACCCTTATTTCCGCTTACTTCAACACAGGGGATGCGCTTTATAAATGGTACGGAGAGGAGCACGACCGGCGACACCTTGAACAGGCTGTCGAATACTACCGTGCGGCCTACGCGCAAATGATTATTGCCCGTCAAAATATCGGCGACGATCTTTCCAAGCCGTTTCTTATGAGTTCTTTTTCAAGAAGCATAGAGCGCAGCATCCAGTGCGCCCGGCTGCTTTACCGTGAGGACGGCGATGTCCGATATTTCGAAGATGCGCTTCAGTTTGTGGAGTTGACCAAGTATCTCAACGTACTGGAAGCATTGGAGCGCGCAGAACGTGCCAACAACTCGGGAATACCCAAATCACTTCTTTTTGAACTGGAAGAAGTAAGGAGCGAGTTGAGCCAGAGGCAGCGTAAAAGGTTGGCCTCCACGATGCTGCCATCTGACTCGGTGCACAGAATGAACGAGGAAGTCGTTGCACTCATTAATCGCCGCCGCGAACTTATGACGCGGATCAGCGGCTACCCAGGGTATACGGTATCGAGTATCGGCGGTCTGCTCATTCGACTTGCCCAAATTCAGGAACAACTGGATAGCAATGAACAGCTGCTGGAATACTACTGGGGCCGCGACAGCATTTATGTGCTTTCCATTACGGAGGGTGCGACGGCGATTACCGCGTTGCAACGCGATGAGGCTACCGATACGTTGATAAAAACAGTGTATAATACCATAAGCGGTCATCCCAAATTCGGTTCGGACGACGCGAACCGGTACGGGCAGGCTGCGAATCAGATATATCGCAAGTTTTTTGATCCGGTAATCCGGAAGCCCAAGCTCATTGTGGTACCTGACGGACCGCTGAGCATATTACCGATCGAGGCTCTCGTGACCGCGTACGAGCGTTCATCCTATCTTTCTTTCAAGGACCTGAAATATGCCATTTACGATTATGAGATTTCGTACGCGTACTCGTCCAGTATTTACTTTAAGGACAGAACCCGTCAGCGCGATAAGATCGAAAAAGTGCTTGCCTTCAGCTACTCCGGAGAATCAGACGGCACATACCTGACGCGCCGAAATCAGGGGGATGAGTTGCCTGGCACTTATGTTGAACTTGAAACCCTGAGCCGGTTGTACGACAATGTTACCCGGTTCACCAATGGCGCGGCATCGAAACAGAATTTCATCCACAACACGGAAGGATACGATCTGATCCACCTTGGTGTTCACGGGGTTGGTGATGAGGAAGTCGCCGATAACTCCAGGTTGATCTTCCGGGGAGATTCCATGTCGGATCGGTCGTTGTACGCTTACGAAATCTACAACCTGAAACTCAACGCCGGACTCGTCGTACTAAGCGCTTGTGAGACCGGGATCGGGCGCAACATGGCGGGTGAAGGGATACTCAGCATAGCCCGCGCCTTTACTTATGCGGGATGCCCATCCGTTGTGATGAGCCTTTGGGACGTGCCGGATGCATTCACGTCTACAATCATGACCCGGTTTTACGAAAATCTCAACGATGCACAATCGGTGAGTACCTCCCTTCGCAATGCCAAGCTTCAGTTTCTTGAAGAATCCGACGGGTTTAATGCGCATCCCACGAATTGGGCAGCCTTTGTCGTCAACGGCCAGGACTTGGTTTTCCGCGAGCACAGCGACATGTACCTATTGATTTACCTGATCTCGGCCCTGGTGCTGATCGGAGGGGCAGGCGTTGTCGTCTACAGGCGACGCCGGGGAAGGGGCGGCGATCGGTAATCGGTAAATCGGTGATCGCACTGTAAATGTGCGGTTAAGGTATGTAGAGACGTAGCATACTACGTCTCTACATCTCGTCATCTGCATTCAAACGTTTACACTGTTGGAGCTTCCACAGACTTCAAACTGGGGAGTTCCCGTCCTAACCGGATATCGTCCGCGCCAATTGATCCGGCGCAATCCAGCCAGTGATCGTTTTTAAAGCACACTTCTGTGACGATGTTGAGCATTCGCGCGAGCGCTGAAGTGCGCGCGTCATCGATTGCTGTGATCTCATGAAACCGCGTTTTTTTGGTTGCGTCGAGATTGGCAAAATCTTCTTTGATCAATCGCAAAACTTTCTCGTTCATCCCGCTTTGTGCCAGTTGCTGAAGCGTTGCCTCCGCCGTATCGCCCAGGCTGGCAATTTCAACAACGGTACCTTGCGACACGAAATGGGCCTCGCGGCTTGTCTTGACGAACACGTGCTGTACTCCTGAGTCGTCACCGTTAACGGAACTGACAATCTTCGATTCGTCCTTGTCGTCAACGAATCTTAGGGTTCCCCACCAACCATGACGGTTTTGTCGGGGGTCGTGTACTACTGGCGTTGGCATGATGGTGTTATTTAGGGTTGAACATCTTAATTACGACATCCGGAAAATTTCAGCGGGTGACGTACCCGGGTTGTTGGTTTCGGGGTTCCAATATAGCGGGTTTGCATCAACATGTCAGTCCCAGTATTCAGGGAGAGCGGTAGCCACGTGTGAGCTACAGATTCTGCCACAACCATGGAACAAAAAAAGGGGCCACGACGTGTCGTCGCAGCCCCGCACCTGTCAATTTGTTGTACGATCAGTTGTTTACATCCCACCACACCCGGGTATCCAGCCTGTCCGGGCCCATTCGGGCTATTGCTGCCTGGACGTTCTCGCTGTTTACGGAGATTTCGGAATTGGGATAGGTCAACCTCCGGATAAATCCATCGATTTCCCGGCCCGGATATGGATTCGGGTCCAGGTCCGGATATCCACTCCTCCGGAAGTTGGCAAACGCTTCCGGGCCATTCAGGAATGAGGCAATCCAATATTCGGTGTTGATTTGTTCCAAAGTTCCATCGTAAGGATGTGCGTTAATGTAGGCGTCTACATCTGCGGGATCGATGGCCGAACCCTCGTCAACAATGCCGAGTTGTTCCATGTGCGCACGTACGCCATTTTCGAAATATTCCTCGGCTGTACCCGTAGTGATCCAGCCCCGTTGTCTGGCTTCGGCCAGGAGCAACTGCGTTTGTGCCGCCGTTACCAAAAAGTGAGGTGCAGTCAGTTTGGTCACCCGCCTGCGGTCCGCCTGCGAAAAATCGTAGAAGCTTGCAAGACCCAGGCCCGTTGCGACGGCCGGGATCGTGCTGTTATCATGACCCATCGGCATGCCCACCTGGTCGTCGGGATCAAAGGATGCCTTGTCTACGGTCTGCTCAGGACCGGAAGTGGCGCCGATATAACGCACGGCGATCGCTGAAAGGCGGGGATCGTTGTTGTCCTTAAGGTGGTTGACGAATGGTTCGGTAAGATAAAAGTTCGCGCCTTCCGTGCCGTTCAGTGTCACGCCAATCCCGTTCTGGTAGTTGTTGTCGTGTCTTACTGCGGCGTTTTCGTCATTCGTGAGGATCAACTTCGAAAGATCAATGGCTGAGACAATGCTTTCTGCTGTCCCCGGGTCGACCTTGGACAACCGCATTCCCGCGCGCAGGAGCAGAGAGTTCGCGAATTTTCTCCAAAGCTCGACATCACCTCCATACAGTACGTCAGCCGTTTCAATGGTACCGCCTGGATCCAGGGCGGCGCCGGCCGACTTAAGTTCCTGGACGATGTCTGCGTAGACGGCTTGCTGCGCGTCATAAGCCGGGAAGAACGTCTGGTCGATGGATCCCTTGCCTGCGTCCGTGTACGGAATGTCGCCATAAGCATCGGTGAGCACCATGAATCCAAAGGCCTGAAGAATTCGGGCCATGTTCATCAGGTTGCTTTTTTCAGGGACATCCTTAGTCTGGTTTATGATGTCCTTAGTATTACGGATCACGTTTCGAAAGTATCCCTGCCACAACGTTTGCGTCGCCTCACGGTTGTCCTGGTTATAATTGGCTCCTGTCAAGACGCCGGAGTTCGGCGAAATAATTTGTTGCACGATTCCAATGTCGTAGATCAGTGAGCTGCCACCGGCTGCACCGCCACTTGATGTACTGATTATGGCGTTGTTGAGCTGGTACACGGGGTTTATTGCCAGCGCCCCTGTCTTACTGGTGTTGAGCTCGTCAAATCCGTCATCGCAGCTAGCGACAAGCAGCAGACCGACAAGCAACATGATATGATTACGTATCTTTTTCATGTTCGCTCTGTTAGAGTTTTACATTCAAGTTGAAACCGATGCTGCGGGTAGTCGGAAGGCCGGTCGACTCGAGGCCCACCAGGTTGTCCGATGTGTATCCGAAGGATTCCGGATCGATGTTGTCGATCCATTTCTTCAGCATCAATACGTTGTTCGCAACGAGGCTAAGACGGACGGACTTGACCGGGAAATTGTCGGGCAGGAAACGGGTGAAATCATACCCTAACGTAATCTGCCGCAGCTTCCAGTATCCGCCGTCGTAAATAACCGGTTCGACAAGACCTTTCGAGCGTACTACTTCCCAGAAGGGCTGTACCGGGAAAACGACTATGTCATTGGGAACGTAAACAGGCGCTTCATCTGTCCCCGTGTTTTTCACGCCGTCGCCAATCACGCCGGTGTCGCGTCCTTCAAGCGTCATCTTATGCAGGCCGTGCCGTACGGCGTTGAAATTCGTGCCGGACAGCATCTTGTTCCCAAGTTTGAAGTCGATAAGGAAAGAAAAGCTTATGCCTTTGAAGTTAAATGAATTGGTAAAGCCACCCACCCAGTCGGGAAGCGCGCTGCCGAAGTTGATCGGAGCAGGTGTGGCCAGGGCTATTCCATTCGATCCGTATATGATGCGACCCTGGGGATCCCTCAGGTATCCGAACCCGGCGAGTTGGGCCATCTCCATGCCGACGATCTGACGAAGTTCGCCGTTGAAAAGGTGCGTACCCACTGTTATGCGTTCACCCGGGGTTGAGGTCAACAGGCTCAACACTTTCGTCTTGTTGTATGAGCCATTGAAGGTGAAGTTCCAGGTGAAGTTCGTGGTTTCAACAGGCACCACGTTCACGAGGAATTCAATACCGCGATTCCTGCTCTTGCCGCTGTTGATCCGCGTGTCGACAAAACCGGAGGCATCGGAGATCTGTGCCTGTACGATCTGGTCGGTAGTGATCTTTTCGTAGGCGGCTACGTCAAGTCCGAGTCGGTTGTTAAGGAAGCGGAGTTCGAGACCTACTTCGGTTTCAGCCACGCGCATCGGTTTCAGGTTCGGATTCGGTACTGTCGTGCCGGAAGGCCCACCCACAGGCTGTGGCGCACCCGAAGGGTTCGGGAACAGGTTACTGTTGATACCGTAGTACAGAACGTTCGAGTAGGGCGAGACGTCCGAATCGCTACCCACCTCGGCATAAGCGACGCGCAACTTACCGTACGATAGCCAGGACGGCAACGTTCCGAACGACTCGGTAAAGATGTAGCCCAGCGATACGGAAGGATACAAGATGCTTCGCTCGGCCGGTGAGAGGGTGGAGAACCAGTCATTGCGCAGCGTTCCGTTGAGGTAGATCGTGTTCTTAAAGGAGACTTCCGCTGAACCGTACAGCGAGTTGACTTCCTGTTCTGTCATTCCATATATCGGATCCTTCACCCTTCCGTTTTGCACGGTATACAGGTCACGCACCACGAAGTCGGTAACCTGCACGCTGTTCAGGTCGGAACGACGGTACATGCGGTTGCCGCCAAACGTAAGCGTTGCTCCGAAATCGCCGAATTCACGCGATGCTGACAGCAGGAAGTCGGCATTGACTTCCCGGAAGCGCCTGGCCTCCTGGGTGAACTGGCCGTTGACGAAGCCGGCGGGTGCCGCCGGACGTGAGGCCTGGCCGGTAGGGAAGTTGTTGTAGTCCTGGTCGCGCGACCAGAAATCCTGACCGATACGGCCCTGTACGAAAAGCCAGGGCAATATGTCGTACCGGACTGAGATGTTTCCAAACACCCTGTCACGCCTGATGTTGTTGAACTGTTCTGCCAGTGTGAAGTAGGGGTTCGTGCGGTTCATGAATCGGGAGTAGATGAACTCGTTGCCGTCAGCGTTGTACTTCTTTTCATTCAAGAGATCCAGCGGCATCGAGTTGGCCATGTTGTACAACGAGACCGGAATGGTGTTGTCCTGGTTGCCCACATTGGGCGCGTTCCTGTTATACTCGTTCGAGTAATTGACGTTTCCACGGACAGATACCTTGTCGGACAGCGCGTAGCTAAAGCCCAGGTTGACGGTGCGGCGGGTAAAGGAGTTGTTCGGGACGATACCCTTGCTGTTCATATCCGACAGCGATAGGTTGAATCCGCCCTTGTCTCCACCGGACGAGATGCCGATCGTATTGGTCATGGTTTGACCATGACGGAAAAACTTGTCAACGAAGCCCGGCCTTGGAATATAGGGAACCTCCACGCCGTCGAACAAAATGTGTGTCATGCCGGGCTGGAATTTTTCACCGAACGACCACTGGCCCGAAGTCGGGTTGGGAGCGGTTGGCCGCACGCCGTTTTCGCCCTGGCCGTATTCGTACTGGTAGTCGGTAAAATCGAGAGGCTGATCGTTGGTGTAATTCAGGTTGTATGTAATTCCGATGCCGGCACCTTCACCGCGCGTTTTCGTCGTGATCATGATCACGCCGTCCTTTGCGCGTGACCCGTACAACGCTGCGGCGGTGGCACCTTTCAACACCGTCATGCTTTCGATGTCGTCGGGGTTAATGCTGAGAAGGCCGTCGCCCCCGTCAGCCGTGATACCGCCGCCACGAACGCCGATGGAATTATCGGATGCCTGGTTGTTGGGATTCGTACCGAAGTTGGTGTTGTCCATCGGGACACCGTTGATAACGATCAGCGGATTGTTTTGACCGGTCATTGACGACTGTCCGCGAATCCGGATCTTCGAAGTGCCACCCGGACCTGTGCCCAGGGAAGAAATATTGACGCCGGCGATCTTGCCCTGCAGGGCATTCATCACGTTGGGCGTACGGTTGACGATCATCTCTTCCGCGTCGACCTTCGTCGTCGAATAGCCGAGGCCACGTGACGAACGTTCGATACCCAACGCCGTGACTACGATTTCGTCGAGTGATTTGACATCGGGCGCCATCGTAATGTCAACGACGCTTCTGCCGTTAACGGCGACCTCCTGCGTTGTATAGCCGACAAAAGAAAATACGAGCACGGCATCCGGATTGCCTACATCGAGAGAATATCGACCATTGATATCAGTCGAGGTACCGGACGTTGTTCCCTTGATGAGTACATTCACGCCTGGAAACGTGTTGTTGTTTTCATCGCGCACTGTTCCAGTTACGACAAACTCGTTCCTGCGTGCGTAGGATATTACTTCCGGGACAGTGATCTCTGGCGCGTGAACACTTGCCGTGTAAAGCGGTGGAAGCGTCCGTGTAGCCGACCGTTGAAGTGGTTGAGCCGGAGTGAGGGCGCTGCGCTGATAGATGACGTAGAACCGGTCACCGGCCTTTTCAAAGTACAGCCGTGTACCCCGGAACAACTCCGACAAGGCGTCCTCAACCGTCTTGAAGTTTGAAATGTCTCGATGAGCCGTCTGGCCCTCTACCCATTCGTCCTTATAGGCTATGGATACACCGAAGGACCGTTCAATTTCATGCAGACTCTGCTTTAAGGGATTCTTATTCGTCTCTGTGTAAGAACCTCCGTAGGAACGTGAGGCATAGTAGACATCCGACTGGGCGCGGACTGTCAGACTTGCCATCACGAACCATGCGATTAGTAGGTAGCTGTATCTCATAAGCTATAGGTTATGTTGTTGTTGGTACTGCTCTGGCGATTTTTCATATTCATTGTGGTTTTCAGGGTTGCTCATATAGGAAGACCGTATTGACGTTGTGCACCGCTTTCAGTCGAAAGGCCTTGGCGATCTGAAGGATCAACTCTTCTTCTCCGGCGGCTGGCATCGAGCCGGAGACTGTCTGGTCCAGTAATTGGGGATTGCTCACCTCCACGTTGAGACCGTAATTGTCGTGCAGCATCCGTACCATCTCACGAAGACTTGTATGATCCAGCACCAGGCGGTTCTCGATCCATGCGACATAGTTCTGTGCATTCACATTCTTCCGCGACACCTGGTTGCTGCGGAATTCCACGAGCTCTCCAGGTTGCATTATGATTTTCTCATCGCCGGCCGACGGCAGGCTGAGCCGTATTTTGCCCGAGTTCAGCAGGACCTTTGTTTCCTGTGTCCGATGGTATACGTCGAAAGTAGTGCCGAGGACCTCCACCGCCACGCCGTCACTCGTCTTAACTACGAATGGCTGGTCATTTTCCCGGTGGGTCACTGAGAAATACGCCTCACCGTAGAGATCCACTTTCCGTACCGGGGCGTCATCCCAGTTATCTGTGTAGCTGAGCATTGAATTTGCATTCAGGGTGACGGTCGACCCATCGGGGAGGGAGATTACACGCGTTTGTCCGAACGCCGTTTGGTACGTTACACGATCGGCAGGAGCAGTTAACGCATAGACCACAACACCCAGGACGGCAACCGCCGCCGCAATGCCCCATCGAAGGAATCTTGTGGAGCTTCGGGTCGAATGATGCAAGGGAACAGAGCGAATCCGGGTCCAGAGTTCGGCTACTTCATCCTCCGGCAGCCGGTGCTCCGGAAAGGTCAGGTTCTTCAGGATATACCGCGCTTCTTCTATTTCAGCAACTTTCTGAGGGTGGTCCTCCATCCAGGCGCGCCAGAACGCGTCGGCTTCAGGACTCGGATTCTTCACCCAGTCCTGAAAGTAGGCGTCCATTACAAAGTCGTTGACGCAAAAATGTACGTAGTCCTTCACGGTATTGGGGTTGACGCTCTTATAGAGAGCACCGCAACCGTTTTCTCATCGTTTTTTTGAAATTTTTTTTCAGCGCTAAACCAACGGAGACATCAGGCCCAGCAGGATGGCGAAAGGTACAGGTACCCTCATCTTACGACGCAGTATGTCGATGGCCTTGGAAATTATGTTGTAGACGGAATCGACGCGTATTTCCATAATGGCTGCTACCTCATGATAGCTCAAATCGTTGAAGAATCGGAGGAACAACGCTTCGCGCTGCCGACGGGTCAACGCCTTGATGCACCGCTGCAATTGCTCGGATTGGAGCTTCTTGTCCTCAGCATCAATTATGCCCTCCTCAGCAGATGGCATGAAATCGAATAGGGATGACTGACCGGTGAGGACGGAAGAAAAGCGCCTGCGCGCCATGATCTTTGATATCAACAGGCGCCGGAATGACTTGAAGAGGTAAAAGTTGACCGAACCGACGGCACTTACCGTCTCCCGACGGTCCCACAAACGTGCAAAGAGTTCCTGCAGGCAGTCGCGAACCAAATCCTTATCGCGGCAGGTATGCATGCCGTAATTGTAAAGGCGTTGCACATACTTGCGGTACAGGATGGTAAAGGCCAGGTCGTTGCCTTTCTTGAAGCTGTCCCACACGATAGACTCATCCACAAACCCGGGATTTTCAGGAATGTTCCCCGGGGAGGACGAAGCAGGCCGGTTACCAGGGTCGATAGCAAACATCAGGTTCAGGGTTCTGTAACCGAAAATCAGAACTTATAACCTGACTTCAAACGATTGCGATAGAAATTATTGTCAAGAATACACAAATGGTCCGGAGGGAAACCCACGGGCGGGGAAACCAGAGCGGGAAACGGGTCTCGAACCCGCGACCTGCAGCTTGGGAAGCTGCCGCTCTACCAACTGAGCTACTCCCGCTTTTGGTGGAAATTTAGCGCAAATTACCTGAATCCTCAATGCCTCCGACTTGTTGCCGGAGGTCATGGGGATTTTGTGTATATCAAAGTCAAGCGCCGGTTTGCCTATTCAAAGAAGGGCACACCCTCAGTGGCATACCGCCTCATGCCTTCCTCGTTGATCTCTACGCCAATGCCGGGTTTCTCTGATAACGGAATGAATCCATCCTTTACCATGTCGCCATCGTAGGTTACGATTTCCTTGAACATGGGATCGGTATGAAAATAAATCTGCCATTCGAGGATCATGAAATTCGGAACGGATGCGCAGACGTGACAAGACGCCATGGCTCCGAGGAACGAAGCCACCATGTGAGGAGCAAAGGGCACGTAGTACAGGTTGGCCAGGTTGGCGATGCGTTGACCTTCACCGAGGCCGCCGGTTTTTTGAAGGTCCGGCATGATGATATCGACGGCACCGATTTCGAGCAGGCGCCGGAATCCATACGCAAGGTAAAGGTTTTCGCCCGCGCAGATCGGCGTCGACGTGGAGTCGGCTATGAGCTTGTAGGCTTCGGCGTTTTCGGCGGGTATCGGCTCCTCCAGCCACATCAGGTTGTATGGTTCGAGTCGCTTGGCGATCTGCTGCCCGGTTACCGCATCATAGCGACCGTGCATGTCGGCACAGATGTCAATTTTTGGTCCAGCCGCCTCACGGGCCGCGGCGATCTGATCCACCATGCGTTGCAATTCCGCAGGGCTGGCGGTCCAGTTATACCGATCATACTTGTTTGGATCATTGAATTGATCCAGGTCGAACTTTATGGCCGTAAAGCCCATATCCTTCGCCTTCTTTGCATTGTCAGCAAAGTCTTTGGGAGTAGGAAGGTTCCTCTGATAGAGAGCGGTATCGCAATACACGCGGATGCGATCGCGGAACTTGCCGCCCAGCAATTGATAAACCGGAAGATTCAATGCTTTGCCGGCGAGATCCCAAAGCGCCGATTCGATGGCTGACAATACGGCTACATACATGCCCGATTGCGCCCCTTCGAAGAACCCGCTTCGGCGCATGTCTTCAAACAGCCGGTGCACGTTGAGCGGACTCCGGCCGGTGATCCGCCTGCCCAGCATCTTGACCAGGTGGTAAGTGCCGGGTGTGGCATCGACACCCTCGCCGCACCCCCAGATGTCCTGGTTGGTATGTATTTTAACAAAAAGACTATGTCCGTTGCGAATATATCCGCACTTGACGTCGGTGATCTTCAAGTCATTGGGTGCTGACATCTTCGGTGTGCGATCGATCGCTTCTTCATAGCCCTTTCCGAACGAGGCGAAGGGTGAAAGCGCGCCGGCGGCGAGGGCGCTCTTCATCAAAAAGGAACGCCGCGAGGTTGAGGTGTATTCTTTTTTCACGATTGGCTTGGTTTTATTTTTTGTTTATGGATCGGGCAAGCATTACCAGGTACGTGTTTTGAGATATTCCTGGATTTGTTCCTTTGGAACCGGGAGTTCATCGATATGTGCGTTGAGCCATTGCGAGAAGTCCTTCTCGATCTCGTCCGACCAGCGTGAATCGATCTGGCCGGGCGTATACTTCTGCTCGCGAAGGCGTTGATGGCCAAACATGTCGCGCAGCCGAACAATCTCCGAGGTCTTGACGACCCGCTCGACGAGGTGCGGAGGTATGAAAATCACGCCGCCGTCGCGGCCAAGGACTACGTCGCCGGGCATTACTGTGGCATGTCCTATGCGGGTGGGTGTGTTAATGCCGATCAGCGTCGTGTTCAATTGGCCATCCGGGTTGTTCAGGTGGTGCGAAGGGTGATAGGATCGGAAAAACGACGTAAACCCGCCAATCTCCTTGAGTCCGTTGATGTCTCGAATGGCACCGTTGTACACAATCCCATTCCCGGTCTTGGCATAGATGGAATTGCCCAGGTTATCGCCAATAGTAGGACCATCCACATGGGCTCCGAACTGATCGACCACGTAAACATCGCCTTTCGTCAGCATGTCGATAGGCCAGGAATTCTGTGATTTCACGCGACCGTCCTTCTCATGTCCCTTCTTGTCGATGACGCGGTGAATGTCGGGTCGTCCCGGTACGAACGTGGCGGTCACAGCACGGCCCACGAGCACACTGTCGGGGTTGATCATCATCCATCCGTCTTCGTACTGGTAGTTGTAGTTCGCACTTCTCAGTACCGCCCACGCCTCCTCGAGGGTGACCAGTTTAAGTCGCTCCAGCAACTCGTCAGGAACCTTCGGCCGTCCGTCCGGAAACCGTTCTCCCTTCCACTCCGGCGTAAGAAAAATAAGCTCTTCCTTTGATATCTGTTGCGCCATTACGGCGACGCACGACAGCAGGACCATGGTGAACAAAATAAGCAGTCTTTTCATTGGATGATGGGTTGTGTTTGAATCAAGTTACGATCGACGCTGCAATTTTTCATAGCATACTCCCCCACGCGCCTTTTTTGACAAAGCATGCGCCCACCGCGCATTCATTCTATGTTCAATGGTTTGACCGGAAAAAATCTTGTATGGACGGACTGATTTTGGGGAAATAGGGGAATAGGGGAATAGGGAAATAAGGGAAATAGGGAAATAAGGGAATAAGGGAATAAGGGGTATAGGGTACATAGGGGTATAGGGAAATAAGGGAAATAGGGAAATAGGGAAATAAGGGAATAAGGAAATAAGGGATATAGGGTACATAGGGGTATAGGGGTATATAGGGTATAGGGGGTCCACGGATTGCAATGAATGGCTAAATCGGTAGAGACACCATTGATCACGGAGGAGGAAATTGGGGTGATTTTCGATTATCGATTATCGATTTTTGATTTATGCACCACAGAACACATTTTTCGATCAACGACGACACTTATGATGGTAAGTCAGAGACTCTAATCGTTGGCACCAAATCGCAAATCACAAATCAAAAGTCACTAATCACAAATCCTGTAGGGGGTATAGGGTACATAGGGGTATAAGGTATATAAGGTATATAAGGATCCACGGATTGTAATGAATGGCTAAATCGGTAGAGGTACCACCGATTACCAGGTTACCGACTACCGATTACCTGATTAACCGATCGCCGATTAACGGTTACCGATTACCCCTGGCTTGTATCTTTTCACATTGGGCCGCGTTATGGCTTCGAC
>DASVCT010000203.1:0-8755 GCA_036381475.1 Cyclobacteriaceae bacterium
GCCTGCCGGGCCATACAACTTGCCAACCAGGTTTCTGACGCCAACCTCGAAGCTGAGTTCATCAAAAGGCTCGAGGAGGCGCCGAGCAACATTCCAATGATCGGAAACGGGGCCCAGGCCTATGTGCGTTTTGTGCTTCCGGCCAAAACGAACCTGCAACGGGTGGGCATGCACTATGCGGTCGCCTCGCTGTTCGAAGAAGACCCGGAAAGCTTCCCGGTGTTCAACCACACCACAGGCACCGAATTTTTCATACGGAAAGAAGCTGGCGAGCAGCGGCTGGTTCTTGGCATCACAAGGGTGAAATCGAATGTCACGCGTACCGAAAAGCGCTTCGCGTTCTGTGTCGTGTACATGGGGAAGCATAACATCATCGGCAACATCTCGCAGGAGATGCAGGTGGACAAATTTCACAGCATGCAGGTGCGCATTGTTCGCGCGTTCCAGGAGGGGCGGCTCGGTGATGTGATCGGGCTCATGCAAACCTATTTTGGTCCGGATAAGTACACCCTGTGGCAGTTGTTCAAGGACGAAAAGCGCAAGGTTCTTGACCTTATCACGCGCAAGAGTCTCGAGGAGTTGGAGTACTCGTTGCGAAGGATTTACAATCACGACTATCCGCTGGTGACCGCGCTCGACAACAACGACGTGCCCATACCCAACGCCTACCGGCAAACGTTTCAATATGTTCTCAACGCAGACCTTCTCAACTGGTTCCACTCGGATAAAATCAACATCAAGGAGCTCGAGCGGATTATTGGGGAGTTGGAAAAGTGGAAACTAACAATCGAGGATCCGGATAATGTCGCGCGGCAGGCGGGAGATCGGATTTACAACGAACTACGACTTATCGCTACTGAAGAGATCGAGAACCAACGTCGCATCGAGCGACTCAACCGCGTGTTCCCGCTTTTGCTGAAGTTCAACCTGAAACCGAATCTGTACAAGAGTCAGAACTTATACTTCCTGATTTCCAGGAAGGACCTGCTGCGCGATGGGCATTCGGAAGCCTGGCTGAAGCAATTCCACCTGTTGGGAGAAAACCTGGGTGTGAAGGTGGAGATCCCCGAGACGCAGCAATCGGCCTAGGAGGCGATCATTTTTCGGGAAGGTTCATTCTCGAGGTAATTCCATACGAGACTGCTGGCGCCCAGGATGGGGGCCGCCTGATTTTGCAGTGCTGAGGGCAACACTTTGATCTTACCGCGGAACAGGGGCATGAGGTTCGCCTCCATGTGTCGTATGGTCGGTTTGAAGATCAGGTCACCCGCAAGCGAAAGCCCTCCAAACAGGAAGATGGCTTCTGGGTCTGTGTGCACAACCGTGTCGGCGAGTTTCATGCCCAGGATGCGCCCAGTGTATTCGAATGCCGCGAGCGCCACATCGTCGCCGCGGATGGCGCACTCGGTGATCATCTTGGTGTTCAGGTTATCGAAGCTGATGCCGCGCAATTCACTCGGCTCCAGGTGATCGGCGAGCAACTTGTAAACCGTCCGCTTTATGCCCGTTGCCGAAACGTAAGTTTCAAGGCATCCTCTTTTTCCGCAGTTGCAATACCGGCCGGCCGGGTTTACGGAGGTGTGTCCGAGTTCACCCGCAATTCCGTGTTTGCCATTAAGCAACATGCCGTTTGCTACGAAGCCGCTGCCGAGACCGGTGCCTAATGTAATGACGATGAAGTCCTTCATCTTCTTTGCGGCGCCGTATACCATTTCTCCCACGGCTGCCGCATTCGCGTCGTTCGTGATGATGGCGGGAATGTCGAATTCTTCGCGGAACATGTCGGCCAGGGGAATGATGCCTTTCCATTTGAGGTTCGTGGCCCGTTCGATGGTGCCCTTGTAGTAGTTGCCGTTAGCCGCACCTACTCCGATTCCGATGAGTTTGTAGTCTCCGCCGACTTCTTCCATCGCCTTGCGCAGCGCCGCGACCAGATCTTTAAAGTAGTCGCGGAACTCCTCATGTTTGGCCGTCGAGATGCTTCCCTGGCTGATTACGTGACCTTCCTTGTCGACCAGTCCGAACTTGGTGTTCGTGCCGCCAATGTCGATTCCAACTGTGATTTCTCTCATTTGTGTTACCTAGTTAGGGTTACCGGGAGATTTTCGATTTGTTAGCCTGAGTTTCCCGCCGAGAATGATTTGTCATATGGAAAGGATTTTCGCGATGCGGAGCGATTCGGCGTCGATCTCTTTGTTCGGGACGTCGATAATACTCTTGAAGTCGTTGTACACGATCTGATTGCCCCTGATCCCGACCATGGCGTCGCGCCTGCCTTTAAGCAAACCTTCAACGGCTGCGACGCCCATTTTGCTCGCGAGCACCCGGTCGAAATACGTGGGCGACCCACCGCGTTGCAGGTGTCCAAGGATCGTAACCTTGATGTCGAAATACGACGATCGTTCTGCGACTTTTCGGGCCAGCTCATAAGCGCCGCCGATCTTCGATCCTTCCGCGATGACAACCAGGTTCGATTTCTTATTCGTCTTTTCACCTGCTTCGAGGGCGGCGAAGAGTTGATCGAAAGTGGTTGTCTCTTCCGGGAGGATGATGGCGACAGCTCCTCCGGCCAGTCCGCTGTTTACCGCGATGTATCCCGAATGCCGGCCCATCACTTCGATGAAAAATACCCGGTTGTGTGACAACGCGGTATCGCGGATCTTGTCGATGGCTTCCACTGCCGTATTCGTGGCCGTATCATAGCCGATGCTGTAGTCAGTGCCGGGTAGGTCGTTGTCGATCGTACCGGGTATACATATCGAAGGAATGCCATGCTCTTCATAGAATTTATGAAGTCCGGTGAAGGTGCCATTTCCTCCGATGGCAACGAGTGCTTCGATACCAAATTTCCGCAGGCTTTCGCATGCCGTCCTGCGGCCGTCTTCCGTCCGGAACTCCTGGCAACGCGCCGTCTTCAGGATCGTGCCGCCCCGCTGTATGATGTTGCTTACAGAGCGGGCACCGAGGCGCACAATATCGCCCTGGATCATGCCTTCATAGCCGCGCATGATACCGTATACTTCCTTCTTGTAAAAAATAGCCGATCGAACCACTGCACGGATCGCCGCGTTCATTCCAGGCGCATCACCGCCGGATGTGAAGACACCGATCTTGCCTATCTCCTTTTCCATTTGGACGTATGAATTCCGGTAAAATTAAGAACTGCTTATGATTTTACGGAGAACTAATGAATCAACTGAATTTCAAACGTTTGAAATAGTTGATTAACCCGTTTGTTGAAGCATCGTGCGACGTAATTTCTTCTGTCGTGTCGAGTTCGGGCAGAATTTTTCGTGCGAGTACTTTGCCTAGTTCGACGCCCCATTGGTCAAAGCTGAAGATGTTCCAAACGATTCCCTGTACGAAGATCTTGTGCTCGTACATTGCGATAAGCGTACCGAGCGTGCGCGGTGTTAACTGACGAAACAGGATACTATTCGTAGGTCTGTTACCCTCGAAGGTACGGTACGGCGTTTGAAAGCGTATCGTCTCCGGGTCCATTCCGGCCCTGGCGAGTTCATGTTGTACTTCATCCGCCGACTTGCCTTTCATCAGCGCTTCGGTTTGCGCGAAAAAGTTGGATAGCAGTTTGGCGTGGTGATCACCCACGGGGTTATGACTTATGGCCGGCGCGATGAAGTCGCAGGGGATCAGCCGGGTTCCCTGATGTATGAGTTGATAGAAGGCATGCTGACCGTTGGTGCCGGGCTCTCCCCAAATCACCGGACCGGTTTGATAGGTAACGGGGTTACCGGCGCGGTCAATGGATTTTCCGTTACTCTCCATGTTGCCTTGTTGAAAATATGCGGCAAAACGGTGAAGGTATTGATCGTAGGGCAGGATCGCTTCCGTGGAAGCGCCGAAGAAGTTGTTGTACCATATTCCGATCATCGCCAGCACCACTGGAATATTTTTTTCGAAGGGTGTGGTTTTGAAATGCTGGTCCATGGCATGGGCGCCTTCCAGTAACGCCTGAAAGTTTTCGAAGCCTATCGTGCACGCGATGGACAGCCCGATGGATGACCACAGGGAATACCGGCCACCGACCCAGTCCCAGAATTCAAACATGTTGTCGGGCGCGATGCCGAAATCCTGCACCGCCTGCGTGTTTGTCGAAACGGCCACGAAATGCCGGGAGACGTCGGCCTGGTTTCCCGCTTTGGAGATAAACCACTCGCGCGCCGTCATGGCGTTGGTCATGGTTTCCTGCGTGGTGAAGGTTTTCGATGCGATGATGAATAAAGTCCGTTCGGGGTCGAGTTTTTTCACCGTTTCCTGGATGTGCGTTCCGTCGACATTGGAAACGAAGTGGGGGGTGATGTTCTTCCAGTAGGGGCGGAGCGCCTCCGTCACCATGAACGGTCCGAGGTCGGATCCGCCAATGCCGATGTTGACGATGTCGGTTATGGTCTTTCCCGTGCATCCCTTCCAGGTCCCGGAGAGCAGTTCTTCGGAAAACGCCTTCATGTGGTCGAGCACACGATTTACGTCGGGCATGACATCCTCGCCATTGACGATGATGGGCTCATTGGTGCGATTTCTCAGCGCGATGTGCAGAACCGGCCTTCCTTCCGTCCGGTTGATCGGCTGGCCTCTGAACATGGCACGAATTGACTCCTCCAGTCCTGCCTCCTCGGCCAGCCGTATAAGCAATTCGAAGGTTTCCGGGGTTATGATGTTTTTAGAATAATCGACCAGGATGTCCTCGAACTGCGCATGGAACCGGTCAAATCGTCCGGGATCTTCTTCAAAGAGGTCGCGCATGTGGAGGGCTTGCAGATGCATGAAGTGCGCTTCGAGCAGTCGCCAGGCCGGAAGTTCTGTGGGATTCAGAGTTGGTAGCATAAGCGGAAGATTGGAACGGGCGAAGATATATCGCTCCGGTGAATTGTGAAAAGGAACGGGGAAGAGATCAGCCTGAGGGGAAGTGTTGAGGAATCCCTACACACCTTGGGAACCTTAACCTACAATTTGGCATGAAATGACACGGCAATCCCTTGCAAAACATATGTGGAACAAAACTTGATATTCTGAAAATGTGTTTATATAACATACGGTGCGGCGTGTCCGCCCGCGTTTAAAGAGAAGTGATTGTCCTGAAAGGCTCAGGACTTTTCAAACCCAATAACCAAAAGATTATGAACAGCACAACCAAAATCATCGGCGGCTTCCTGGCGGGAGCTGCCCTGGGAGTAGCGACTGGCCTGTTGATGGCGCCCGACAGTGGCAAGAGGACGCGCAGGAAAATCATGGACAAGTCGAAAGAAGTGGGAGACCAGGTGGCGAAATCGGTAGCAAAGACCCTGGAGAGCGTGAAGTCGACCTACAATCAAAAGGTTGATGAGTTCGCCAACACCGGCAAGTCGTCTATCGACACCGTGAGGGAGAAAGTTAAGGCCTGAAGGCCCGACCAGCCCTTTGAAGTAAACGTGAGCGACCGGAAAGCCGGGTGTGCGATCCGCGCCCCGGCTGCGCTATAATTCCGGCATGGTATTGTACGGAATTAGTGTTTACTTCGTTTATTGAATGTGTTATGCAGATGGTCAGGCGGCTCACCCAATGGTTCCGGAAGTTATCGTTTCTAAAAAAGATCCTGGTTGCTGTTGCCGGTCTGGGTGCCGTCGCGGTTGCGGGCTTCGCGTTGCTCATCGCCATGGTGGCGCGCGGATTTTTCGGCCCCCTGCCCGCGGATGAAGAACTGCGAAGCATCAGTCATCCATTTGCCGCCGAAGTGTACAGCGCCGACACGGTGCTGTTGGGCAAGTATTACATCCAGGACCGCAGCGCCATCCCCTTCGACCGGATCGCGCCGGAGGTGATACAAACGCTCGTTGCAACCGAAGACATTCGCTTCTTCGAACACAATGGCATAGACTATCGCAGCCTTGCCCGTGTTCTCATAAAGTCCATTCTTCTGCAAAAAGAGTCGTCGGGCGGAGGAAGTACAATCACACAACAACTCGCGAAAAACCTTTATCCTCGCCATCGGTACCGGATGCTGTCGATGGCTGTGAACAAAATTCGCGAAGCCCTTATCGCGCGGCGACTGGAGCGACTGTATACGAAAGAGGAGATCCTGGCGCTTTACCTTAATACCATTCCTTTTGGCGACAACACGTTCGGCATAGAAGCCGCGGCGGAACGATTCTTTTCAACGTCGGCGGATAAGCTTACGTATGACCAGGCCGCGATCCTCATCGGGATGCTGAAAGCGACCTACACGTACAACCCGAGACTGTTTCCCGAACGCGCGCGCGGACGCCGAAACGTTGTCCTGGCCCAGCTAGGTAAGTACGGGTTTGTTAAGGAGGCTGCCGTCGATTCCCTTCAGGCTCTTCCTGTCGAGTTGAAGTATAAAAGGATAACGCCCCACAGCGGCCTGGCGCCATATTTCAGGGCACAAATCAAAGATGAATTGATAGCGTGGTGCCGGAAACATCTGAAGAAATCGGGCGAGCCATACAATCTCTACACGGACGGACTGAAGATATACACGACCATCGACTCCAGGCTGCAGCAATACGCCGAGGCTGCCGTTCGTGTGCGAATGAAGGAACTACAGGAAGAGTTCGACAACCACTGGAAGAACAAGGAGCCGTGGGCTCATCGTCCGAAAATTCTTCAGGATGCCATTCGTCGTTCCTACCATTATCGCCGGTTGAAGGAACAGGAATTGCCCGAGGACGAGATCATGAAGATCATGAATGAACCGGTGCCCATGACCGTGTTTACGTGGGACGGTGAGCGCGAGATGAACCTGAGCCCTATCGACTCGGTAAAACATTACCTAAGGTTCCTTAATGCCGGGTTCCTCGCAATGAATCCGAGGAACGGCCGGATCCTCGCGTGGGTAGGGGGGATCGATCACAATTATTTTCAGTACGATCACGTGCGTCGGAGCACACGCAGGCAAGTAGGGTCTACGTTCAAGCCGTTCGTTTATGCGACGGCCCTGGAAAGCGGCGTGCAGCCCTGCGATTACACGCCCGCGGAGAAGACGGTGTACACGAACCTCGACAACTGGTCGCCAGCCAACAACGAAGACAACTACGACATGAAGTATTCGATGGAGGGTGCGCTTGCCTACTCGGTCAATACGGTGTCGGTGCGGTTGCTGGAACAGGGTGGCATCGATAACACCGTGGCGCTGGCGCGCAGGGCAGGGATCACGGCCGACATTCCACCGGTGCCGTCCATCGCGTTGGGTACCGCCTCGATTTCGGTGATCGAAATGGTGATGGCGTACTCAAGTTTCGTCAACGAGGGGATGCAGGTGGAACCCTACTACATCACAGCTATCGCTGACCGACATGACAGTCTGCTGGTGCGGTTCAAACCACCGAAGCCAGACGAGCGGGTCATGTCGGCCGAGAACGCGGCGTTGATTGTGGAGATGCTCAAGCGCGTCGTCAATGAAGGTACCGGCGCGAGCCTTCGTACGCGATATGGAATTAGCAATGACATTGCCGGCAAGACCGGAACAACGCAGTCGAACGCAGACGGTTGGTTTATGGCGCTTACGCCGCATCTCGTAGTCGGCACGTGGGTTGGCGCCTCGGATCCAGGCATTCGCTTCCGCACCACGACGCTGGGTCAGGGCGCGCATATGGCGCTGCCGATTTTTGCCGAATTCTACAAGCGCCTGTTGCGCGACAAGGAAAAGCGGTGGTACGTGACGGCGCGATTCCGCCCGCTACCGGAGGAGAGCAGGAGGCTGTTGGATTGTGACCTCTTCAAGGAAGACGCAACGTTCCTGGAGAAGTTGTTCGGCAAAGACGACGAGGATACCGAAGTACGTGCTTATGGAGAAAGGAAAGAGCCACAGGCCGTAAGCCGGCACCAACCGAAGAAGAAGAAAAAGAAAGAAGGATTTTTTCAGCGCCTGTTTGGCAAGAAGCGCTAGCGATCAGCAGGTGAATCCCATAATACCTTGAAGTTTCTCGTAGCGCGGGGGGGAGTTGAACCCCCGACCTTTGGGTTATGAATCCAACGCTCTAACCGCCTGAGCTACCGCGCCTGATAAGAGAAGTTTTGGGAGCGCAAACTTACGAGTTTGCACGCATACTCCCAAAAGGGGGCCATTATTTTGCCTCAGAAGGAAAAATGCCATATATTAAAATTCCAACAAGGAGGTGACCATGACAACCGCAGGAATCACGAAGAAGAAAGTCTTTACGGCGGACTACGAGATCCATGCATCTGTCAAAATGCTCTATCCTTACATTCAGACTGCGTCGGGGTTGTCTGAATGGTTCGCCGACGATGTGAGAATCAACAACCAAAGCAAGGTATACACCTTCTATTGGGACAATGAACCTCACCCTGCCCGCCAGGTCGCACACCGTACAAACCATTTTGTTCGATTTGAATTCCTTCCCGAAAGTGATGACGATGAGAGAGACCCTTCTTACTTTGAACTTCAACTCGAATCTAATGAACTTACTCAGTCGGTCTTTCTCAAAGTAACCGACTACTCAGGCTTTGACGACATGAAGGAGCTGCAGGACTTATGGGATGGACTTGTCGATGGCCTTCGAAAGACGGTCGGCGGTTGATTGATCCCTCAGCTTTCACACGCGGGTCGATAAACCGACTTCTCCTCCAATTGCTGTAAAGCCCCAGAATCTCAGAGGGCCTTTAGAATTACATCATCCTTTTTGAAGGGATCATCATCACAATAGATTTTTCTTTTTTGGTCCTTTTTTCTTTTTGTGGATGATGTGAATTTGTGGATAACGTTAACGCTGGCTGAGGC
>DASVCT010000204.1:0-82039 GCA_036381475.1 Cyclobacteriaceae bacterium
TTCCAGCATTGCCAGCCCGGGGTTGTCATTCATAAAGTCGTACAACTTCTGCGTGCCCAATGCAAACGTGCTGACAATCTTTCCGCGGTGTTTCTTCTTGTACTTCCCGGTGATCACGCCTTTTTCAACAAGTGGGATTACGCCATCGGAAAACATTTCGGTATGTATGCCGAGGTCTTTATGGTTGTTCAGCGAGGCCAGTACGGCATTGGGGATGCTGCCGATGCCCAGCTGAAGTGTAGCACGGTCCTCGACCAGTGACGCGACATTGCGGCCGATTTCCTCCTCGACAGGCGTGATGGTTCCCGGGTCATGCATATACAATGGCGTATCGTATTCTACCATACGCGTCAGTCGCTGGTAGTGAATCTGTGCGTCGCCATGGGTTCGTGGCATGTACCGGTTAACCTGCGCTATCACCACACTGGCCGTGTCGATAGCTGCGCGCGTCGCATCAACCGAAGTACCCAGAGAACAAAATCCGTGTTGGTCGGGTGGCGACACCGTGACCAGGGCTACGTCGATAGGCACGATGCCCTGGCGCATCAGACGCGGGATTTCTGAAAGAAATACGGGGATGTAGCTTCCCCTCCCCTCAGCAATTGCCTTGCGCACGTTGCTCCCGATAAAGAACGCGTTATGGTGAAAAGTGCCCTTGTACTCGGGGCGCGTGTAAGGGGCATCCCCTTCGGTATGGAGGTGAAAAACCTTTATATCTTTGAGATCTTCCGCCCTCCTTACCATCGCCTCGATCAACACCCGGGGTGCTGCGGCTACACTATGGATAAAAACATTTTGCCCTGATTTGAGCAAACCCAGCGCCTCATCTGCAGACGCATGCCTTGCTGTATTCGTCATTTGTGCATCCTCATTATGTTTTGTCGGCCGGGAGATGGCCCTTCACCATACTCATGATATCGTCCACGTACTCCCGGGAATTCGACAAGCGGGGCACTTTGTTTTGTCCGCCCAGCTTGCCGCGTCGCTTCATCCAGTTGTAAAACGTACCCTCATCGACACGGTGCAGCCTGGGACGTGTTAACGCCAGGTCATTGGAACGTTTGGCGTCATAATCCGAGTTGATTTCACGAAGGGCCTGGTCCAGCACATGCGTAAATTCATCCAGGCTGGGAGGCTCCACTTTGAACTCTACGATCCACTCGTGGCTGCCCTTTTTGCCTTCTTCAAGATAAACCGGCGCAGCCGTAAAATTGCTGATCTCTGCCCCTGTGACTTCACACGCACGCGTAATGGCGGCCTCAGCATTTTCCACGATAACCTCCTCTCCGAATGCGTTCATAAAATGCTTGGTACGCCCGGTTATCCTGATGCGAAAAGGAGAAAGTGAGGTAAACTTAACGGTGTCGCCGATGTTGTATCGCCACAAGCCGGCGTTCGTTGAAATAATCATTGCGTAGTTCGTTCCCAGGCTTACCTCGTCCAGACTGAGGGCATGGGGATTTTCCTTGTCGATTTCATCCATAGGAATGAACTCGTAGAAGATGCCGTAGTCGAGCATCAGCAGCATGTCCTCGCTTTCCGATTGGTCCTGTATTCCGAAGAAACCTTCGCTGGCGTTGTAGGTTTCCCAATATCTCATCGTATTTATGGGGATGAGGGTCTGGAACAAACTTCGATAGGGGCCAAACGAAACGGCCCCATGGAAGAAAACCTCCAGCTGGGGCCATACTTCTGTGATGTTTTGCTTACCCGCTATTTCCGTGACGCGTTGAATGAGCAACAGGGTCCATGTCGGCACCCCCGATATGTTGGTCACATTGACGGGCGCCGTCTCGCGCGCCATCTTTTCAATTTTTTCTTCCCAGTTACCCATGAGCGCAGTCTCCAGGCTGGGGGTCCTGATGAACTGTGCCCAGTGCGGGAGGTTCCGCATGATCACTGCCGACACGTCCCCGTAATATGAACTCGCGCTGGGGTCATACTCGTTGATCTGGTGACTTCCGCCCACGGCGAGACCTTTGCCGTCGAATATCCGGGTCTCAGGAAAATTATTCACATAAATGGAAAGCAGGTCCTTACCTCCCTTGAAGTGGCAGTCTTCCAGGGCCTCCTGGGAGACGGGGATGAATTTGCTTCGCGCGTTTGTCGTTCCGGACGATTTTGAGAACCATTTGATCTCAGTAGGCCACAACACATTTTGTTCTCCCCGCATGACGCGATGGATGTATGGGAAAATCTTTTCGTAACTGTATATGGGCACGCGTTCGCGGTACTGGTCATAACTACGAATGTTACTGAATCCATGCAGTTTTCCGAACTCCGTTTGTTCTCCCATCTGCAGAAGCTTTCGCAAAAGTTCTTCCTGCACCTCATGTGGATATTTCATGAAAAGCTCTATCTGGTGAATGCGCTTTTTCATGACCCAGGTCAGTATGGAATTGATAATGCCCATCGCTACAACTTCAAAAATAGCTGACTTTTGGCAATTTCGCTGTGGACCTCGTGCTACTGGTTGTCGCCCTGCTGGATGACCCGGGCGCGACGGAGTTCGAAATTCTGACCGAGGTAGACCTTGCGGACCTGCGGATCGCTGGCGAGGTCTTCGGCCGTGCCCGACTTAAACAGTTTGCCGTCTACCATCAGGTAGGCGCGGTCAGTTATGGAAAGGGTTTCGTCCACGTTGTGATCGGTGATCAGTATACCGATATTCTTGCTCTTGAGTTTCGATACAATGGACTGGATTTCTTCCACCGCGATCGGGTCGACACCCGCAAACGGCTCATCCAGCAAAACAAATTTGGGATCGACCGCGAGCGCCCGGGCGATCTCCGTACGCCTGCGCTCCCCGCCGGAAAGCGACATACCCAGGTTGTTCCGCACTTTCTGGAGGCTAAACTCATTGATCAGGGCCTCCACCTTATCCCGCCGCTCCTGCCGCGTGTAGTCGCGCAACTCCAGCACCGAAAGGATGTTCTCCTCGACGGTCAGCTTCCTGAACACGGATGCTTCCTGGGCGAGGTAGCCGATTCCCCGCTTGGCGCGCTGAAACATAGGCAGCGCCGTGATCTCTTCGTCATCCAAAAAAATCCTTCCCTCGTTCGGCTTGATAAGTCCTACGATCATGTAAAAAGACGTTGTCTTGCCGGCGCCATTGGGGCCGAGAAGCCCCACGATCTCGCCCTGACCCACCTCTACCGACACGTCGTTCACCACGGTCCGCGTCTTATACTTCTTTACAAGATGTTCTGCTCTCAATATCATCCTATCCCCTTAATGTCTTTGACGCGGAGTTGAATGCTCGTCACCCCGTTATACGTATTTTCCTCGACTGTGAATGCCAGCGAAAAACGCCCGCCCATCTGGAGTTTTTCATAATATTCCGCAAGATTGAAGCCAACTGCCTGGAAGACATTCCGTGCATTGTGCTGACCCGCCAGGAACCGGATATGCTTTTCCTTAAAGCATGTGAGCGAGTTGAACACGTAAACGTTGTGGGCAACGAACACCGGCGTAGTGTTTTCGGGCCCGAAGGGTGCCATCTGCTTTAGTATGTTTACGAATTTCGTGGTAATGGCGTCAAAAAATACCTCCGTGTCGATATCAACCACGGGCACAAGCATCTCGGGCGTCAGGTTGGCCGCCACCACCTCTTCGAATTTCTGTCGAAACGCCGTCAAATTGTTCGGATCCAGCGTCAGCCCCGCTGCGTACTTGTGTCCGCCGTATTTCTCAAGGAGGTCACCGCAGGCACTGATCGCCCGATAAAGATCAAATCCGTGGATGCTACGGGCCGACCCGGTAAGCTTATCGTTGGAGGCAGTGAGAATTACGGTGGGTCGGTAGTACTTTTCTACGCAACGAGCAGCCACGATGCCGATTACACCCTTGTGCCAGGTATCCTTGAAAAGCACGGTCGACTTGGCGATCCTATGCGTTTCGTCGCCGTCGATCATTCGCAGCGCTTCTTCGGTAATATTCGAGTCGAACTGCCTGCGTTTGGCATTGTTCTCGTTGAGAACCGTCGCAAATTCCTCAGCTTCTTCGACTGTTTCAGCAGTAAGCATCCTGACAGCCGCGCTGGCGTGATTTATACGGCCAGCCGCATTAATCCGTGGGCCGAGCGTAAATAGAATGTCCGACACTTCCAAATCTGAATTGACCCCTGATACGTTCATCAGCGCCTTAAGCCCCGGGACGGGGTCAGTGTTGAGTTTCCTTGTACCGAAGTGAGCCAGCACACGGTTCTCGCCCGTCATCGGAACAACATCTGACGCGATGCTCACCGCGACCAGGTCAAGGTAGCGGTACACCGCCTGCTCGTCACGGTGTTGGCGGGCAAAGGCCTGCATCAGCTTAAAGCCCAAGCCGCATCCGCTAAGCTCCTTAAAGGGATAAGTACAATCTTCCTGTTTGGGGTCGATGACGGCAATAGCATCCGGTACCGCGGTACCGGGAACGTGATGGTCACAAATGATGAAGTCGATCCCTTGCTGCTTTGCCAGCCCGACCATTTCCATTGCTTTGATGCCGCAGTCGAGGGCGATGATAAGCGTAAAGCCGTTTTGAGACGCCCAATCGATGCCTTCGCGGGAGACGCCATACCCTTCGGAGTATCTGTCGGGAATATAGATCTCGCAGTGATCGTAGAACGTTTTAAGATAGCTGTAAACCAAGGCCACGGCTGTGGTTCCGTCCACATCGTAGTCACCGTAGATAAGGATGCGCTCCTGATTTCCAATGGCGGCGCTAAGCCGGTCCACCGCCTGGCGCATGCCCTTCATCAGGAAAGGATCATGCAGCATGTCAAGGGTGGGGCGGAAGAAAGCGCGGGCGGCTTCAAAGGTGTCGATACCCCGTTGAATGAGGATCGTGGACAAGTAGGGATTGACATTGATTTGGCGCGACAGTGCACGTATTGCCTCGTCTGGCGGTTTGCTGATGTAGCGCCATTTTTTTTCCATGGAGCGGGGTTGGTGATATACGTATGCGTTTCCCGTGGTTGCGGGTTGCCGCTAGTTGATCTCGAAGTTTAACGTCCCTTTTTCTCCGGGTTTTCCATTAGGGCCATCGTAGCCGCTATCACCGGTTTGACCGTTTCGATTTTTAGGTCCAAGACCTGGGGCGCCAGCATAGCCTCGCCGGCCTCCAAAACCGAAATGGCCACCGGTGCTTCGGAACGTCATCTGCTTGCTAACGAGGGCTCGAATGTCGGGACATCGCGAGCAGTTAATAGTCAGTCTTCCACCGTTTCCTCCGTTGCCGCCAGCCCCGCCGCTTCCACCATTTCCTCCATTGCCGCCGTTACAGTGAACGGTTCCCGGGCTTCCTCCGCCACCGTGTCCGCCATCGCCGCCGCGGCCGCCTATGCCGCCCGAGAGATCTACAAGGACGTGTCCCGTAAGGTACAACTGCTCAAAGTAAAGAAACAGGTTGTTGCCATTCCCTCCGTCCAATCCCCTGCCGCCGTCCCTCGCATCGTCTCCGTCACGGCACGGGCCGGTAGCGGTATCTCCGTTTTGTCCGTTCCTCCCCGGCGCACCATCGACACCGCGGCCATCAATCCGGGTACCGCTTCCCAGGTAGGCAATCTGCGCCCGAATAAAGTTGTCGCGCTTGAGCGGGTTAAGCTTAATACATGAGGAATCCATCATAATGAGTGTATCGGCGACGATGATGTCTGATTCCTTTAGCTCGTATATTTCATTGGGTTTAACGACGAGTGTCCCCACTCTCACTTGCGCGAATCCGGCTACAGAGAGCAGGGACGCGCACAGACACACCACCGAGAATTTACTCATTTGCACAAAAATAACCGGAAGCCTCATTTTACAAAAACTATCGCGGTTACCCGCCACCCCAAAAAAAAGAGCAGCACAAAACATGTGCTGCTCCCTTTTCTTAAATGTATTGATCTTATCATGGCTACCCCGCGCCTTGAGGCCGGTCTGCCACAACACCTTCGAGTACGTCTTTTATCTCAACCCGGTTGCCATCGCGGTACGGTACGATCCAGGCATCTTTGACGCCCATTTCACGCATATACTTCTTAAATGTGTCGGCTTCCCAGTAGTCTCTGAAAATGCCGATAGTATAGCGTTGCGCTCCGTCTTGTCCAAGTTCACCGCCGAAATTCGGATTGTTCTGGAAGTACTTGGACAGGTCCTTATTTCGGAAAGCACCTATCTGAACCTTGAAGACTATTCCTTTGGAGAAATCCATCGGATTGGGGTTCTGGCTCATTTGCGTGAGTTCAGCCCGTGCCGCCGACAATTGATTTTGTGCCTGAGCGAGTTGGTCTTCCAATTCGGCAATCCGTGAGTCCTTGGAGCTCATCGTCGACTGCAACTGGTTGACCCGCTGCGTAAGTGATGATACCTGGCTATCAGCTGTCTGCTTGTCTTCTTCCAGTTGCTTCAGGTTAGCAGGATTCCGCGCGTATTCCTTAGCCTTTTTCTTCCACTCCTTCTTCTCCTTTTTGGAGAGTTGGCTATAGCCTTCTGTCGATGCAAAAATCAGGGCCAGACAGAAGAGGAGGATGAGTTGATTTTTCATTGATGTGGGTTACGTTCAAAAAATGAAGATAAAAGTAACAAAATATTTTGAAATCAACCACTTGCCTTCCCCTTACCCACCTGGAGGTTGCCAACCATGTTGGCCGGTTGCACCCATTCGTCGAACTGTTCGGGGGTCAACAGACCCAACTCCACAGCGGCTTCGCGGAGGGTCTTGTTCTCCTTGTGCGCTTTCTTGGCGATACGTGCTGCGTTCTCATACCCGATATGAGGATTTAGCGCAGTGACCAGCATAAGGGAGTTTTCGAGGTGGCGGCGGATTACGGGAAGGTTAGGCTCAATGCCCGCAGCGCAGTTGTTGTTGAACGACATACAGGCATCCCCGATCAGCCGGGCCGACTGCAGGACGTTCGCGGCGATCAGTGGCTTGAAGACGTTGAGTTCAAAGTGACCGGAGCTTCCTCCCACGCTGACTGCCACATCATTCCCAATCACCTGGGCACAAACCATAGTCATCGCCTCGGGCTGCGTGGGATTCACCTTACCGGGCATAATGGATGATCCGGGTTCGTTGTCAGGAATAATGATTTCACCGATGCCACAACGAGGTCCCGAACTTAGCATTCTGATGTCGTTCGCAACTTTCATCAGCGAAACGGCGGCGCGTTTCAGCGCTCCCGATAGCTCCACCATCGCATCGTGGGCCGCGAGTGATTCGAATTTGTTTGGAGCCGTAATAAACGGATAGCCCGTCAGTTCTGCTATCTTTTTGGCGACGAGCACGTCATACCCTTT
Source organism: Cyclobacteriaceae bacterium (assembly GCA_036381475.1). Taxonomy (GTDB): domain Bacteria; phylum Bacteroidota; class Bacteroidia; order Cytophagales; family Cyclobacteriaceae; genus ZC4RG29. The sequence goes on from DASVCT010000204.1 coordinate 7,269, forward strand.
GGGTGCATTGAGGCCAGTGCCGACAGCCGTGCCTCCTAATGCCAGCTCCCTTACTGCTTCACGCGCCGACTCAATTGCCCGGATCGAGTTGGTAAGCTGCTGCGCATAACCGGAAAATTCCTGGCCCAGCGTGAGCGGCGTAGCATCCATGAAATGCGTCCGGCCGGTTTTAACAATGTCGCGGAACGCGGCTGCTTTTTCGGCAAGTGTCTTTTGCAACAACTTTAGCCCCGGCAGCGTCACCTCCGTGACCTGCCGGTAGGCAGCGATGTGCATCGCCGTCGGGAATGTATCGTTTGATGACTGCGACTTATTAACATCATCGTTGGGATGCAATACCTTTTTTTCATCAACCAGTTTTCCGCCGTTCAGGACGTGAGCGCGGTTGGCGATCACTTCGTTGACGTTCATGTTACTTTGCGTTCCGGATCCCGTTTGCCAGATAACCAGGGGAAACTCATCGTCGAGTCGGCCTTCGAGGATCTCATCACACACCTGCCTGATCAGCCTGGCCTTTTCAGGCGGCAGCACGCCCAGTTCCTCGTTGGCAAGTGCCGCGGCTTTTTTTAGTATGGCAAATGCATGGATGATTTCCACCGGCATGCTGGCAGGGGTACCGATTCGAAAATTGTTTCGGGACCGTTCGGTTTGTGCACCCCAGTAACGTGTGGCGGGCACTTTCACCTCGCCCATCGTGTCCCTTTCAATGCGGAATTCCATTGCAGATCATTTGGTAGGTTCGCAAAATAAAAAAGCCGGGGTAACTCCGGCTTATACCCATAGGGTTAATTTTTCTTATCTAATCCCGGAAGTATTTATCCTCCTCGAACTCCAACTCCTGACCGGTTTCCTCCTCGATGGTTCTGGGCAGTACACCCACTTCGAGGATCTTGAATTCAGTTCTCCGGTTCTTCGCGCGCCCTGCGGGGTTATCCGTGCCGTCAGGATTGGTGTTACGGGCAATAGGCTGTGTCTCACCGTAGCCTTTCGCCGTCAGCCGGTCGGGCGCTATCCCCTTGTTGATAAGGTACCGGACTGTTGACTCAGCGCGACGCCGCGACAGGTCGATGTTGTAATCGAACGAACCGACACTATCGGTGTGAGAACCCATTTCGATTTTGATCTCCGGGTTGTCAATCAGCAATTGTGCCAGTTTGTCAAGTTCCAACGCTGCCTCCGGTTTGATGTCCGTGCTGTCAAATCCGAAATAGATATTCTCAAGAACAAACTTTTCGTTGACTGCCTTGCGATCGAGGATCACAATCGTATCAAGGGTGATATTCGTCACCAGGTCCTTGAGCTTACTTGGGTCCACGCTCTTTCCTTTCATGGACCAGGGCTGGCGTTTCGTCAGGTATCCTTCGCTTTCTGCCACGAGGTTGTAGTCCTCGTTTTCGTAAACGCGGAAGAGAAACTTGCCGTCATTACCGGTGATGTAATCCTGCATCGCGTCTCCCTGTGAATCCAGAAGTGTCACACGGGTGTTCGGCAGTATCTGCAGGTTCTCGTCTTTGTCCTTGAAATACGTTATTCCCTGGAGTGCGTAGTTGATCACCTTCAGGTTGGGATCCTCGTTCACGAACGTATAAATGTCGTCATCACCTTTTCCGCCTTCACGGTTGGATGTAAAAAAGCCGCGGTCGGCGCGAAACAGGAAAATTCCAAAATCGTCGCCCGTGCTATTCATGGGTTGGCCAAGGTTCTCGACGACATTCTTGCCGTCGCGCCGGTTCACGACAAACAGATCCAGGCCGCCGTAGCCCGGATGTCCATCCGAAGAAAAATAAAGTCGGCCATCTTCCGAAACGTAGGGAAACATTTCGTTACCCGGTGTATTGATCTCGGGTCCGAGGTTGCGAACCCGGGAGAATCTTCCGCGGGAGTCCATCTGCGCCGAGTAAAGGTCAGTGCCCCCCTGGGCATTCTTATCCTGCCGGTTGCTGGCGAAGTATAACGTGCGCCCATCGGGACTGAAAGCCGGTGTGGAGTCCCACCCGTAATTCCGCTCAAGTTCCAGGGCGTTTTCGCCGCGGTATTGCACGTTCACCGGGGCATTGACTTTCGTTGGCTCCGACCATTCGCCGTTGCGCGAACGCACGATGTACAGGTCGACGTCCTCCCCTCCGTTTTTCTTGCTCGTGTTCCCTTTCGCGAACACCATGATACGACCATCGGGTGTGAAGGTTATGCAGCCCTCGTTGCGTATCGGGTCGTTAATAGACGAGGGAAGGGGTTGTATGGTCGCGACGTCCACGTTCGCGCCGCGGGTGGCAACCTTGTAAAGGTCGGAGTATGGTGTGCCGGTCGCCTCATAAATCTTTCCGTTGCCGCGATTACTTGAAAAGTAGAGTTCGTTGTTGAGGTATACCGGAGCATATTCTCCCGCCGGAGTATTGATCAGCTCCAGGTTCTTGACACGGTAGTAATTGACACTACCGTTGAGCCTCTCCAGGTAGGACAGCCCCTCGAGTTCAGCGCTGGCGCGCTCTTTTAATGCCTGGGCTGTCGTGTTCTTTATCAGTTCATCAAGTTCGCGACGCGCCTCCTGGTACTTACCGTTAGATTTGAGCGACTGGGCGTAAAAGAACCTAACGGTATCTCTGTTAATGCCACGTCCACCGGCGTTGGTGTAGTAGGGCTCAGCGTCCTTAAGCCGGTTGGACAAGCGGTAGGACTCCGCGACCATATAATTATAGTAGCCGTTTTTGGGGTTGTCGGCGAGCAGTTTGTTGTAAAGGTCAATAGCAGTCTGGTATTTGCCCAGCTGGAATGCCTTCGTAGCTTTTTTCTCCGTTCCGCAAGCGATTGCCAGTAACGCGAAAACGGGAAGGAGCGTAATGAGCCTCATAAGCCGCAATGCCTTTTCACCAAATCTAACAAAATTTATCGGGCTATTGTGTCCGCCTCCCTGGGTTCAACGTAGCGCTTTAGCCAGGTGGACCCCGCAGCAATCTTCCATGCGGATCTGAATTCGCCGACGGTTTTAGCCAGAATATTGAACGTCAGGCTGTCGCCGTCCCATACACCATCGCGGTACTTTTGTTTGAGTTCATTCAGGCCGATGATCGTGATTTCGTCCCCCTCGCAGAAAGGCACGCCTTTCCTGTCCAGAAAGTCGATGCCTGTAGCTTCCTGAATCCGGCGAAGTGCACCTACCGATGAATCGATAGAACATCCGCTGGGACTGTGATGCGATTCATCCACAGCCAGAATCAGGAACCGATCTTCCGCAAGCGCGTACGAAGCACGCAGGGGCACGCCGTGGGCTGCCCATTCCTCCGTAAACGCTCGTAGTTCTGCTTCCAGGACCTGGCTATCCTCTGCGGAAATTTTCCGGTCCGCCATATAAATCCAGACCCTTGCGTCGTCTGGCATTTGATCAAATTCGACAAACATTCCTTTGATTTCTATGGTTACAAACCCTGCCTTTCTGCAATAAGTTCTGCGATGTCCTTCACGGTCACCGCGGCTTCCTTCTCCCGCGCTTTCACACCGTCCCGCATCATGGTCATGCAGAACGGGCACGCTACGGCGATGGTATCTGCACCCGTTTTCAGCGCTTCGTCAGCACGTTCTACGTTAATGTCCTTTTTTCCAGGTTCTGGCTCCTTGAACATTTGCGCGCCTCCGGCGCCGCAACACAGCCCTTTCGACCTGCTCCGCTTCATCTCCACCAGGTCGGCATCCAGCGCCGCAAGCACATCCCGGGGAGCCTCATACACCTGGTTTACTCTGCCAAGGTAGCACGAATCATGGTAGGTGATGCGCCGACCCTTGAAGGACCCACCCTCCTTCAGCACGATACGTCCCTCGCTGATCAGTCGCTGCAGAAACGTGGAATGATGTTCAACAGCATAGTTGCCGCCCAGCTGAGGATACTCATTTTTTATCGTGTTGAAACAATGGGGGCAGGTCGTGACGATCGTGCGAATGTTATATCCGTTCAGGACCTGGATGTTGTTGGTCGCCTGCACCTGGAAGAGGAATTCATTCCCGGCGCGACGTGCCGGATCTCCCGTGCAACCCTCCTCGTTACCCAGTACGGCAAAGTTGATGTTCAAGGCCTGCAGGATCTTGACAAATGCCCGCGTAACCCGCTTACTCCGGTCGTCGAACGAACCCGCGCAACCCACCCAAAAAAGGACTTCGGGTGTTTTTCCCTGCGCGGCAAGTTCCGCCATGGTTGGTATCTTTTGTTCCTGCTGATCCACCGGCTTTATTTTATTTAGCTCCGTTGCCTTCATTCGCCCAGTTGAAGCGATCTGAGGGCGGAAATTTCCAGGGGGCAAAGTTATTCTCAATGTTTTGAAACATAGCGTTCCAGGCTTGTGGCGCCCCGGATTCCTCCATAGCGATGTAGCGCCTGATATCAAGTATGATCTCCAGCGGATTGATCATGACAGGACATGCTTCCACGCAAGCCTGACATGCCGTGCAGGCATTGATCTCCTCGCGCGTTATGTAGTCGCCAAACAATGACTTTCCATCATCCAGACCGGGTCCACCTGTTGCCAGGCTTCTCGCGACATCTTCCATCCGGTCGCGCGTATCCATCATGATCTTGCGGGGCGACAACGCCTTTCCTGTGATGTTCGCCGGACACTCCGCCGTGCACCGTCCGCACTCCGTACAGGCATATGCGCCCAACAGACTCACCCTTGAGAGGTCGTTAACATCTTTCGCGCCGAAACGCCCCGGCTCCCCCGTGGGTGGCGCATCGGCAAGCCCGAGCATGGCGCGTACTTCCTGCGTAACGACTTCCATATTTTTCATCTGTCCCCTGGGTTTGAGGGAAGCATAATAGGTGTTCGGAAAAGCAAGGACGATGTGGAGGTGCTTTGAATAAGTGATATAGATCGCGAAGCCGAGAATTCCCAGAATGTGAAACCACCAGGCGACGCGTTCCGTAACGACAAGCGATGCGGTGGGCGCGTCGGCAAAGGCCGGCATGAGAAAACTACTGAAGAATAACGTTCCGGAATCCGGATAATGCTCCGGCATCCGCGTCTGCAACCATTGATCGGAGGCGTTCATGGTAAGGATGGCCACCATCAAAAGTATTTCTGCAGTAAGAATAAGGTTCGCGTCAAGGCGCGGCCAGGCGGTCATCTCAGCAGACCAGAATCGTTTAACTTTTGCCACATTCCGCCGCAGCAAAAATATCGCGCAGGATAACAAGACGGCGACAGCGAGGAATTCGAAGATATTCATGAGCACAGGATAAAGACCTCCGAGATAGGCTGCGAATATCCGGTGCGTTCCCACGACGCCGTCGACAATAAACTCGAGAATTTCAATATTGATAACGAGGAAGCCGATGTATACAAAAAGGTGCAGGATGGCGGGCCATGGTCTTTTGAACATCTTCTTCTGACCAAACGCCACCAGCAACATGTTGCGCATGCGTTCGCGGGGGTGATCACCCCGTAGCTCACCCTGGCCCATTCGGATGTTCCGCGCAATAATACGCGCACGTCGCCAGACAACGTAAACCGTTGCGACCAGGACAACCACAAACGCGATCTGCTGCACGGTCATTGGGCTAACAAGTTAAATTTTGCACGAAATATAAAATTATATACTTTTGGCCCCTATTCGCCCGCCTGGCGCCGTATTGGTGATGTAGCTCAGTTGGTAGAGCAAAGGACTGAAAATCCTTGTGTCGGCGGTTCGATTCCGTCCATCACCACAACTCCCCATTTCGCGGTTCCCCAAGCCGCCGCGGTCCGCCTTTCGGTATTTTTTTCTCAACAAGATTCCTCTGAAAGTCCAATTTTACCTTATTTAGTTAAAACTATCATTTTCTTTGTATTAGTTTTTTCGGCTTTAGTCTTCCTTGATGCATTTCATCAGACAGTTACTCGGACTCGCCGCCGATCCAGCTGCCCCTTATGTAGCCCAGGCATTGCTTGGGCTTGTGATGTTTTCCATATTCCGACATTTTAGTCTTGTATACGAGCGGCGTTTTCTTCGAACGTGGTCGCGAAGCTGGCTGGTGTTCTCCATATATATGACCAGTTCCGTCGTCCTGATGACCAATGTGGCCGATGAAGTCTACCCGCCTGAAGGTTGGATCCCCGTGAATATCGTCGCCCAGGTTTGCGCATTCCTTCAGATCGTATACATTCTCATCGGCTCGTACCAGCTTGTACGTTCAAGACCGGTTAACCGAAGAATATACCAGTCGATCATCCTGGGTGTCGTCGTCCTTGGAGTGGTCACGGTGCTCGCGTTCGGGCAGAATCCGGAAACCGGTTACGAACGCTATCTGATCCGCATCGGATCGCGCTCGCTAATTTCAGGCGTCGGATTTCTGCTCGCCGCTATCGTTGTGTGGAAGAATCCAAAGTTCACCCGTGGCGTTGGGCAGAAGCTGCTGGCAATCTCTTTTATCGCGTACAGCGGGTATCAGTTCTTCTCCATCTTCATGATGATCTTTGACACGACTTCCGAACATGCAATGCTTCCCGGGTCGCGCGGCCTGATCAACCTCATCACGATCTCCGTCATGAGCATGAGCATGGTCATGTGGTTGCTTGAAGATGAGCGAGAGAAGTTACGACAAGTAAACAAAGATCTCGACAGCTTTCTTCACAGTACATCCCACGATCTTCGGGCGCCGATAACCTCCATTCTCGGGCTGACTTACCTCGGCAAGGTGGAACTCAATGAGGAAAAAGGAAAACACTACATGGAACTGATCGAGCAGCGCGCCCAGAAGCTGAACATGATCCTCACCGATGTGTTGCGCCTGTCGAAGACGAAAAAACTCGGAATAAAAAAGCAAACCATCCGATTTAGCGACCTCGTGAATGAGGTGGTTTCTGACATCGAGTTCTCTAAGGGAACCTCGAGCATCAGACTCGACTATGACAAAAACTCCGAAAGTAGCTTTTACTCGGACCCCAACCAGATTTCGATCATACTCTCGAACCTCATCACCAACGCGGTGAAATATCACCGGCTCAACCAGGAAGATCCGTATATACGGATCAGGTTCAAACGCATCAGCGACACCGTTATATTTACCGTGGAAGATAACGGACAGGGTATCCCCGCACACAGCCTGAACAAGATCTTTGATATGTTCTTTCGGGCTTCGCAGGAAACTGACGGTACCGGGCTGGGGCTGTACATCGTAAAAGAGGCACTCGCAAAGGTAAAAGGCAAAATCGAGGTGGAGTCGGAGTTTGGGAAAGGCACAACCTTTACCGTAACGCTGGAGAACGCGTAATTTGTGTACGTTTAGCGGTAGTGCTTCAACCGGACGACTTCCTGGGAAGTAAGATAGCGCCAGGTTCCGCGTGGAAGGTCGCGCTTGTCGAGACCGGCGTACATCGTTCGATCGAGTTTGCGAACTTCATAACCCAATGCTTCGAAAATGCGCCTCACCACCCGGTTCCACCCGATGTGAAGCTCCAGGCCGATTGTCTTTCCATCGTCAGATACAATAGCAGCATCGTCGGGAACAGCGCGTCCCTCCTCCAGCTGGACACCTTTGGCGAGGCGGTCGAAGTCAGCCGCCGAAATCGGCCGGTCGAGTTCGACCTTGTAAATCTTCTTTACGTTGTGCGAGGGGTGCGACAACTTTTCTGCCAGATCGCCGTCATTCGTTAGCAGCAGCAATCCGGTGGTATTGCGATCGAGTCGTCCCACCGGATAGATTCTCTGCTTGACGGCATTCCCGATCAGTGACATGACCGTGTCGCGCTCCCTGGGGTCCCGCGTTGTGGTAAGGAGGCCTTTCGGCTTATTCATTAATATATATACCGGTTTCTCGGCGGTGAGCAGCTTTCCTTCGTGGCGCACTTTGTCGCCCGGAGTTACCTTGTAGCCAAGTTCGGTAATCACGTTGCCGTTCACGGTGATCAGGCCCATACGGATGAGGTTGTCGGCCTCACGTCGCGAACAAACGCCACTGTTGGCAATGTAGCGGTTGAGACGTACGGGGCCGTCCTGTGCCAGCGTCTGAGAAACCCCTTGGGACTCTTGCTTTCTGGGTTTCCTATCGCCTTTGGAAAAGCTGACTCCCGTTTTCTTTCGCGCCCCCGTTTTGGACGGCGTGGTATCGCGTCGTGAGAACGTACGCTTCGATTTGCCGGCGTCACTATCCGGCGTACGTGAGAATTTTCCTGAAGATTTTCTCCTGCCAGGAGTGGCGGAGCTTTTACCCTTGCGCATCGGCATCCTTAAGATCCATATTCTCGCCGATGGTATTCACTTCGTGTGCAAAGTCCTTCGGAGTCGGTAGTTCGCTCAAATCATTGATTCCGAAATACTCCATGAATTTCTGCGATGTGCCGTACAGCATGGGACGTCCGATCGTGTCGGCCTTCCCCTTGATCTCGACCAATCCTTTGTCCAGCAATTTCTGCACCGCGTAATCGCAGTTCACTCCGCGGATGTTTTCAATTTCAGTTTTTGAAATAGGTTGCTTGTATGCGATGATCGACAAGGTCTCCATCGCGGATGTAGAAAGCCTTTTTTTCGATTGCTGCTTCAGCATGATACCAATGCTTGCCTGATAGGCAGGCTTGGTAAGGAACTGATATCCCCCGGAAGACTTGTAGAGTTGGAAAGAAAACTCTTCCTGTGCGTACTTTTCTTCCAGGCGCTGTATGGCTCCGGTTACGTCCTCCTCGGGAACTTCTGTTGCAAACATCTCGGACAGGCACGCAACCAATTCGCCGACCCGAATAGGAGTAGGCGAACAGAAAATAAGGGCTTCTATATGGTTCTGAAGAAAGTCCAATGTGCTAGTCTTGCTTCATCATTTTCGCTTCAATCGACTGGGTCGTATGAGGCACCGCGATGAGGCGTTCCTTGGAAATAAGTTTGCCGGTTACCGAACAGATTCCATACGTGCCATTCTTGATACGGATCAACGCATTTTCCAGGTTGGTAATGTATTTCTGCTGACGCGCGGCGAGCTGACTTAGATTTTCCTTTTCAGCGGTTTCCGCACCATCCTCAAGCACTTTGGTGTTCCCCCCTGATGTGGCATCGGTGCCTTCATCGTTGGTCCGATTCAGTGTATCCTTGAGGATCTTGTATTCCTCACGAGCCTTCTCGAGCTTTTCAAGAATCAGTTTCTCAAATTCCCGAAGTTCCTCTTCAGAATAACGGGTGCGTGTTTCATCCGTAGTAGTACGCGCGGGTTTGTGCGCGATAGGACGCTGGTTGGGAATCTGAAACGTGTGCATCTGTGCAACAGGAGGTAACGGCTTTGATTCCGCGGCAGGCTTTGCTGCGGGTTGTTCCTTTTGCGGCGCCTCAACACGTACCTTTTCAGGTTGCGTAGTCTTCGGTTCAACTTTCACCTGAGGGGTCACTTTCGATTTCGATACGGGCGCCTCAGCTGCCTTCGGAGCATTTACACTTTTCTTCTTAGCCACCTTCACACTTTTCTTTTGATTGATCACTGCTTTCTTCACCGGCTTTTTCGCGACTGCCTTCTTCCTGGCGATAGCCTTACGCGTGCTGGCCTTCTTTGCCACCTTAGCAGCAGCCTTAGCCTTCTTCACCTTTGCCGCAGGCTTCGCCTTCGACTTAGCCGTCGCTTTCTTCTTTGCTACCTTAGCGGGAGTTTTTTTCTTCTTTATGGCCATGTCCCGTATTTCTCGTTTGGTAAAAGATGCGCAAAATTACGCCCTGGTCTCTAAAACAAAAAATATTGCCTCCATTATTCCTGGAAGCGCTGTTTCCCGCGGCTGTGGCCAATAAACGGTTTCTTTAAAAGTCTCCCGCAACGATAATCCGTTCCCGGAATGTTCGCACTTCGCCCGACGGTGAAAACACTTCGAACCAAAGCCAATAGTAGCCTACCCGGGCTCGCGAACCGTCGTTGCGGTCGCCATCCCAGCGATAAAACCCCTCCGTTCCGAGAAGGTCATTGCTAGCAATCAAACGGATACACCGACCCTGCTGGTCGAGTATCCTCGCATTGGCCACATATCCGGCCTGGTCAAAGTTGTAACGGATAAGCGTGAAATTCGGTTTCCCATTAACCGGCCTGAATGCGGGCGGATCAACGGTGATAGCGTTAGAGGGCAAGCCCGACGAAACGGCCTCCACCGAGTTTCTTCGCCCTGGTGTTGCTCCGCCAGCCTGGGTAGAAGCCGAATGCCAGTTGGCAGCATCGTTGCTCGCAGCATCCGCCGAGAGCCGTTCGAGCGATACACCGTCGGCCGTAACAATAAACACAGAATGTTGGGCGCTCGTGTAGGTCACGACATCGATAACATTTTGCGCTGCGTCTACCAACGCCAATGATCCCTCATCGTCAGGCAAAGCGATCAAGCGTGTCTCCACGAGCGCTTCCGCCGAGGCATCAGGATATTGATTGAGAAGGACCCCGGCATCTTCGGTCAGCACGGCATAGCCGCCGGGAGGCAACAGCCTGTCCTGCTCGGTAATGACCCTGGAATTTTTGACAGTACCCTCCGAATAATCCGCCGTCCTCCAGCCATTCAGGTTGATGAACTTGCGCGACCGATTGTATAGTTCCACAAAATCGACACCTCCGGGTCGCGGGTTGAACAGGATTTCATTGACGACGACATCAAGACTGTCAGCCGGTTCCGGCACAGCAAAGGTTACGCCTTCGTCAAGGGCAAGATTGTGACTACAATCCCTGATGTTCTTCACGCTGACACTATAAAGCGTTCCGGTTTCCAGCGCGTCTGACAACGTCACGTGCAGGGACCGTAATGACGTGCCCAGTACGACTGAAGCAACACCCACATCCGGTTCGATCGTCACATCCCCGGGAAGCACCTCTTCGTTTGCAAGTTTTTCGTTGTACTCGATTAAGACTGAACTTGGCCCCGTGGCCGTCACGGCCGCAATGTGAGGCCCGGTGCCATCCGGTTTTGTCGCAAAAACTGAATTCTGCCTGCCTGGCGTTCCGCCCTCCGGGGCTTCCGACTCCGTCCAGTTGTCTTCCTCCCCGCAGGCATTGGACGGATCAATAAGTTCAAGAGACCAACCGCCTTCCTTCTTTGATGCATTGCGATACCAGGTGCTTGAATAGCGCACCGAATCGATCGTCAGCCCCGCGGATGACCTTAGAATAATCGCATCACCGCCATTGTTTAAAGTCGGCATGCCCGTTACCGGAACAACCCGGACGTCTTTAAATGCCGTCTCATGCTGCGACGATACCATGACCGCATACTCATTCGGCGCAATGGACACCGATGGAAGTCGGGCGGTAGACACTTCATCCGAAAGGGTCCATTCCCCAAGGTTAACGGTTACAGTACTGCGATTGAATATCTCAACAAATTCTGCTTCCGGAAGACCCACTGGCGGAGATGGATCAGAAAGAATTTCGGTAATGACGACATCCTTGAAAGCGACATCGCTGGATGGAACGGGTTCGTCGCCGAACTGAGAGAAAGCCGGGTTGTCGAGGCTCGAACTAACAATAGTTAACCCGAGAGCCCAAATAAATTTATTCATACACGGGGGTCTTTATTGCTTTGGGCTCTTTCAAAAGTACTATTTTTGTAGTTCTAAATACAAACACGAATCATGAAACTTGCGGTTGTTGGAGCCACCGGGCTCGTGGGGCAGGAGATCCTGCACGTACTGGAAGAGAGAAATTTTCCATTCACTGAACTGATTCTGGTAGCCTCGGCCAAATCAGTTGGCAAGACCATGAAGTTTAAGGGCTCCGACTATAAGATTATTGGAATTGAAGAGGCGGTGAAACAGGCGCCGGATATCGCTATTTTCTCCGCTGGCGGCGGCACGTCCCTCGAATGGGCGCCCAAATTCGCCGAAGCGGGCACCATTGTCATTGACAATTCTTCCGCGTGGCGCATGGATCCGGACAAGAAGCTGGTAGTACCTGAAATTAACGGTCACGTTATTGGTATTGACGATCGGATCATAGCGAACCCGAACTGCTCTACCATACAGATGGTACTTGCATTGGCGCCCCTGCATATCGCATACAAGATCAGGCGGATTGTGGTGTCCACCTATCAGTCCGTTACCGGAACAGGAAAAGACGCGGTTCAGCAGCTGATGGACGAGCGGTCAGGTGTAGAAGGCACCCGGGTTTACCCGCACCCCATCGACATGAATGCGTTGCCTCATATCGACGTCTTCCTCGACAACGGGTACACGAAGGAAGAAATGAAGATGGTAAATGAAACGCGGAAGATCCTTGGAGACGACAGCATCGGCGTGACGTCTACCACGGTGCGCGTGCCGACCATCGGCGGCCATTCAGAGGCGGTCAACGTGGAGTTCCACAGAGACTTCGACCTCGATGAGGTACGCCGCATGCTTGCGCAAACGCCCGGAGTTGTCGTGCAGGACGATCCGGCCAACAACGTATACCCTATGCCCATTTACGCCAAGGGTAAGGACGAAGTCTTCGTGGGAAGACTGCGCCGCGACGAATCGCAACCCAATACGCTGAACATGTGGGTCGTCTCTGACAACCTGAGGAAGGGTGCAGCAACGAACGCGGTTCAGATCGCCGAGTTCATGCTGGAGAAAAGTCTTGTCTATTAGTGACCCGGACCTTCCTGACGCACGGCTACTCCAGCCCCAGGTTCAGGAGTTCATCCGCGCCCATGTATCCTCGGACATCCATGAACTGTCGCTGAGGCAGCCTGCACAAAGGTTCGGTGTTCCTTTCCGCGACATCGCGGTACAGATTGCCGGTCTGCAGAAAGCCAGGCATAAATTGCCGCAGTACTTTTCGACGGAGGGCATTGTGTATCCGCCGTCTGTGAATCTGGAACAATGCTCGTCGCAGAAAACGGCCGAATACAAAGCCCGCCAGGCCGCCGCTTTCAGCACCCCCTCTCTTGAGCGTTGTGTAGACCTGACGGGAGGATTTGGCGTCGACGCATTCTTCCTCAGCCACCAATACGCTGAATTGCACTACGTGGAGCCCGACCGCGAGCTTTTGCTACTGGCGCGCCATAACCACCGTCAGCTGGGGGCACTCAATATTACCTACCATCAGAAAGACGCGCTGACGTTTCTGCGTGAGACGACGCTCACTTTTGACGTCGCCTTCCTCGATCCTTCCCGTCGAACGGAAACCAATCAGAAGAAAATCGAACTAACTGGCTATTCGCCGGACGTCCGGACGCTCGCGCCGTTCCTGGGAACGACTTTCAAACGACTGATGCTGAAGGCATCACCAATGCTCGACATCGACCGGGGCTTACAGGTTGTGCGGAATGTAACCAAGGTTAGTGTAGTGGCATTGGGCGGGGAAGTTCGTGAGTTGTTGTTTTTTGCCGAATCGGATTGCACGGAAGAACCGCTCCTCGAAGCGGTAGACTTGTCGGGTGACCGCCAGCCATTTTCATTTCGTCGCTCGGACGAGAGCGCCGCCGCGGTGCAATACGCGGGCCCGCTACGGTACATCTACGAACCCCGGCCGGAGCTACTCAAGGCTGGTGCTTTTCGCCTTATTGCGTCCCGCTTTGGTCTAGCTAAGCTGCATGCCAACACGCACCTGTATACATCGGAAAAACTCGTCCGGGACTTTCCCGGTCGGGCCTACGAAACGTTGACCGTAGCGCATCGGGTTGGATCCGATGTAATGGCCGCATTTCCGGAACGCCGGGCAAACGTCGTTGTGCGCAACTATCCCCTCACTGCAGCTCAACTCAGAACACAGGCCGGTCTCAAAGAAGGTGGTGAGGGCTATCTTCTGGCATTCAGCTCTCCCGACGGCCCCACGCTGGTCGTCGCAAAACGGCTCCGTTAAAGGTGCTGAAGGATCTCTTCGATGGGGGTTTCACCGTCGAGGTGACCCACCAGTCGGCGTTCGTTTGAATAGATATATAAAGAAGGAGTCGATACCGGTCCAATCCGGTCGAGTATCTCGTTCACTGTGGTTTGGACGAAGTGCACGTTGCTCTTGCCGTCAAGTCCATAATCTGCAGCAAATTTCCGGGATGCTTCGTGACCGTCCGTACCGACAAAATAGATCTGATAGTCGCCAAAGGCGTCCAGATTCTCGCTGATGGCCTTCGCTTCCCGCTGGCAGTGATCGCATTCGGTGCGAAAGAAAATCAGGATGTTTTTGCCCGTCAGTTCGCGTGCCGGAATGATCTGCCGATCCATCGTCACCAGGTTCATGTCAGGCAACTCATTGACAGAGGAGGCCGGCTCCGGCGCTGCGGTTTGGCTGTGTTCGGAGGTCCTGCTGCATTGCACCATCAGGGCGCTCACTACAACAAGAAAACAGATTAGCGATTTCATCATGATATATATAGTCAGAATGTCATTGTAGAAGCTGGACGACCCAGAAGGCCAGCGCGCTCACCAGGAACGACGTGCCGTACCACCGCAGCACCATTTTCCGATTTTGATGTGATCGCCACCAAAGCACAATCCAGGGCCGCCACAATCCTGCTAAGAGCAGAAATGCAGACAGTGTGCCTGTGAATGCAAAGAAATGCTGCCAGGTCATTTTGCCAAAATTAACTCAAATTTGTTGTGATCCGTTTTATCTTTGCATCCTTTACTGCAAACCGGGATTGAGGGCGCATGATTTTCTGAATCTGTATTGCGCGGAGGGTGTGATCAGGACCGTTGCCGCAGGGGTTCGTGCGCCCGGTCCGTCCAGAATTCACATCCGGGGCGCGGCAGGAAGCCTGGATGCCGTCATCGCGGCCGCCGTTTTCACCCTCGAGCCTCGTGACTCCATCTTCGTAATGCAGGAGAAGGAGGAAGCGGCCTACTTCCAGAATGACCTGCAAAGCCTGCTGGGCAGGGAAGTCCTCCTGCTTCCCATGTCGTATCGTCGTCCGTATGAATACGACGAAACGGAGAACGCAAATGTACTGATGCGGGCAGAGGTGTTGAGTCGCATCAGCGAACCCGGTCATTCGCCGCTTGTCGTCGTGACATATCCTGAAGCCCTCGGCGAAAAAGTGGTGAGCAGAAAATCGCTTTCGGCCAACACGTTCGGTGTCGCGATAGGAGAGCATCTTAACACCGAGTTCCTCGAAGAGTTCCTCAGGGCATACGGTTTCGAACGGACCGATTTCGTTTACGAAGCCGGACAGTATGCGGTACGCGGTGGAATCATCGACGTCTTTTCGTTCGCGCACGAACTGCCTTACCGCATCGAACTCTTTGGCAATGAGGTCGAGAGCATCCGGACGTTCGATCCTACCACGCAGATCTCTGTGGGCGAGTTCCCGAGGCTGAGCATTGTCCCCAACCTGCAATCGCAAACATTAAAGGCCGAACGACAATCGTTCTTTTCCTTCCTCTCGCCGGAATCGGTACTGTGGTTCAAAGATCTCCAGCTGACAGGCGACATCATACAAAAGAGTTTCGATACCGCCGCCGAATCATTTGCCCGGCTTGCGGGAGGAGGAAAGACTCAGGTCGTTTCCGGTCCTGAGATTCTTTTCGACGACCGCGACACTTTTGACCGCACCGTAGCGTCGTTTCCCTGCGTAGAGTTTGGCAGCCGGTTTCTGCTTCCGGCTACCCACTCGTTTCAGTTCACTTCCGGGGCGCAGCCTTCGTTCAACAAAAATTTCGAATTGCTGACTGCTGACCTTGAACAACTTCAGCAACAGGGATACCGCAGTTTCATCGCTTCCGACCTTCCGCATCAGCTTGACAAGCTGAAGTCGATTTTTGCCGAAATCAGCAGTGTAGTCAGCGTGGAGACGCTCGACGTCTCTTTGCGTGCCGGATTTCAGGATGCGGACATGAAAATTGCCTGCTACACGGACCACCAGATCTTCGAGCGTTTTCATCGATACAAGGCGCGGGAAAAGTTCAGCAAATCCAAGGCGTTAACACTCCGCGAATTGCAGACGCTTCAGCCCGGCGACTTCGTCACTCATATCGACTATGGCATCGCAAAATTTGCCGGACTCGAAAAAAAGATCGTAAGGGACCGCGAACAGGAGTCGATCCGGCTTGTATTCAAAGATGACGACATCCTTTACGTGAGCATTCACTCCCTGCATAAGATCTCGCGATACACGGGGAAGGATGGCGCACTGCCTGCAATCAGCAAGCTGGGAAGCCAGGAATGGGCGACCAAGAAGTCGCGTGTCAAAAAGCGGGTAAAGGACATTGCCAAGGAGCTCATCGAGCTTTACGCCAAGCGGAAATCGGCTCCTGGATATTCTTATTCACCTGACAGCTACCTGCAGGCGGAACTCGAGACATCATTTATGTACGAAGACACGCCAGATCAGGCGCGCGCAACCGCCGATGTCAAGCGTGACCTGGAAGCGCCTCATCCCATGGATCGCCTCGTATGTGGCGATGTCGGCTTTGGAAAAACAGAGGTTGCCATACGCGCCGCATTCAAGGCAGTGAACGAAGGAAAGCAGGTGGCCGTGTTAGTGCCAACCACTATCCTCGCGATGCAACACTACAGGACATTTCGCGAACGGCTGTCCGCATTTCCCGTCACCATCGAACACATTTCACGCTTTCGGTCATCGGCAGATATCAAGAGAATTCTTGCCGAGACCAGGGAAGGAAAAATTAACATACTCGTAGGAACGCACCGCATTGTAGCGCGGGATGTAGTCTTCAAGGACCTGGGATTGCTGGTGATCGACGAAGAACAGAAGTTCGGCGTACGCGTTAAGGACAAGCTTAAAGAGATGAAACTGAACGTCGACGTGCTGACGCTGACTGCTACGCCCATACCGCGGACGCTGCACTTTTCGCTAATGGGCGCGCGTGATCTCAGCATTATCATGACCCCACCTCCGAATCGGCAACCGGTAACAACAGAACTCCATACATTCAACGAGGGTGTTGTCCGCGATGCCATCAGCTTTGAGCTCCGGCGAGGTGGTCAGGTGTTCTTTGTTCACAACAGGGTACATGACATAGAGCAGGTAGCGAACATAATCTTTCGTCTTGTTCCTGATGCCCGCATCGGCATCGCGCATGGACAGATGGAAGGTTCAAGACTCGAAAAGGTGATGATGCGGTTTATCGATGGAGAAGTCGATGTGCTCGTCTCCACTAATATTATTGAGTCGGGTCTCGACATCCCCAATGCGAACACGATCATCATCAACCAGGCGCACATGTTCGGCTTATCGGATCTCCACCAGATGCGCGGCCGCGTAGGGCGTTCAAACAAGAAGGCATTCTGTTATCTGCTTACACCGCCTGCTTCCCAGTTGTCGGCTGATGCCAGGAAGCGACTCGCCGCGTTGGAAGAGTTTTCGGAACTGGGCGACGGTTTCAAAGTAGCCATGCGTGACCTGGATATCCGTGGCGCGGGGAATTTGCTCGGTGCTGAGCAAAGCGGGTTCATCACCGACCTGGGATTCGATACATACCACAAGATCCTGGATGAAGCAATTCAGGAATTGAAAGAAACGGACTTCAAAGATTTGTTTGCAGCCGAGCTTGCGGAAAAGGCGAAGGTTATCGTGCAGGATTGCGTGATCGAAACGGACCTCGAAATTCTTATTCCTGAGAGTTATGTGAGCAACGTCACCGAACGCCTCCAGTTATATTCCCGACTCGACAACATCAGGACGGAAGAAGAGCTGCAGGCATTTGCCGCCGAGATGCGCGACCGCTTCGGGCCGATTCCCGAGCCGGTACTGGAGTTGATAAATTCAGTCCGTCTCCGGTGGCTGGGTGAAAAACTTGGCTTTGAAAGGCTGGTCTTGAAGGGTGACCAGCTCCGTGGTTTTTTTGTTTCTGGCAATGAAACTTACTTCAGTTCGCCCGTTTTTGGCGACATTCTGAAGTACGTTCAGCAGCAGCCCGGACGATTCAGGATGCGCGACCGGGCAGGAAAGGCCATGCTCGCCATTGAGCAGATCCCTTCCGTAGATGCTGCAATTGCCATATTGGATCAGATGCAGTCGGCCAGGTCAACAAGCGAGATCTTATCCAGGTAGGGGTACAGTCCCATGACCGTGTCGAAAGCATTGATCATGAGCACCTTTTGATGGGTGGTCGAAAAGAACACCTCTACAAAAAATTCGTTGGTGTGATAGAGAAATACCTTGCATTCGCCCAAATTACGGTGGATGAGGTAGTTTCCCTGAAAAGTGATCACATCGCACTTTTTTTCAAAAGGCATAACCCTGAAGTCGTATAGGGAGAGTGACATACTAAAAAGTTTTTCAGAATTTCTGACACCCTTCAAAAAAGCATGCCACTGGCAGTTGAGCCTCAAATCGTGCAATCTGACCGCTTCCTGTGTTGGTTAGTCTTTGGCTTCATCCCAAAAAGGGAAGGTCCGTTCCCCAAACAATACTTTGAGCCCACCGACGTTTAACTGGAGCATGGGAATCTTACATTCCGGAATCGCCTGTTCGACCGGAGGTTCTTGGAAAACACGCGTTTATGTAGGTATCTTAGCATTTGGTTTAAAAACTTTTTTTCAGATGAGGTATTCATTTAAGAGTCTTTTTTATCTCCTGGGCGGGTCTGTTGTTCTTTCGGCCTGTTCACTTTTTGGAGGCGGTGGCAGCAAACCCACGGCGCAGAACCCGGGACAGCTCAGCAACGCAACGGGCTTGGCGTTCAACGACGAGGATGCGGGTGGATTCATGGTCAAACCCTTTAAGGGACAACCTGACGCCCCGAACATGGTGTTTATTGAAGGGGGCCGTGCGGTGATGGGCTCATTCGAAGAGGACGTGATGTCTTATCGCGACAATCTTGAGCGCACGGTTTCAGTGGCCTCCTTTTATATGGATGAAACTGAAATTGCCAACATCAACTGGCTGGAATACTTGCACTACCTCGCAAAGGATTCCGCACAGGAAGTATATGAGGCTGCCCTGCCTGACACGACGGTATGGGTTGGCAAACTGGCATTCAACGATCCCTATGTGGATCATTATCTTCGTTACCCCGGCTTCCGTTATTTCCCGGTAGTCGGTGTAAGCTGGACCCAGGCCAGCAAGTACGCGGTATGGCGTACTCATGCTGTAAACAGGGCTCTGGCTGAAGCTGCAGGTGAAGAATTCGCTGAAACCGATGGCCGGATTCCCCTCGAGTCGGGTATCGTGGTTCCTTCGTTCAGACTTCCCACCGAAGCGGAATGGGAATATGCAGCGCAGGCACTCATCGGTACGCAGTGGGTAGAAGAGCTTCAGACCCACCAGCGCATTTATCCGTGGGACGGACACGCCGTGCGTAATCCTTATGGCAAACAGATGGGCTACATGCTGGCGAACTTCAAGCGCGGGCGTGGTGACTATGCCGGTATCGCCGGTCGTCTGAACGACGGTGCGCTCATCACGTCATACATTTATGAATTTCCTCCCAACGACTACGGCCTTTACAACATGGCGGGCAACGTAAGCGAATGGGTGCAGGACGTTTACCGCCCGATGTCATACCAGGATTTTGACGATCTGAATCCCATCCGGAGGGACGGCTTCCTGGATGAGGCCGCCGGATACAACAGTGATTTTGAAACCAACCCGGAAAGTTTCACGTCGCTGATAACCGACCGCGCCCGTGTATACAAGGGTGGCAGCTGGAAAGACGTGGCCTACTGGATGTCGCCCGGAACGCGCCGATTCCTGGATCAGGATTCAGCGACTGCCACGATTGGCTTCCGCTGTGCGATGATCCGTGCGGGTTCTAACTACTAGGTGTACAGGAATACCAACTCTGATTCAATACCAAAAGGGCTGCGGTTTCCCGCAGCCCTTTTTTCTTGCTTGCAGATACTTACTTTCTAATTGACTTTTTTCAGCAGCTCTTTAGCCTGACCGGTGTAGAAAACTTCTCTTTGGCCGAGTTCCTCCAGGACGGCACGCGCCTTGTCGACGTTGCCTTGCTTCAGATAACAAAGGCCGAGGTACCATTTCGCCGGCGTATCATAGTTGTCAAAGTCGCGGATCAGTCTGATGAGATTGTTTTCTGCGGCGACGGTATTGCCGGCGGCAAGGTTCGCATTTGCGCTGAGCAGCAGTACATCAGGATCAACTTCCCGGGCCAGCATGTCAGCGAACCGGTTAGCTGCTGCAACGTAGTTGCCCTGGTCGTAATATCGAAATGCCTCAGGTTGCGAGGTGGCTTCACCGCCGCGCAGTGCAGGTGAAAACGAATTGCTGACCGGGGTAAAATATTCGTCGAACAGTTCGTCTGGTGTTTCATGTTGCGGGAACACCCATAACGTAGCGACCACAAACAGCGTTACTGCCGCGGCCGCCGCATAGTACCAGGGTTGGAGGCTGCGCTGGCGCCCCCGATCCGCGGCCGAAATGCCCCGCTCAACCTCCTTCAGCAATTGAAGGTCGCGGCTCAGGCCGGACGCTCGTATGCTGCGAATCAATGCGCGCTCGCGGTCGAAAATAGCCTTAAACTCGGCGTCGGACTTAAGTCGCTCATCGATCAGGGCAGACTCGCCTTCCAACAGGTCGTTGTCAAAATATCTTTCAACAAGAGCAATATCGTACTCAGTATTCATGGTTTATGGTAATTGAGGTTTTTTTCATTTCCTCTTCGCAAAGCCTGCGGAGACGTTTCATGCATTTACACTTTTGATTTTTGGCCACTTCCGCATTCTTGTAGTTTAAGATGCCAACGATCTCATCCATGCTCTTTCTTTCGTAGTAGAACAGTTCGACAAGCTTTCGGCAGGGTTCTCCGAGACGTTCGAGCGCACTCTTCGCGGATGTGAAAACGTGCTCGGGGATCGCATCACCTGGCTCGTCAACGAGGTTCTCGTTTAGCCATCGCTCCTGGTCAAGGGCAATCTGACGCGTGGATTTTCTCATGGTATCTCTGACGATGTTTTTGCCTATACCGAACAGGTAGGTCTTGATGCTGCTTACCAAATGTTGCAGCTTCCCACTCCGCACATTGTCGTAGAACGCCAGTATGGTAACTTGATAGATATCCTTACTGTCGTCTTCGGAGCACCCGTATTCTCTCCTGATCCAGTGTAGAAACTCGTCGCGGTGTTCCTCGTAAATCATGGCCAGCCCGGCCGGGCCGCCGGATCGGATTTTCCCTATGATGTCCTCCCTGGCCATTATCAATATGCGCTTAATGACAAAAACCCTCGCAGGTAACCCATGCAGGTGTGTGTATTACGAAGATACGCCATTTTACCTGAAGAAAGGGACGCCGAATGCCTGAAAGCTGGGGCGTTACCCGCTGCCACACCGCGCATTAATGGGCACATCAAAACAAACGATCATGAAAAAGAACCTTGTTTTAACCGCAATGCTGGCTGTATGTCTCTGCCACCTGCAGGCGCAGCCCGAAAATCGTATCACGACCTCCCTGGCGGAAAAGTTCGCAGCCGACTTTCCGCATGCCATTAACCCTCGCTGGAAGCACGTCTCAGGCGTTTCCCTGGCTTCCTTCCTTTCGGATGGAGAGGTGTATGTTGCCTACTATAATGCCGGCGAACGGCGGATAGCCACGGCGCGAAAGATTGCCACGCCCACCATGCTTCCCCTTCTCGTAAGGCAGGCGTTGGAGGAATCCTGCAACAGACTCGGCGAAGACGCGAAGATGGGTCCGATCTTTGAGCTCGTAATTGGCAATTCCACGCGATACATTGTCTCGGCGGAGGGTAAGAAAACCATGTGCACCTTCAAGTTCGACACCATGGGCAACCGCGCGGTACTGGCCAAGCGTCCTGCGACACAATACGCTACCCCGACGCCTGCACCTTATATAGCGCTCAAGCCTTAGTTGTGGGCCAAAACAATTTTTTTTGAAAAATACGGGTTACGTTTTTGTCCAACCTCCATTAAGGGCACTAGTCCAAAAGATCATGTACCCAACAACAGTTAAGGAAAGGGAAGTCCTGTCGCTCATTGCTGTGGGACTGACTACCAAAGAAATCGCCGGGAGGCTAAACATCAGCCATCATACCGTGGAGACGCACAGAAAGAATCTGCTGCGTAAGTGTCAGGCGAAGAATTCGGCAGAACTCATTCAAAAAATGATTGCCGCGATCATGCCGCAAAAACCTTCTCAACTCTGACCGGCAGGTTTATGTCGGCGCACTGTCTATAGTCACGGGAGCACGCCACGGCGGCGTGCTCCCTGCTTTAGTTCGCGGCCGCCTCTACTGGGCCATAGCTATGCAGGCGATCCCCAGGCTGGCGCACCCCGCCTTCAGCAACACCTGACCGCACGCCTCCAGCGTGGCCCCGGTAGTCACCACATCGTCCGCAAGCAACACGTTCCTTGCGCGCACGGTATCTGCGTCGACTACGGCAAAGACCTCGCTCACATTTTCCCAACGGCTGATCCGGCTCCGGTTTGTCTGGGTTTTCGTATTGCGAAGTCGCCGGATGATACCCGGGTCGAAGGGAATGCCCGTAGCGTCGGAGAGTCCGCGCGCCCATTCGGCCGCCTGATTGTATCCCCGCGCTCTGAGCCGCGCGGGGTGAAGCGGCACCGGGACGATCAGGTCGAAGGCATCGCAAAATCCGCTCGACGCAAGATCGCATCCATACACATACCCAAGCCTGAACCCGATCTCCGGACGGTTTCGGTATTTCAGCGCATGGAGTAAGCGCTGCACTTTTCCCTTCTTCCGGAAACGCAGGAAAGCCGCCGCTGCCTTCACGGGGATGCGGCCACGTAAACGTGTTGCCAATGCATTGTCCGGGTCAAGGTACATGTCCGTCCTGGGAAGATCACTCAGGCATTCCGTGCACAGAATATCCTCACCCTTCACCAGGGGTTGCAGGCAACCTTCGCAGTAGTTCGGGTAAACCAGTGACACGAAGTCGTCGGCAATTTCAGCAAGAAACCTTTTCACGTTGAGTAACCTATATTTGCACAATGGCACGGGGGCCGGTTCCCGAATTTATGAAATGCAGGCTGTTGCCGCGTGGCCGGTGTAAATTTTTGAAGATGTTCAGATGTTTAAGAGAGATCTTGAATTAGAAAGGAAGTGGGAACGGCTTATGCATTTGTTTGAAAGCCGGATCGGGCGTCGTCCAAAAGATATGCACGGCGTTCTGTTTCTGATCGGCGTGCAGGAACTGGGAAAAGGAAAGCACAACTTCACAAAAGAAGAAAAGCAGGACCTGATGCACATCGCCATTTGCAAGGTGATGAGCTATGCCGGCTACTATGAACTGGAGGGCATCGACAATGACGGATGGCCGCATTGGAAAATGATAAAGAAACTCCCTCATCTGGACCTCATCGAACAGGAGAAGATCCTCAAAATGCAGGTGATGGAATACTTTCAGCGTGAGCATCATTGGGACGTCGACGAACCGCACTAATTCCATTTTCGGTTTGGATTCCTCACCCAAAAAACAATTATCTTTAGTGAGCCCCAACAGGGCGCTTCCGGGTACGTTGATAAAGAAAGTAGAAACAGGAGCCCGGCCCGGAAGACCGGCTCCACAACTTGTGTGGCATGGGTGAAGGAATGGATAAAATTCACGAGAAGATCCGCGCTTTTCAGCGGAAATACTATCTCAATGTTTTCATCCGAGGTGCACTCCTGACGCTGACACTGGTTAGCGCTTATTTCGTCCTGGCCGCCGTCCTCGAACATAGCCTCTGGCTGGGCCCAACCCTTCGGCTGGCTATTTTCGTAAGCTTTTTCGCACTCGTTGCCTATTGCGTAATCCGTTTTCTGCGTGATCCCCTTCGGTGGTGGATCGCTAAAAAAGGCCTCGAAGAGGAACAGACAGCCCGGATCATCGGTGAGCGGATGCCGGCCGTAAAGGATCGACTGTTAAACCTGCTTCAGTTGGGACGTTCCCGACAGGATTCTCAACTAGCCTATGCAAGTATCCTGCAGAAGTCCAACGCCCTGGAACCTCTCTCGTTTGAATCTGTCATCGACCTGGGGCAAAACCGGAGGTTCCTGCGCTACCTGGCTGTGCCCATAGGCGCCATCTTGCTCCTGATCCTTCTCAACCAGCGAATCATCACAGATAGTACCAGCCGCATTATTCACTTCAACCAGGAATTTAGCCCACAGGCGCCTTTTGATTTCATAGTCGAGAACAAGGATCTCGCTGGCTTTTATAACGAAGATTTCGAACTGGTAATCCGGCTCGAGGGCAAGCAGATTCCCGACCAGGTTTACGTGCATACGGCAAATCAGCGGTATAAGCTCGATGACCTGGGCGACAACCGCTTTTCCTATACGTTCGAGAATATGCAGCAGCCGCTGGAAGTGCAGGTTGCTGCGGCAGGCTTCTTTTCACCGGTTTATCGCATTCAATTGCTCAACCGACCCGAATTGACCGGCTTCGAAGTCGCGCTGGATTACCCTGCCTATACGCGTCGGCGGGATGAGAAGGTGAGCAATGCCGGAAACCTCGAGGTACCCGAGGGTACGACTGTACGCTGGAACCTGCAGACGGCCCATGCCCTCAAAGCAGGCATCTCCTTTCGGTCCGATGGGCAGCGACATGATTTCCAAGATACTGATAATCAAGAATTTACATACGCCAAGCGATTTGTTGAAACCGATCAATACGAAATTTCGCTTTCCAACGATGCCAGCAAGAACCGCGACAGGATCGCGTACCAGATCAATGTGATAAAGGACCAGCGGCCCAGTATCTCGGTCAACTCCTACAGCGATACCGTACTATACAAGCGTGTGGTCCTGGGCGGCATGATTGGCGATGACTATGGCCTGACGGGATTGGAATTGCATTACAAGGTCGTTGATGGCGAAAAAGAGATTTTGAACCGGAAAGTGGGCATTCCGATAGTCCCCGACCAGCCGCAGCAGAGCTTTGCGTACAATTGGGTTCTCGACTCCCTCAGGCTCGCCCCGGGTCAGCAGCTGGAGTATTTCCTGAGAGTGTGGGATAACGATGGCGTGAATGGCCGGAAGTCCTCGCAGTCGGCGGTCTACCGGCTTTTTGTTCCGTCGGAAGAGGATCTGGTTACCGACATCAACGAGTCGGGACGGCAGACGCAAACACGCATCGACCAGGGATTTAACAAAGCATCCAACCTCAGGGAACAGATCGAACAGGTCAGCGAGCGTCTGAGAGGCAAGCAGGACCTGGACTGGCAGGACAGAAAGATGCTTGAGGATATGATCCAGCAGAAGGAGAGCCTTGACCAGCTCCTGCGGGAAATTTCGAAGCAAAACCGGTTGAACGAAGAAAAGAAGGATGCGTTTACGGAACAAAATGAACGGATTCGGGAAAAGGCCGAGCAAATCCAAAAGCTAATGGACGAGCTCCTCGACGAGGAGACGAAGAAGTTGTTCGAGGAACTCCAGCGCCTCCTGAAAGAAAAAACGGATGTCTCGCAACTGCAGCGCCTGCTTGATAAGTTAAGCCAAAACACGAATAATCTCGAGAAGGAGCTTGATCGGGTACTTGAACTGGTGAAGCAACTCCAGTTTGAAACCCGGTTCGATCAAACGATCCGAGATTTGCAACGGAACATTGAAGAACAAAAGGATCTTCTTCAAAAGACAGAATCCCTGAGCCGGGAGGAAGATTCCCCGAAGAAGGACAAGAAGGGAAGCGACTCGAAGAATGCTACGGACGACCGCCAGGGTAAGGACGAGCAGAACGCAAAGGGTGATGACAGCGCTGGCGACCAGAATGCAGATAAGGCTGAAAGTCCGGAAAACCTCGCGAAAGAGCAGGAGGATCTGAAGAACCAATTTCAGAAACTCAGTGAGAGACTCGAGGAGCTCAGAGAGTTAGGCGAAGAAATCGACCAGGCCGACGATGTTCCCAGCGAGGAGCAGCCGCAGGAAATTTTGAACGAGCAGGACCAAAGCCAGCAGAACCTGCAGCAGAACAAGCCATCGCAGTCGAAGCAAAACCAGCAAAAGGCCATCGACCAGATGCAGCAGATGCAGCAGCAGATGGAAGGGGCCCAGAATTCCGCCATGATGGAGGTTGACATGGAAAACCTCGAGGCTTTGCGGCACATTTTGCATGGCCTGATCAAGCTCTCGTTTGACCAGGAGGATCTGATGAACGAGTTCAGCGAGTTGCATTCCAACGATCCTCGATTCAATAGCCTTGCAGAAAATCAGTTGCAGCTTCAGGACAACGCCAAAGTGTTGGAAGACAGCTTATTGGCACTTGCCAAGCGCGATCCATTTATGGGATCGTTTGTGACACGCGAGGTGTCGGAACTCAACGAGCACCTGGACAGAGTGACTGATGCCAACAAGGAGCGCCGGCGTCCCCAGGCGCAAAGTGAAATGCAGTTGGCGATGACCTCCATCAATAACCTGGCCCTAATGCTGGATTCGCATTTTGACATGATGATGCAGATGATGGCTAACGCGAAGCCCGGGATGCGGAAGGGGAAGTCGGCAAAATCACCGAAGCAAAGTTTAAGTCAGCTTCAGCAGCAACTGAACAATAAGATTCAGGAACTGAAGAACAGCGGAAAGAGCGGCAGGGAGCTTTCGGAGGAGCTGGCCGAGATGGCGGCAGAGCAGGAGCGTATCCGACGGGCCATGCAGGAATTGCAGGAGCAAATGAAGAAGGAGGACGGCCAGGTTCCGGGCGGTGACCTTCCATCCAAAATGGAGCAGACAGAGATGGATTTGGTTAACAAACAGCTTACGGATCAGCTCATCAAGCGGCAGCAGGAGATCCTGACACGGCTGTTGGAGGCGGAAAAGTCGCTCCGGGAGCAGGAGCTGGATGATGAAAGAAAAGGGGAGACCGCCAAGGAGCATGAGCAAAGCATACCGCCTGCTTTTGAGGAGTATTTGCGTCTAAAGGAAAAAGAAGTAGAATTGCTAAAAACTGTACCTCCCAAACTGTATCCCTATTACCGCAAGGAAGTAGACGAATATTTTAAGCGATTGAGCCAACCGTAAATCCAGGCCAGTTAATGAATACGATCAGCATTCAGATTCCCTCCATCGCAGAAAACATCCGGATGATTGAAAGCTTTATTGACAACGCCAAGGAACGGTTCAACCTTGAGGACGACATTTATGGAAACATAATGATCGCCGTTACCGAGGCCGTTAACAATGCAATAAAGCACGGCAATAACAGCAATAGGCTAAAGAACGTGTTCCTGAGCCTTTCCCTGGAGCACAGCATGATCAAATTCATCGTCAAGGATGAAGGGAGCGGTTTTGATTACGATAACCTCCCGGATCCTACCGCCCCGGAAAATCTTGAAAAGCCTGGAGGCCGGGGCATTTTCCTAATGAAGCACCTGTCGGACGAAGTAAAATTCGCGGAGGGTGGCAAAGTTGTGGAGATGAGCTTCTACATTAATTCCTGATGCCAGCAGCGGCCGTCCGCTATTTCAGCGAAGACACGGATTTCACTATTCCCCACCCCCGCAAGACGACACGGTGGATCAATGCTGTCGCCGACCGTGAAAAGGTCACACTCGGGGAGATAAACTTCATATTCTGCTCCGACGCCTACTTGATCGATTTGAACCGCCGCTACCTGCGGCACGACTACTACACCGACATCCTCACGTTTGACAACAGGATCGGGGAGGGTCCCCTCACAGGCGACATATATATAAGTATCGAACGGGTCGGTGACAACGCCAGTCGCTTTGGTGTGACCTTCGATGATGAGCTTCACCGCGTGATGGTCCACGGGATTCTCCATCTCATAGGGTATTCGGACGCATCGCCCTCCAGGAAGAAGGTCATGAAAAAAAAAGAAGATGCTTACCTATCTTTGCGCCCTGAAGTAGCCGCTGTGCGGCACTACAGGGCGAAGCCCAGGTAATCTCTCGGAGCCTGTCCTGGGGTGTCGCGTAGCGGCTACTTGAAGGGAAAATGTGCAGACCCTGAAGGGTGCGAAGCAACTCCTTCAGGGGTTCCACGTGGAACCCTACGCTTGTAAGATTTCAATTCGTTCCACGTGAAACCCTGAGTACGCAAAAGGGCCCATGCCCTGAAGCGTCGCGCAGCGACTGCTTCCGGGGGGTTGTGGAAATGTGGAAGAAAATGTGGAAAACTCATTGAGAGAGTCGATGTTTCCTGAATACGATGTAATAGTGGTGGGTGGTGGTCATGCCGGCTGTGAGGCGGCATGGGCCGCAGCGACCATGGGATCGCGGGTATTGCTGGTCACCATGAACATGGCCACGATCGGACAAATGTCCTGCAATCCGGCAATGGGGGGCGTCGCAAAAGGCCAGATCGTACGCGAAATAGACGCCCTGGGGGGAATGTCCGGCATCGTATCCGACAGGTCGATGATCCAATTCCGGATGCTGAACGCGTCCAAGGGCCCCGCCATGTGGAGTCCGAGGACCCAAAACGACCGCGTAGGATTTGCTCAGCAATGGCGCCTGGCACTGGAAAGCAATCCGAATATCGACTTCTGGCAGGAAATGGCGCGAGAAATCGTAGTAAAGGACCGGCGCGCCATTGGCATCCGCACGTCCCTCGGGCTTGAGATACGCGGAAAGGCCGTCATCCTGACCAACGGTACCTTCCTGAATGGAAAAATCCATATCGGCGAAAAGAACTTCGGAGGTGGTCGCACGGCAGAAAAAGCCGCCACCGGCCTCACAGAGCAGCTTGTGTCGCTCGGCTTTGAATCAGGCCGGATGAAGACCGGCACGCCCCCCAGGGTGGATGGCCGCACACTCGACTATTCCAGGATGGAGGAACAGCCCGGAGATACCCACCCGCGAAAGTTTTCGTTTTCCGATACGGAGCCGCTGACCCGTCAAAGGAGCTGCTTTATTACTTACACCAGCACCGCCGTTCACGACGAGCTGAAGAAAGGCTTTGACAAGTCGCCCATGTTCCAGGGACGGATCCAGGGCCTTGGTCCGCGGTATTGCCCATCTATTGAAGACAAGATATGTCGCTTTGCGGAACGGGAGCGCCACCAGATATTCGTAGAACCCGAAGGATGGGACACCATCGAAGTGTACGTTAACGGCTTCTCCACGTCCCTGCCCGAAGACGTACAGTATTCCGCGCTACGCAAAGTGCCTGGATTCGAAAACGTACGGATGTTCCGTCCCGGATACGCCATTGAGTACGACTACTTTCCGCCCCAGCAATTAAAGCTAACGTTAGAAACACAACTCATTGATAATCTGTATTTTGCCGGCCAAATTAACGGCACCACGGGATACGAAGAAGCGGCCTGCCAGGGACTCATGGCAGGTATCAACGCGCATAACCGGATACACGATCGTGACCCATTCATCCTGAAGCGATCCGAGGCCTACATCGGCGTGCTCATCGACGACCTCGTCAACAAGGGTACTGAAGAGCCCTACCGGATGTTCACCTCACGGGCAGAATACCGCATCCTCCTCCGCCAGGACAACGCCGACCTGCGCCTCACACCCGCCGGGCACCGGCTCGGCCTGGCCTCAGACGACAGGATGGAACGGGTTATAGATAAAAAAGCAGACGTCGAGCGCCTCCGCAAAGCCCTCGAAGCCTTCAAAGTAAGCCCGGACGACGTGAATGAACCCCTTGTCCGGCTCAATACAGCCACCGTGAGGGAAAAAGTGCCTGCACTGAACCTCCTCCGGCGACCCCACATTGGGCTTGAAGAACTCCGCACACTTCACCCCGAACTCGATCGGCTCATTGGTCAGTACCATCCGGAAGTACAGGAACAGGTCGAGATCGGCCTCAAGTATGAGACATATATCGACCGGGAACAAAAGCTCGCCGAAAAGATCGGCAGCCTTGAAAACTTCCGGATCAGCCCAGACTTTGATTACACCCGAATTCACGCGCTTTCAGCCGAAGGCCGGGAAAAACTCATGCGCGTAAAGCCGGAGACGCTGGGCCAGGCTTCCCGCATCAGCGGCGTATCGCCGTCCGACATATCCGTCCTGACCATTTACCTTGGCCGATAAATGCAGGAAATCGAAGTTTGCCCCGTCTGCGGAAATATGAACCTTCACGAATTCCTCCGCACGCGGGACTTTCACTTTACGCAGGAGGAATTCTCCCTAAAACGGTGCGCCCAATGCTCCTTCATCATGACTTCACCCCGGCCTGACAACGAAAAATTGCCCTACTACTATTCCTCAGCCGATTACCTCTCGCATTCGGCAGGATCAAAGGGCATCCTCGGCAACGTGTACCGGCTTGCCCGGCACTTTACCGTCAAAAAGAAAACTGCCCTGATCCGTCGCTTCCAGAAACCGGGAACTTTGCTCGACTTCGGCTGCGGCACCGGTGAATTTCTCATTCACGCCCACAACACCGGATGGAGGACCTATGGCGTCGAACCCTCCGAGGCAGCACGCCAGGCAGCCACAGCACGCCTGCCCGACGTCTTCCCAAATCTCGACCCCATACCGCTCGAGTCCTGCAACGCGATCACCCTCTGGCATGTGCTTGAGCATGTGCCAGACCTCCAACAAACCCTGCACGACCTCATCAACCGGCTGACTCCCGACGGCGCGCTCTTCATCGCCGTGCCAAACATCGAAAGCGCCGACAGCCGGCACTATCATGCAATCTGGGCAGGACTCGACGTACCCCGTCACCTCTGGCACTTCGGCCGACAAACTATGGAACGGCTCTTGCAACAACACAACCTGAACCTGACGCGTACAATTCCCATGAAACTCGACGCCTACTATGTGAGCCTCCTGAGCGAGAAATACAGAAACCACAATGCACTGACGCTCTCAGGTTACGCACGCGCTATGCGCGTTGCAGTCGCATCTAATCGTGCCGCAAAGAAGTCAGGTGAATACTCCAGCCTACTTTACGTTGCCCGCAAATGAAATACATACCCGTCCTGATACTGCTCTTGCTGATCTCGTTTGCACGATGCGCCCGTCAGACCGCACCGACAGGAGGGCCGCGTGATTCCATTCCTCCAGTACTGCTCAACACAGTTCCCGCCAACCAAACCACCGGATACAACGGCCAACGCATCGTTCTTACGTTTGACGAAGATGTGCAGCTCAATAATCCCCGCCAGCAACTCCTCATCACACCTTCAATCGGAACTGATTTCGAAATGACTGTCCGCCGCAAGACGGTGTACCTTGAACTCAACGCCCCGCTACGCGACAGCACGACGTATACAATAAATTTCCGGGAAAGTATCCAGGATATCACGGAGAAAAATCCAGCCCGCAACCTTCTTCTCGCGCTCAGTACCGGAACCTATATTGACTCACTGAACATTGACGGCAGCGTATACCAACTGCTCCGGGGAACTCCCGCTAAGGCAGCCTCGGTAGCGCTATACGTCAACCCCGATACCTTCGACATATTCACTCACAAACCGGAATACCTCACCGTCACCAACGATAGCGGCACTTTCCACTTTCAAAACCTGAAGGGGGGAACCTATTACGTCTATGCCTTTGACGACAAGAATAGAAATGCCATTGTTGATGCGCGTTCCGAGTCATACGGGTTCCTTCGCGATCCTGTGGTACTCCGACCCGACACAGCCATATACCTCCGCATTCCTTTGATCAGGCTCGACGCACGTCCCTTGCGACTCATCAGCGCACGTCCTTACAATACCTATTTCAATATCCGTTTGTCCAAATTGCTCGAGGCCTACTCCATACAGACCGTCAATCCATCAGATAGTGCCCGACTGCGACATACCTATGGTCCTGACCGGGCGAATATCCAGGTGTACCTGCCCCAGATATCCGTTACCGACAGCATTCCGTTTCAATTCACCGCCACCGACAGCATCGGTCACCGCCTTGACACGGTGCTTTTCGCAAAACTATCACCACGGCCCGCCAAGCCGGAAGCCTTTAAGATCACTACGCAGTCAGTTGAACTCACACATCCCACTTTCACCCTCACCGGATCTATCCACGCCAACAAACCCATCCGGTCGCTCAACTATGACAGCATCGTTTACGTTATCGACTCTGCGCTAACGGTGCCCCTAACCGCTGAGGACTTCACGTTAACCGATCAATCATCGCTGGCACTCCGGAAAATCATACCCGCGGAATATTTTCCGAGCGCAACGGCAGAACCTGCGCCTGATGACTTCCGGGCAGGTCGACCCAAAGATCAAAAGAAGATGATCAACCAACTCCGCCTCGGCAATGGCGCCATCATCTCTATAGAAAATGATTCCTCCGCGGCAACACAAGTCAAAGTTGACATAAAACGCCCCGACAACACCGGCGTCATCTCAGTTGCTGTGCAAACCACGGAGCCTCATTTCATCATCCAACTGCTACGCAAAGACTACAGCATTGTCCGGACCGTAGCCGACCAAACTTCCGTTTCATTCCGCGATCTTACCCCCGCCGACTACCTCATCGCCTACATCTCTGACCGCAATGCCAACGGAAAATGGGATCCCGGAAGTTTCTTCCGCCGGGAAGAACCTGAACCTGTTGTCTTCTATCGCAACGATGACGGCGTGCCTTCCGTTAACATTAAGGCAAATTGGGAGCTCGGACCTTTGTTGATAACCTATCCGGAACCTGTGGATAACAAGGGGAACATTCCACGCCGATAGGACCCGGTCACGGAAATTCATCGGAAAAGGCGTCAACGTGTGGATCCTTTTCCGGTTATACACAGGAAACCACATCACAGCCTGCCCACAAACCGATTATCCACAACTCACATCTTCTGTGGATATCCCTTCAAGTAACTGAAAAGCAATTTTTTACCTGGACCCCATCATCCACATAAATTAAACAAGCGCGAAATACGTTATATTGTCCACATATCCACATGGCTTATTATTCTTATTATATATATAAATTAATAATTCATAAAAAGGCACTCTGGATTAGTGCGTTCCTTTTTCTCCTTTGCTACACGCTTCAGGCACAGGAATCACAGGATGTTCAGATCGCTAATGAATACCTTCTCCAGGGACAAAAGCAGAAGGCGCTGGAGCTCTATCGCGACCTGGCAAAAAGCGCGCGGAATCTTCCTGTCATCCATCACAACTACATGAGTGTGCTGCTGGATCTGGGGTTGTTCGATGAGGCAAAAGAGCATCTCCGAAAGGTATCGCGCCAGGATCCAAGCAATTTGCAATACAAACTTGATCTTGGATTGGTATACATCCGCTCCGGAGATACGGGGAAGGCCGAGAAGCACTTTGACGAACTAATTTCACAAAACAAGTCCAACATTCAGGCCATTAAGATGATGGCCGACTATCTCTCTGCGCGTTCAATGAACGAATATGCGGTGAAAGCGTTGACCACGTCACGCAAGTTCCTCGGCAATCCGCATCTGTTTGGTCTCGAACTTGCGATGCTGTACAGGCTACAGGGTCAGAAAGATAGAATGGTAGAGGAATATCTCAGCTATGTGACCCAGAGCTCGGCTAATATTCAGTATGTCAAGAATGTCATGCAGGCCCTGTTAACGAAGCCGGATGAGCTTGAAAGTCTGGAGCGCATTCTGTACGACAAGATTCAGAAGAACCCCGACGTCGAGGTATACTCGGACCTCCTCATATGGGTGACAATTCAGCAAAAGAATTTTTATGCCTCGTTTGTTCAGGCGAGAGCCTACGATAAACGCTACAAGCGCGAAGGGGAAAAGAGCATGGAAGTTGCCCAGGTCGCTCTGGACAACGAGGACTTTGCAACGGCGGCGAGAATCTACCGCTATGTAGCGCGGGAATATCCGGGCACTTCGAATTACCTGATGGCACGCCTTGGCCTGATCCGAACCCGTGAAGCACAGATCAAGAAGCGCTACCCGGTAAACCAGGATTCGGTGCGGACCCTGGTGGAGAACTACAAGAGCTTCATACAACAGTACCCGGACAATGCTTACTCCCTCGAAGCACGCCGAAGTGAGGCCATACTTCATGCGATGTACCTTGATGAAAAGGATGAGGCGGTCCGCCTGCTGGAAGATTTGATAGCCAACCCGAAAGCTACACTGTATCTGCGATCCAAAGCGAAGCTGGACCTGGGTGATATTTACCTGCTGAAGGGCGAACCCTGGGAGTCGACGCTGCTGTACTCCCAGGTAGAGAAGATCCAGAAGGAAAATCCGCTGGGGTATGAAGCCAAGCTAAAAAATGCCAAACTATCCTATTTCAAGGGCGACTTCAGGCTTGCGCAGGAGCACCTGGATATCCTCAAGGAAGCAACGACCCGTGAAATTGCCAACGACGCCATGGACCTCAGCATGCGCATTAAGGAAAACATTGCGTTCGACTCAACGGGGGCGGCTTTGAAGGAATACGCGGCTATCGAACTGCTGCTCTACCAGAACAAAGTCGATGAGGCTCTGGCTGCGATGGAGGCGTTCCGCGCGGGTGGGACAAAATGGGTCAGCAAAGAAGATGCGTTCAAGATGAACCGGCCGGCTTTGCAAACGAGGGGCGACTCGGCGCTGGTTCAAATGAAATCCGCAGGCGAGATCGCTACCATCCTGGATGACGTATACTGGCTGGAATCCAACATAAGGCTTCAAAAGGGCGAATTTCTCAAGGCGATAGACCTGCTTCAGAAAATCATAACCGATTATCCCGACGACGTCCTTGCCGACGATGCATTCTTCCGTACCGGGGAAATCTATGAGCGCCATCTTGGAGACCTCTCCAAGGCTATGGAGGTCTATAGGGAGTTCCTCACGCGGTTTCCCGGCAGCGTATACGCCGCCGAGGCCCGGAAACGTTTTCGTTCACTCCGGGGCGATTTTGGGCCGCCCGCACCCGCGCCATAACCATCCCTTTTCCCCTTCCGCCGCAGAAATAATTGGCTCCATTTAGTATGCATGCATAACAAATTTTGCTACATTCGTTCCTCCGATTGACGATCATGAGGCGTGAGGAGACGGTAGACTACAACATCAAGGCGACCTGGCACGCGATTGCGCGGATGTACAATCAGCAGGCTGCGCGGTATGGTGCGACGATGTCCACAGGATTTGTCTTGCTGAACGTCGATGCTGAGGAGGGCACCCCCGCAACCAAAATTGCCCCCCTGATGGGATTGGAAGCCCGCAGCCTCACCCGGATTTTGAAGACTATGGAATCGGCGGGTTTGATATTCAGGGCGCCGGATCCAAACGACCGTCGATCGGTCCGGATATTTCTGACGCCGGAGGGACGTGCGAAGAAAGAGAAAGCGCGTGAAGTCGTGTTGCTGTTTAACAACACGGTATTGCAGCAGGTGGCACCGGAAAAACTGAGAATCTTTTTCGAAGTGCTTTCGGAGATCAACAAGGTTGTTGAACGCCCGGATTTATTTGAGGGCATCCAAGCGTAGCCAAGAATCCTTGTACAGTATATGAATCGCTCAATTCGCAAAGTTGCTGTTCTTGGATCGGGTGTGATGGGATCTGCGATCGCGTGTCACTTTGCCAACATCGGTTGCAAGGTGCTTTTGCTCGACATGGTTCCGCGTGACCTGAATGACGACGAGCGCGCGAAGGGCCTGACGCTGGAGAGCAAGCCAGTAAGGAACCGCATCGTAAACCAGTCGCTTGAACGCGCCATCCGTTCGAATCCCGCTCCGCTGTACGACAAGGCCTTCGCTTCACGAATTCTTACCGGGAACTTTGACGACGACATGCAGTTGATCGGTCGATGCGACTGGGTCCTGGAAGCTGTCGTCGAAAATCTTGAAATCAAGAAAAAGATCTTTGCCCAGGTCGAACAACATCGAAAGCCCGGAACATTAGTCTCGTCCAATACTTCGGGGATCCCTATCTCCAGCATGCTTGACGGACGCAGCGAAGATTTTCGCAAGCACTTTTGCGGGACGCACTTCTTCAATCCCCCGCGATACCTGAAGCTGCTCGAGATCATCCCGACGCCTCAAACCGATCCGGAGGTCGTCAAGTTCCTTATGCGGTTTGGTGATCGCTACCTGGGGAAGACCACTGTGCTTTGTAAAGATACTCCGGCGTTCATCGCGAACCGTATCGGAGTGTTCGGTATCATGAAAGTAATCCACACGATGGAGAAGCTCGGACTCACCATCGACGACGTGGACAAACTAACGGGTCCTGTCATTGGCAGACCCAAGTCCGCCACATTCCGCACTTCTGATATCGTAGGATTGGATACGATGATCAAAGTCGCGAACAACCTTCACGCCGGATTACCGAACGACGAAGCGCGCGATGTTTTCCGCCCAACAGATGCCATCCTGAAGATGGAGAAGAACCAATGGTTGGGCGACAAGACGGGACAAGGCTTTTACAAAAAGACAAAGAACGCGAAGGGGCAAACAGAGATCCTGACGCTTGACTTGTCATCGTTTGAATATAGGCCGAAGGCAAAATCATCTTTTGCCACGCTTGAATCCACAAAGCCCATTGCCGACGTCAGAAAACGATTCAAAGTTCTGCTGGGTGGCAAGGACAAGGCGGGCGCTTTTTATCGCGAAACTTTCTATGCGCTCTTCAGCTATGTATCACATCGCATACCGGAGATTGCCGACGAGCTTTACAAGATAGATGATGCTGTATGCGCGGGATTCGGATGGGAGGTCGGTCCCTTTGAAACATGGGATGCGGTCGGGCTTGTGGAGTCACTACCGGCGATGGAGGGATTCACGGTTGCGCCCTGGGTGCAAGAGATGATAGCAGCTGGCCATACCTCATTCTACAGGATCGAGGATGGCAAGCGTCAGTACTATGACGTTGCAACGCAGTCCTACAAAGATATCCCGGGCCGGGAAGCATTTATCATTCTGGATGATCTGAAAGACCGTGTTGTCTGGCGCAATGCCGAGTCGGCAATAACCCATTTGGGCGACGGTGTTCTGAACTTCTCCTGGCAAAGCAAGGGAAGTACGTTGACGAGTCCTGTTATTGAAGGGATGAACCGAGCCATCGACATGGCCGAGAAACAATACGAAGGCCTGGTGATCGGCCACCAGCAAGCGGACTTTTCATTGGGTGCAAATCTGGGGCTGGTGTTCATGTTTGCAATCGAACAGGATTACGATGAGATCGAGTTCATGGTGCGGCAATTTCAGCATACGGTGATGCGCATTCGATACTCCAGCGTGCCCGTTGTGGTGTGTCCGAAAGGCCGTACGCTGGGCGGTGGCTGTGAGATCACCCTGCACGCCGACCGGGTACAGGCCGCGGCCGAAACGTACATCGGTCTCGTGGAAGTGGGGGTTGGATTGATCCCGGCCGGAGGCGGTACGAAGGAAATGACGAAACGCGTGAGCGACGCTTTCGAAGAAGGCGACGTCGAACTTAACACGCTGCAAAATGCTTTCATGACGATTGCAACGGCAAAGGTCAGTTTTTCAGCTGCAGAAGCACGTCGCATGAAAATTCTGAAAGAAGGCGACCGAATATCTGTGAACGTTGATCGTCAGCTTGCCGACGCGAAGGCTGCTGTCCTCGACATGGCAGCGGCGGGATACACCATGCCGATTCAGGCCACTGACATCAAAGTCCAGGGACGGACGGGACTTGCCCTGTTCCTCGCCGGCATTCACGGGATGCGCGAAGGAAATTACATCAGCGATCACGACGCGAAGATTGCGCGCAAGATCGCCCATGTAATGTGTGGTGGCGATCTGACATCGCCACAGCAGGTCAGTGAGCAGTACCTCCTTGACCTTGAACGTGAGGCTTTCGTCTCCCTGTGTGGAGAAAGGAAGACCCTGGAGCGAATCCAGGCAGTCATTACCGGCGGAAAGCCGCTTAGAAATTGACATTAACCTAAACGTGATATACCGCGCAAGAGCAACCCGGTGCATAAGACCTAAACGTAGCGACTATTTGTCGGCCAATGTGAAGTTGGATGTACAATTAAACATGTGCACGGGTTCTCTTGCCGTGGTATCATAAGGTTAAAGATATAACACCTATGGACGCATACATAACGGCGGGTTACCGGACGGCGGTGGGTAAAGCGAAGCGCGGCGGCTTCCGGTTTACGCGGCCGGACGACCTGGCTGCTGACGTTATCCGTCACCTGTTGAGGTCTGTTCCCGGTCTTGAGCCGCACATGGTCGACGACCTTATCGTTGGGAACGCTGTGCAGGAAGCGGAGCAGGGAATGCAGATGGGTCGTATGATCGCATTGCTGGCGCTGGGTCAGGATATACCCGGCATGGTCATCAACCGATACTGCGGCTCGGGGATCGAGGCGATACAGATTGCGTGTGCCCGCATACATGCAGGACTTGCGGATATCATTATTGCGGGCGGAACGGAGTCCATGTCGCTCGTACCGGTCATGGGTTGGAAAACAGCGTTGAACTACACGATCGCAAAGGACAATCCGGACTATTATACCAGCATGGGTTTAACCGCAGAGGCGGTCGCAAAGCAATTCAATGTCTCCCGCGAGGATCAGGACGAATTTGCCTATAGGTCGCACATGAAAGCAGCAGCCGCAATTCGCGACGGAAAGTTTAAGGATGAGATTGTACCCATTACCGTGAAGGAAGTATACGTCGGCGAAGACATGAAACGGAAAACCCGCGAGTTTGTAGTCGATACCGATGAAGGCGTGAGACCGGATACGAGCCTGGAGGCGCTTGCGAAGCTGAAACCAGTTTTTGCCGCAGGCGGAACGGTAACGGCAGGTAATTCGTCGCAGACTTCGGATGGGGCTGCGTTTGTGCTGGTGATGTCGGAGCGAAAGATGAAGGAACTGAATTTGAAACCGATAGCCCGGATGTTGAGTTACGCTGTGGCTGGTGTGGAACCGAGGATTATGGGTATTGGTCCGGTACGGGCTGTGCCCAAGGCCCTTAAACTGGCGGGAATGAAACTTGACGACATCGATATCATCGAGCTCAACGAAGCGTTCGCCGCACAGTCGCTGGCCGTCGTTCGTGAACTGGGTATCAATCAGGAAAAACTGAATCCAAACGGTGGAGCTATTGCCGTGGGGCACCCCCTGGGATCCTCCGGTGCCCGGCTTACGGTTCAGATTTTAAACGAACTGAGAAGGCAAGGCAAGAAGTACGGTTTGGTTACCGCGTGTGTGGGTGGCGGACAGGGTGTCGCCGGGATATACGAGTTATTGAATTAGCATCAGCAATGGAAGCAAACACGAAACGGGCCATCAAGGGTGGGGAGTTTCTTATTCGCGAAACGCAAGCTTCGGAAATATTCATTCCGGAGGACTGGAATGAGGAGCAGCGCTTGATCGCGCAAACTTGCCGGGAGTTCCTCGAACAGGAGGTCTTTCCCAGGCTCGATGAGATCGATTCCATGAAAGAACCCGGACTGATGCCCGCCATTCTCGACAAGGCCGGTGCGCTTGGGTTGCTGGGCACATCGGTGCCCCAGGAGTACGGCGGCTTTGGCATGGATTTCAACACCACGATGCTCGTGTCCGAAGTCTTCGGCGGCGGGCATTCGGTGGCGGTTGCGCTATCGGCTCATACGGGCATCGGTACGCTTCCTATACTGTATTACGGCAACGAAGACCAGAAGAAGCGATACGTTCCCAAGCTCGCAACAGGGGAATGGAAAGCTGCATACTGCCTGACAGAGCCGGATTCCGGCTCGGACGCAAACAGCGCGAA
The DNA here is from genome assembly GCA_036381475.1 of Cyclobacteriaceae bacterium. Classification (GTDB taxonomy): domain Bacteria; phylum Bacteroidota; class Bacteroidia; order Cytophagales; family Cyclobacteriaceae; genus ZC4RG29. Next base: position 46,620 of record DASVCT010000204.1, read on the forward strand.
GTCGAGAGCCGTGCTGGATGCCGACGGCAAGCACTACATCATCAACGGCCAGAAGATGTGGATCACGAACGGCGGCTTTGCTGACGTGTTCATTGTGTTTGCCAAAATCGATGACGACAAGAACCTCAGTGCGTTCATCGTAGAGCGTGGGTTCGGCGGCATCACCATGAATGAGGAGGAGCGGAAAATGGGAATCAAAGGCTCGTCAACGCGCCAGATCTTCTTCAACGACTGCAAAGTGCCGGTGGAAAACCTGCTCTCGGAGAGAGGGAACGGTTTCAAGATCGCCGTCAATATTCTGAATGTAGGCCGCATCAAACTCGGAGCGGCGGCCCTCGGTGGCAGCAAGCGTTCAATATCCATTGCGGTCGATTATGCGAAGCAGCGAAAGCAGTTCGGAACCGAGATCGCCAACTTTGGCGCGATCAAACATAAGATCGCGGAAATGGTCACCCGGGTTCATGCGTCGGAGGCGGCGTGTTATCGGGCGGGACAGAACATTGATGACGCGTACGCTGCCCTGGTTGCCGGAGGGATGGCGACCAATGAGGCCCGGCTCAAGTCGCTGGAGGAGTTCGCGATCGAATGTGCGATCATGAAAGTTCACGGCTCGGAAGTCCTGGATTTTGTTGTCGATGAAGGTGTTCAGATTTTCGGTGGGATGGGGTTCTCGGCTGAAGGTCCAATGGATCGTGCCTACCGCGATGCGCGCATCAACAGGATCTTCGAGGGCACGAATGAAATCAACCGCATGCTCACGATCGACATGCTGCTGAAGCGCGCCATGAAAGGGCACCTCGACTTGATGACACCCGCGATGGAAGTTCAGAAGGAGCTCATGGCCATCCCTTCATTCTCCGAGGAAGCGGACGGAATGTTTGCGGCGGAAAAGCGCGTACTTGCTAACGCAAAAAAGGCTGGCCTGATGATAGCGGGCTCGGCAGCTCAAAAATTTATGGCGAAACTCGCCGATGAGCAGGAGTTGCTGATGAACCTGGCCGACATCCTCATTGAGATTTACGTTGCCGAATCCTGCATCCTTCGCGTAGAGAAGATCCTTACGCAAAAAGGTGTGGAAGCGGAGGGACCCCTCACGGAAATTGCGATGATCTACCTTCATGGCGCTATGGACAAGATCGCCTCACGCGGTCGCGAGGCGATTATGACCTTTGCCGAAGGCGACGAGCTGCGCCTGATGCTTTTGGGTCTGAAGCGGTTTACCCGGATCGAACCCTACAACCTTACCGCTGCACGACGCAAGGTCGCGGACTACACCATTGCCAAGGGAAGGTATCCCTTCTGAATTGCTTTAGGGATAAAGTAGGAAGGGCGTACTTCCGGAGACGGACCCTTTTTGTTGTAACCGTTTCCGGTTAAATTCGTGAATTGGTTTAATACCGCTTCCCATGACCAAATCCGCAACCACCCTCATACTGGTTCTGATTGTCCTAATAGCTTCTCCTATCGTCTTTGGTATTGCAAGCGCCATTTTTGGTGTTGTCACGGGCCTTTTCGGCGCTTTAATAGGAATCATAGGGGGCGTCTTCGGCGCCTTCTTTGGAGTGATCGGCGGGATCCTGAGCTCGGGTTGGGTTCCTGTGCTTATTCTGGCGGTGATTATTGCCGCATTTCTGTCCGGGCGGCGTTAGCCTCAGGTGGTGTTGTGACGGTTGTACAGTGAGGGATCCAGATAGTACCTGCTGTAGACCGGATAGCGACGCACTTCGCGAAGTTCCGGCCGTTTTCCTTTCTCGAAGACGACCTTGTAGTAAAACTCGAGTCCTTTTTCGACACGTATGTCTTTCTTGACGAGGTAGTAGCGCTTGTCGTAGGGGTTAAGCACGCGGACGCTCACGTGGAACAGTCCGGGAAGGCTCTTTACTCGTACAAAACTGTTGGGTGTCTTGTTATACAACTTTCCGTTCACGTACACCTGCATGGCGGTACGGGCTTCAGAACTGATCGCTATTCCCGAAATGTAGGCCTCGGATGAGAAGGCCACACATGAAAAGACCAGGGAAAGAATTCCAACAGCTACACCTTTCATATCACGAAAAAAATGGTTCGACTCTACCGATTTATATCAAGCATTGTGCCAGTTCCAACACGATAAAAAAAGCCCTGGGACGCTCCAGGGCCATTTTTTGTGGTTTGAGCCATCTTTCTTAGTCGGCGAAAGCCACCGCCGTTCACGACACCAAGGCAAACACCGAATTTCATGTACCCGTGCAATAAAATCTGCGATTTCTGTGACAAATCATCTATGATTCAAGTAGTTAATTGGCACCCCGATTATGTCAAAAAGTTTTCCACAATCAGAAGCAGTTATCCACATCGACCGGCCGCATCAAGTTAAGGTTCTGATTATCACAATATTCTGAAGCAGGCGATGAATCATTTGTTTGTGGAAAACTCCAAAGCCCCGCCCGCCTGGGCAAAATTGGTCGCCCGGATTCGGGCGGCAAAGCAAGAGGGATGCCACGATTTTTGACCATCGGCAGACGTCATTTTCGCTTTGAAAATACACTTGAATATCACAGAAGGTCGGCGACCAGGAGGACGCGGTACTGCGGTATATTTGGGGATTGGATTGGCTATGAACTTTACGAAGATCAAGGAAACATGCCTTTACGTAAAGGATCTGGAGGCAGCCAGGGCATTCTACGAGGGCAAACTGGGGCTTCCGGTGATAGATTACCTTCCCGGCAAGCATTTGTTTATGCGTGCGGGCACTTCGGTTCTTTTATGTTTCAACCCGGAAGACTCCAGGCAGAAGACAAGTCCGCCGCCGCATTACGGAGGGGGTCGACAGCACTTTGCGCTGGAAGTGCGGGAGGCGGATTACGACCGCGCTAAGGAGGAAGTGATGGGGCTCGGCATTCCGATCATTGAAGAAGTCACCTGGAAAAGCGGCGCGCGATCGTTTTACTTCGAAGATCCCGAAGGCAACGTGCTGGAAATCGTTCCGGAAAAGGGGGTCTGGGATTAAGGTCCCGTTAGCCTTTGGCTATGCTCACGTCAAGCGACGTTACATTCGTCTGTGCGGGCGCAGGGGTTGTGGACTCCTGGGTTGCCGGGGCGCTGTAGACGTTCTCAAACCAGTGTTTGTAATCCTTGTACAGGATGCAGTCCTGGTGAAGATGTCCGTCTATCAGGATTTTGATGAAAAGTTCGCGATTCAATGACTCTGTAATCTTCTTCTGCTGATCCTCCGGGAGCTCCTTGAGTTGCACAAACTCAATGCCCTTGTATAGTTTAGGGTTTTCCATCGCAAACGACTCCGGGTTAGTACTCAATCGCTGGTAAGATTAACCACGGAAATTAAAGACACTGCAATTTAGAAGAAATTGTTTCAGGTGAGTGGCCAAAGCTCTGCAAATTTTTTTCTAAGATTCGTGTGTTAGACATGGCAACTTTTTTTGAAACGTCAGTTGAATTCGTTAAAGGCGTCGGACCACAACGGGCAGCGCTTCTGAACAGGGAGCTTTCCATCTTCACCTATGGCGATCTTCTTCAACACTACCCGTTCCGTTACGAAGATAGGACCCGCTTTTATTCCATCAGCGAGATTACGGACGAAATGCCCTATGTGCAGTTAAGAGGAACAATTCGACGCGTGGACTTCGTCGGAACCGGAAGAAGTAGGAGAATGACGGCGGTCCTCGTTGACGGAACAGGTACGCTGGAGCTAGTCTGGTTCCAGGGCATCCGATGGATCGCGGAGCGAGTGAAGCCCGGCATCGACTATATCGTTTTCGGGAAACCCACCCGGTATGGGACGAAATGGACCATCGCACATCCGGAGCTCGAAGTCTTCGGAACGGCGACGGAAGTCCACGGATCGTTTCATCCGATATACCCCTTGACAGAAAAGCTTCGGACGCGACATATCGACAGCAAATTTTTCTCGCGGCTGATGCGCGAGGTGCTGCGTCAGGCAGATGGCAAGATACGCGAAACGCTTCCCCGACGTTTGTGCGCCGACAAAGGTCTCATTTCCAGGAGCGAGGCGTTGCATGCGATACACTTTCCCCCCGATCTGGATACGCTGAACCGTGCGCAGCGGCGACTGAAATTCGAAGAACTGTTTTTCACACAGCTGCGGTTGATCAGGATGAAGCTTCTGAGAAAGGAAAAGTTTCCAGGGCATATCCTCTACAACACTTCACTGCTCACCGAATTCTACAACGACATACTGCCATTCCCGCTCACCGCCTCGCAGAAGCGCGTTATTCGCGAAATCTACGCCGACATGAAGTCGGGAAAACAAATGAACCGCTTGTTGCAGGGCGACGTCGGTAGTGGCAAGACCATCGTGGCCTTTATTTGCATGTTGATCGCGTGTGGCAGCCATGCGCAAAGTGTTCTGATGGCTCCGACCGAAATTCTTGCACAGCAACACTACCAAAACCTGTCGCGGTTTGCTTCCGCCATGGATATTCCCATTGCCCTCCTGACCGGCAGTACGCCAAAGCGAGTGCGTCAGCAATTGCACCAGCTGTTAATTGCAGGGTTTATAAAGATTCTGGTAGGAACCCATGCCCTCATCGAGGCCGAGGTTCAATTTGATCGCCTCGGTCTCGCGATCGTGGACGAACAACATCGCTTCGGCGTAGAACAACGCTCGAGGCTATGGTCTAAAAGCGACAGCGTTTATCCCCATGTGCTTGTGATGAGTGCCACGCCAATCCCCCGCACGTTGGCTATGACGCTCTACGGCGATCTTGACGTATCGATAATCAACGAGCTACCAAAGGGCAGAAAACCCATCAAGACAGTGCATCGCGATGACTCGCACCGGCTGCAGGTCAATCAGTTTATCCGCGATCAAATTACCTCGGGCCGCCAGGTGTATATCGTATATCCCCTGATCGAGGAATCGGAGAAGCTCGACCTGAAACACCTGATGGATGGTTATGAAAGCGTTCGCCGCGCTTTTCCCGATTATGCAATAAGTATCGTGCATGGAAAAATGAAACCGGATGCCCGGGCATTTGAAATGGACCGGTTCGTTCGGGGAGAAACAAAAATCATGGTAGCTACTACCGTGATTGAGGTCGGAGTGGATGTACCCAACGCCTCCGTGATGATCATAGAAAACGCTGAGCGGTTCGGACTCCTGCAACTTCATCAGCTACGCGGCAGAGTGGGGCGTGGTGCCGACCAGTCTTATTGCATCCTGATGACGAACTCCCGCCTGTCTGCTGAATCCCGCAAGCGAATCGATACCCTCGTTCGAACCAATAACGGGTTTGAGATTGCGGAAGCCGACCTGGCGCTTCGTGGCCCGGGCGACCTGATGGGCACACAACAAAGTGGAATTCCCGATCTGCACATAGCCGACCTGGCACGTGATGGCGATTTGCTCCGGGAGGCACGCGAGGCTGCCATAGAGATACTGAATAAAGATCCGGAATTGCGACATGCCGAACACGAGGTGATTGCCACTCAACTCCGGAAGCATCCCAAATCTTCAATGAACTGGAGTCGCATTAGCTGAGACGGGACGCACGCCACCCTGCTGGCCCGCATTATCCTTTCAAACAGGGCATTTTCATTACATGCCTCCAGGTAGCATCATTAGGTTTGACCGCGTTCAATGGTTACATTTGGTTGACGGCGTATTCCTATGAGGAATTTTTTATACGTTCTCATCCTGGTTGCATCTTTTTGCCAGGCCCAGCCGGGGCACTATTTTCTGGCACACTTTGCCCCTTCAGACAAGAAGATCGACCATACTGCCTTTGACATGGTTCAGGACGTCAACGGCTTTATGTACTTCGCAACCCGAGCTGGTATTCTTCAGTTTGATGGGACCAACTGGAACCTGATTCCGGCTGGTGGAGCGGTCTATGCACTGGAGGCAGACGCTGACGGAACGCTATATTGGGGCGGGTCGGGTGGCTTTGGCGACCTGCGCCGTGGCGTCAACGGGGCGATGCAGGCCAGAATACATCCCGCAAGCAAGGACCGCGATTTCTTTAGCATAGCGGCGGGACCTGGCGAGATGTATTTCCTGGCTGACAATGCAGTGGCGATTCTCGAGGGAGATACTGTCAGAATGCTGGAGGCGCCTGAGGAGGCCGGCGCGTTCAATTCGATTGCAGAGGTCTACGGCGCGATTTTCATTAGCAGCGAGCACCTGGGGATTTTGAAACTTGAGGGGCACAACGGTTTCCTGCCGACGCATTTCGGGCCGACACAAATTCCTGACGTGATCTGCTCGTCGGCCGGCGCAGACGGGAGTCTTATAGTGACATCCGATGACAGGCTCGTTGTGAGCGATAAAAGTCTTCACACAAAACCCATCCTGAGGAGCGAGCAGGCGCTGCTCTCGGCCGGAAGTATCGTAGAAGCGCGATGGGTAAACGAGCATCTCATCGCGATCGCGACGCTCCGCGCCGGTGTCATTTTTGCCGATCCGGCTTCCGGACAAATTACAGGCGTGTTGAACTACAACACAGGTCTTCCGGACAACGAGATATATGCACTTTATGTTGATCGCGGCGGCAACGTTTGGGTAGCGCATGATTATGGATTTACGCGCATTGCTCCCGCCATGCCCTTCCGGGATTACAGCAGTTACGAGGGTCTCGACGGAAACCTTTTGTGTGCTGAAACTTTTAACGACGATGTCTACGTAGGCACATCGCTGGGCCTGTACCGGCTTACCCGCGAAGTCGTTTATGAAGAAATTACCTGGTACGAGCCAGTGGATGACGGGCGATCGGATGCCTTGAACGACACACCCAAAGGCGGGCGAAGGGGGTTATTCGCCTTCCTGCGGCGGAAGGAAAAGAAATCACGGCTCGAGATGAAGCCGCGAACTGCGCGGATTGAAAAATCCGAACGCTTTGTTTACAAACCAGTGAATGGAATCACGGCGAAAGTTTCTGCATTGACGCAGGTCAATGATCGTCTGTTGGCTTCCGGTTTGGGTGGTGTATTCGAAGTGAATGGTGGCAACGCGCGTCAGGTTCTCAATGTCCCCGTACGCTTCTCCTTCGCCACGGGCGACGGGCACCTGGTCGTCTCGGCGTACGACAACAGCATGATTATTCTGACGCAAACCCGTAATGGTTGGAGACAAGTGGATGTGCTGGAGCGCATCGATGATTTTATATCCCAGGTGTTTGAGCATGACGGGACACTGTGGTTGTGCGGGATCAACACGATATATGAGACATCGATCAACAACGACCGTTTTTCTACCCTTCGTGCCCTGCCTGTTGATAACAAAGACTTCTCCCGGACCATCGGCTTTGTGTGGCGCAACCGATCGGTATTTGTAAACCGCAGTGGCTTTTATTATTCGGACGATCAACGCGGACGATTGGTGCGCATCGACAGTCTGCCCGCACCCTATGCGTATTTTGCTTCTTCCAATACGGTGTGGTATTCAGACGCCCATTCGTGGAAGACGATTGGTGCGCGAACCGATCCGGGCATAAACGTACTCCGATTGCTCTATGACATACGCGCTGTAAGCGAGATCGAAAACAGCGAGGATCTTTGGGTTATCAGCGGGAACGATGTATTGTACCGCGTGTCACCAAAAAAAGCACGCGGCTTTTCTCCTGTTTTTCCGCTGATGTTACACTCGGTGACGCAGGGTGGTCGCCGCTTTGATCCTTCCGGCGATATTGCCGTGGAGCAGGACGGTGGTCCGGTAATATTTCAGGTGGTGCGGCCTAACTATCTTGGATCGTCGTCGTCAGAGTATCGCTACATCATTTCGAATATCAGTGCAGGTTGGTCGGAGTGGTCGGCGATGAATGACCAGATCAACATACCCTATTTGCCTCCCGGCTCCTATACGCTGCAGGTGGAGTCGCGCGACATCTTGGGAGAAGTGCATGAAATGACTCCCGTGCGGTTTAGTGTGCGACCGCTATTCTGGAAGAGCACGTGGTTTTACGCCATGGAACTGACCGTGTTCGCACTGCTGGGCTGGTTGTCATTGAAGTTGAGTTTCAGGTATCGGCTGATCAGCCGGGTGCTGGCCCTGCTTACGATCATCCTTCTCATAGAATTTATCCAGACGCTCGCCGGCTATTCGTTTTCTACTTCGAGTCCCTTCGTGGCCTTTCTTATTCAGGTTGCCATAGCATTCCTCATCCTGCCAATAGAGTCCTATCTCCGGCGTGTCATGTTCCGCGACGACAAGAGAAGCAAGCTCCTTGCCGTCATCCATGATCTCGACCGCCGTGAAAAAGAGCGCCAGAAAAGTGCATCGGGCTGAATATGGTGAATGTGCTATCTTCACTGCACTGATCCCTAAAAACCCGGTACATGCAGTCGGCATTAAGGTACGGTTTGGTTCTGGCATTGTGCGGCTATGGATGCACCTTGTCAACCGAGCAGAGCAATAACGAGTATCTGCCTGATCCCGGCTTTGATCTGGCGCATTCGGATCCCGCCGCCGTGGAGCTTGCTGACAGCGTAATGTCTGCGCTCGGCGGAAGGAAAAGCTGGACCGAGGCGCGATACCTTACCTGGGACTATGACACGCTTCGCACGATTGCCTGGGACAAACGCGACGGCCGCCTACGAATTGAATCCAGACCCGACAGTACTGTGTACCTGCTCAACCTGGTTACCGGCAAGGGAAAGGTCAGCGTTGGAGGCCGTGAGGTAACGGCGTCAGACGACCTTAGGGAAAAACTTCGCGCGGCCGACTCGCTCTGGAGGCACGATTCATTTTGGATAACGATAATATACCAACTCAAAGGCGACGGCATTACCTTGCATTACCTTGGCGAAGCGCGGACCGACACGGCGCGATACAATCTGCTGAGAGTTGCGCTCGAGCCAGACACCGAGGCCCCCGTTGAGGAGTTCCTGGCGTACGTCGATTTGAGAGATAATGGTATCAGGTTCTGTACTGATTTACGAAATTCAACCCGCGAACTGGTTTGGTACGGATCCGGGTATCAGCAACAGGGAGACCTCAGGCTGCCCTCACAGGCAGGCGCCGCACATAATATCCGTGTGCACCGTACTTTGCCGGACAAAACGTTCAATGCGTTCTGAAGCATTCAGAACCTATTCCAAAAAATGACCGCGGAACATCCCCAACGTAACGACCGGTCTGAATACGAGGCTATCATCGTTTTCAGCCGGACTGGCAAGGTCGTATCTGCAAACCCTGTTGCCCGCAGGATAACAGGCTATGGTAGCCGGTTGGCCGGGCAATCGCTTTCTGCCTTGGTTCACCCCGACGACCGGAGACGGTTCAATCAAGCTGTGAAACCCGTACGCGCCGGCGAAAAGCGTCGGTGTGAGTTGACATTTAACCTGCACGACAGCAAGGGCAAGCGGGTGGGCGTACGTGCCGTAGTAAGCCAGCAGGGCAAGGAATTTCGACTGAATTTTGTTGTACTCCCATCTTCAGAGCGGACTGCTGCGAACGCACTCGGGCAACTGGTCGACGACCACGGGCTGGCCGCGTTCAGCATGACGGAGGATGGACGGATCGACTATGCAAGTCGTTCCTTTCTAAGCCTCTCTGGCTATTCCTCTGTAAAAAGCCTGCCCGCCCTCACCGGATTGATTGCTTCCACTAAAGCATACCAGACTTTCATGCGCAAGTTGAGGGAGGAAGGCCAGTTAACCGGCGAGTCCGCCTCGCTGATCACCCGAAAAGGCGAAGAGATCGCCGTAAAGCTGTCGCTGGTCGGGAATCCCGCAGGCGATCCCTCCCGGCGTTACTACGGCACCCTTAGCGCCGGTCACGAGGGCGTCAGGTATGAATCCCTCGTCGCCAAAGTGCTGGATAGCGCTAAGGACCAAATTCTGGCACTCGATGCCGAGAAGCGATACATCGTCTTCAACCAGGCGCACGCAAACCTCATGCGCACGTTGACGGGCAGGGATATACGAGTGGGCGATAAGTTGCTGGAATCCATACCGCGTGAACTAATTCCATTAGCGCGAAAGGAGTTGAAAAGAGCGTTTGCTTCCGATCGGTATCACGCTGAGATCGCCTTGCCGAACAAGATGATCCTCAGGACATCTTCCTACGTTATTCGGGACGACAGAGACCGCATCAGTGGCATTGCGATTTTTGCGGAAGACATCTCCGAAAGAAAAAAAACAGAGCTTAAGCTAAAGGCACTGAACGAGGAGTTGACCTTTCAAAACTGGCAACTGGCTGCCCGCGAAGAGGAACTTCGTATGGCCATGGACCAGCTGTCGGAACGTAACTTCGAGTTGGATCAGCTGATGTACAAAACGTCGCACGACCTTCGTTCACCTCTTAGTTCGATCCTGGGGCTTGTCAACCTGGCCAACCTTGATCCGAATCCCGCGAACCTTGGGCAATACTTGAAGAAGATTGAAGGGCGCATCAAAAAGCTGGACGAATTTATCAGCTCGATGGTTAACTATGCCCGGGTCAATCGCGGTGAAATAACTGTAGGCGAACTTGATCTGGAACGCATGGTTAAAGCTGCCATTCACGAGCTGGAGTATCTGGACAACTTCCAGGCTGTGAAAACGTCCGTGGTGGTAAACAACGGACATGTACCTTTTCGGAACGATCACTTTCTGATGAATATCATCGTCGGCAATGTGATCTCAAACGCTTACAAATACTACAACCCGGAAGTCGACAGTTACCTGCGAATCACCATCGACATCCGGGACACCCAGGCGACCCTCGAGTTCGCAGATAACGGTATCGGTATCCGAAAGGAACATCAGGACAAGATCTTTGACATGTTTTATCGTGCGACCGACAGGTCGCAGGGTTCGGGCCTGGGCATGTACATCGTCAGACAGGCCATTGAAAAGGTTGAGGGCACGATCAGTGTGAAGAGCGTGTACGGCTCAGGAACGTCCATACGGATAACCGTACCTAATCTGTGACGAGATCCCTTTTCAATCGTACAAAGAAGGCGGCGCCCTTGCCGGGTTCGGACTCACACCAGACTTCGCCTCTCATCATGTCGGTATAGCGCTTTACAATGGAAAGGCCGAGGCCCGTCGAATGCTCGTTGCCCGTAGGCTGCGCGCTTAGACGCTGAAATTTCCGGAAAAGCTTTTGCTTGTCGGAGTCTGTAAAGCCCGGGCCGTGGTCGCGGACGCACAACTGGACATATCCGCTTTCGGAGCTCAGACTTACGTTCACCGTTTTTCCCGACGGTGAAAACTTGATCGCATTCGAGATCAGGTTCTCCACAATCTGTGTAAGGTAAAGGGCGTCAGTCTTGACAATGAGCGGGTCGTCGCTGATCCCGTAGGTGAGGCTGATGCTTTTTCGCGCGGCCTCTTTTTCGAACCCGGTGACAATACGTTTCACCTGGTTGGCCACGTCGACGGGTTCTGATTTCAGATTGACCCGGCTCGATTCGATCGCGTCGATGTCAAGAATCTTGCTGATCATTTGGTTAAGCCGCGAGGCCGCATCCTTTATCTTATCGAGAAGGTCGATCTGTGTGCCCGTGAGATTCTCGTCTTCCATCTGGATCAGGTGCGCGAGCCCGTCGATGTGTCCAATGGGAGTTCGCAGGTCGTGTGCAAGCACTTTGATGAGGTGATTCTTTTCCTCGTTCAAATCCATGAGCTTCTGATTGCGTTTTTCGAGCTCTGTTTTTCTCGACTCGATATCCAGCCGTTGTGATTCGATTTGTCGCTTTTGTTCTACCAGGATCATCGCGGTCTTCGTCCGGATGCGATACATCTGGTATATCACGACGAGGAAGATGAGAAAGATTACGATGGCAAGGATGAGGAAGTTTCTGACGCTGGTCTCCCGGCGAATGAGCTCCGACTTTCCGAGGAGGTCGCGGTTCTGAATCTCTTTCTCCTTGGTCAGAAGAAGCACTTCACGATTGCCACTGTGAAGGTACAGGCTCTCTAGAAAGCGGTATACGTCGGTGTCGATGTAACGACTCGTGATGGCCTCGATGTCTTCCTTGAATGCGCTGCTGAGAAAATATTCTTCTATCGGTGTCTGCCAGTCGCTGTTCTTCGGGTAGATAAAGGAATAGCCCTCCCGTTTGATGGGAAACACGTTTTGCCTTTTTACCCTCACGGAGGCATTGCGGGAAAATTCGGCGAGATAAATGGGAAGGTCAATAAATCCAAAAGCGCCTTTTTGCTTTTCTATTGTGCGCAGAATGTTTTCACTGCTTGGAATGTACTCCACCTTGAAGTCGAGCTTTCGTTGGTCGCGGATGAGCTGCAGATCGTGCTCGTAGGTGGTGCCTTCAATCGTGACCGCTTTGAGATTTCTGAAAGCAGCATCGAATTCGGGCGCGGTTCTGACAATCGGTACATCATAGCTTGATATCAGCACCGAGATGTCTGACATATAGGGTGGAGTAAAAGCCACCTCGCGCTGTCGTTCCGGCGTAATGGAGAAAACGGATGCCCCGAATGTCCCATTCACGCCGTTGTCGCGGACGATCCGGTATGTGTCGACGAAGCTCTGACATTTGATCCAGTGCAGTGTCAGGTCGATCTTGTATGCTTTGCTGAGGTAGTCTTTGAAACTTTCCATGATCTCTACCTCGATGCCCTGCATATTGCCGTCGCGGTCCTGGTAAATAAAGGGTCTCGAGGTATACCAATAGATCGTAATGTCTCCCCGGCCGGTACGATATACTTCCTCCCACGGATCCGCGTGCGGAAGCGTCTGGCCAAGGGCAGTTTGCGCCAGCAGCAGGAGAACCACAAAAATGATCCGAGGTTTCATCGTAAACCCACTGAAAACCAAATATTTAAAGGGGGTGGTCCGTCAGGGTTTGCTCTCAGCCTTTAATGCCGCCAACGCTCAAAAAGAAACCGCAAGACTCACAGGATGATTGCGGCGGTGAATTTCGAACCTTTCTGCTAAAAAAACCTTCATATTTGGACTGGAATATGACACGGCGCAGATTATGCAAAACACTGACCTAATTATCCCCGACTTCTACTGGCGTTACGTAGAGCCCATATACGAAATGCCCCTTTTTTCGGCCCTGGAAGACTCGGAAAAGCGTTTTGATGACACGATTCAGGGGTTTACGGAGGAACAAGGCCTTTACCGTTATCAACCAGAAAAATGGACCATCAAAGAGGTTGTCGCCCACGTTCTGGACACCGAGCGGATCATGGCTTACCGCGCGTTGCGGTTCGCCCGCAACGACCAGACACCACTGGCCGGGTTTGAGGAGAAAGAATACGCACCTGAGGCAAATGCTAACGGGCGGGATTTCGCCAGCTTCCGCAATGAATTCAAGAACCTGAGGCGCTCTACCGTCGACCTGTTCCGGAGTTTCACTGAAGAGATGATGAACCGAACCGGCACAGCCAACAGCAACACGCTTTCAGTTCAGGCGCTGGGTTATATTATCGCCGGACATATGGTGCACCACTGCAACATTCTTATTGAACGCTACCGCCCCGGCTTACAATGATTCGTGCCGTCGCGCTTTTCCTGGTTGGCATTCTGCTGTATTCCTGCGCGTCTGTCCCCAGGTCGATGATCAAAGGGCACCTCGCAGCCATGGAAGACACGTTCCAGGACTTCACGGGCTTTATGCTTTATGACCCGATGAAAAGGAAAGTCCTGTACGAGCACAATGCGTCCCGTTATTTTACGCCGGCTTCCAATACCAAAATCTTTACCCTGTTTACGGCACTTAATGTTCTCGGTGATTCCGTGCCGGGACTTCGCTACGCTATCGTTGGAGATTCACTGATCTTTACAGGTACTTGTGATCCGTCATTGCTATACAATCCAGTCTGCGACAGTAAGGTGTACGCTTTTCTCAGCAGATCCCCGTATGATCTTTACTACACCGAGCGCAACTGGAACACGCCACCCTTCGGCCCCGGGTGGTCGTGGGAGGACTACGACTTCTACTATTCCGCCATGCGGTCACCCTTTCCGATCTACGGCAACACCTTCGAAACCATCTACCTGAACGGAAAGCTGCAAACACGACCGTCGTATTTTGAAAAGTTCATCATGCTGAGCGGTGATACTGCAGAGTCATCCACACTCATACGATCACCCTATTCGAACGAGGCACGATTTACTCCCGGAAGCAATGACAGGATACGCAAGTGGACCAAGCCCTTCATTACCGATGCCTCGATGGTAGTGCGGTTGTTGGCGGATACGCTGCATCGAAACGTAACATTATTGCGGGATCCACCGGTGGAGGCATGGCAGACCCTTTACAGTGTGCCGGCCGACAGCCTGTACCGCGTGATGATGCAGGACAGCGACAACTTCATCGCTGAGCAGTTGTTGCTATTATGCGCCGGCGTCCTGCGGGATACGCTGGATCCGGAGATTGCCATATCGTATGTCAAGGAGAACCTGCTGGCTGACCTTCCGGATGAACCCTTATGGAATGATGGCTCTGGGCTCTCGCGATACAACCTCTTTACGCCGCGGTCGGTCGTCAGGTTGTGGGAAAAGCTTCTGCACTCCGTCGATCGACAGAGACTCTTCAGCTTGCTGGCATCGGGTGGTGTCTCCGGCACGCTCAAGAATTACTATGTGGCCGACAAGCCGTATGTCTTCGGAAAAACCGGAACCCTTAGCCACGTGCATTGCCTGAGTGGGTATATTGTAACCCGAAAGGGAAAGACGCTGATCTTTTCGCTGATGAATACAAACTATTCCGTGCCGACGCGTCGTGTGAGGGAATCGATGGAACGCTTGCTTGAATTGATCCGTGACCGTTACTAAGAGGCTATGCTATTGATCAGAAAATGTTTGGCTGTCATAGCGTTGATGATCCCGACGTTCGTATGCCAGGGTCAGGCTGCCGACAGTCTCGACATCAGGATCGGCCAAATGATACTCATCGGTGTGCCGGGAACGAGTGTCGACGATGCGGTCATGGCCGAGGTCAGCCAGGGGAAAGTGGGCGGCATAATCTTCTTTGAGAAGAACATTCCCCCGACGAACTCGTTCGACGCGTTTAGCCGCGTGATCTGGCAATATCAGAAAGCTGCGCCCATTCCATTGTTCATGTGCATCGATCAGGAGGGCGGGAAGGTGAATAGGCTGAAACCAAAGTACGGATTTCCGCGATCGGTCACCGCTGCTGAAATGGGTGCCGCCGCAACCTCCGATACGGTGCGCTACTATGCCCGGACGACGGCCGCCACACTTGCCGGTCTGGGTTTGAACGTAAATTTCGCGCCCTGCGTGGACCTCGCGTCCAACCCCGACAATCCTGTCATCGCACGATATGGCCGGGCCTTTTCCGCGGATGAAAATCGCGTGGCCGAACTCGCCGCCGATTTTATCCGGGAGCACCGCAGGATGAATGTCATTACGGTGCCAAAGCATTTTCCCGGTCATGGCAGCTCGGACGCCGACACGCACCTGGGCATGGCCGATGTGACCGCCACATGGGAAGAACGCGAACTGGTACCCTATCGCAGGCTCATCGACAGTGGCCTTACGGATGCGATCATGTCGGCACACATCGTGAACCGAAAGCTCGATCCGGATGGGCTGCCAGGTACGCTTTCAAAAGCAATCGTGGATGGCATACTACGGAAAAAACTGGCCTTCAACGGGGTGGTCTTTTCTGACGACATGCAGATGCACGCTATCACACGTCACTACGGCCTCGAGCAAGCCATTGCACTGGCGATCAATGCGGGCATCGATGTCATGACGTTTTCCAACAATATCGATCAGAGCGAGGAGCGCACGGTCGACAAGGTACACCGTGTTATCAAAGAACTGGTACGCTCGGGAAAGATTCCAGCCGAACGCATCCAGGAATCGTATCGACGCATTATGGCGTTGAAGCGCCAATACCTTAATAATCCTGATCCTTCAACGCGGGTTCGCCAACTGGAGGACAGGATCGGCGCACTTGAGAAACAGGTAAAGTCATTACAGGAGAATGAGCCGCAGCAAGAGTTCATTGAGCGGCGCTGATATCACCGAAAATCGCGAGTCATATGAAACTGCGCTGGGGAATTTTAAGTACGGCGAAAATTGGTCTGAACAAGGTGATTCCGGCCATCCAGCAGAGCAAACTGGGTGTTGTAACCGCATTGTCATCGCGGTCGATCGATCGCGCGCGCGAAGCAGCGCAAAAGGCCGGAATACCCAAGGCCTACGGAACGTATGAGGAGTTGCTGAGCGATCCGGACGTCGACGCAGTGTACAATCCGCTACCCAATCATTTGCACGTCCCATGGTCGCTGAAGGCATTGGAAGCCGGTAAACACGTGCTTTGCGAAAAGCCCATTGGAATGAATGCTGCCGAAGCGGAGCAGTTGCGCGACGCGGCGCAGAGATATCCCAACCTCAGGATCATGGAGGCTTTCATGTACCGGCTGCACCCTCAATGGGTCAAGGCAAAGGAACTTGTAGAAAGCGGAAGCATAGGGAAACTGCAAACCATTCATTCCTTCTTTTGCTACAACAATCCCGATCCGGCCAACATCCGCAACGTTGCCGATATCGGCGGTGGCGGGCTAATGGACATCGGGTGTTACTGCATTTCGCTGTCGCGATTCATCTTCGCAGCAGAGCCTACGAGGGTACTCGGCGCTATTGAATTTGATCCTGCGTTCGGCACGGACATCCTGACCTCCGGCATGCTGGACTTTGAAAACGGTACCGCGACCTTTACCTGCGCCACTCAACTGCACCCCTATCAGCGCGTGAATATTTTTGGTGACGCCGGCCGCATCGAAATCGAGATACCCTTCAACGCCCCACCGGACAAGCCTACGCGGCTTTGGCTCCACGACAGGATGGGCACGGACACGATCACATTTGACTTGTGTGATCAGTATACGATAGAGGCTGACGCGTTTGCGCGTGCTGTACTAGAAAACACCGCGGTGCCTACAAGCCTCGATGACGCTGTCTGGAATATGAAAGTCATCGATGCCATTCGCAAGAGTGCGAGCGACAACAGCTGGGTAACACCTTAGCGCGACTGCGCGTCTCCGGTTGCCTCGAGCTCCTGCATGACTTCAGCCGGCGATGCGGCTTCCGGATAGAACGAAAGGATCTTCAGAATCACCCGGTCCACGAGCGTGTCGGGACATGAAGCCCCGCTCGTGAGCACGATGCGGACTTTATCCTTTCTGGGAAGAAACCCGGAGGAGACCTGGCGTTCCTTAGTGTGGATGTTGAAATGATGGATCAATGTGGACGAGGCGATTTCCCGCTCGGATTCGATGAAATAGGTATCGAACGCGCGTTCACAAAGTTCGACGATATGGGAAGTATTTGAACTGTTGTATCCGCCGACTACGATCGCAAGATCAGCAGGTGCTTCCAAGAGCCTGTAAGTCGCCTCCTGGTTGTCGTTGGTGGCATAACAGAGCGTGTCGCGGGTGTCTGCAAAGTGCTGGCGAAGATTTTCAGAGCCATAAACTTTGATCATGAGTTCGCGAAAGTATGCGGCAATTTCCTGGGTTTCTGTCGCGAGCATTGTCGTTTGGTTGACGACCCCAACGCTTTGCAGATGTTTTTCCGGTTGAAAGCCTTCGGAATAGCGATTTGCAAATTCGCTATAAAATTCCGCATACGGCCGTTCACCCGTGATGTATTCGCCAAGCCGCTGCGCTTCGGCAAGGTCGCGAACGATGATTGAGTGTCCGTGACTGACACTGTGTGAAAACGTCGCGCGCGTCTCTTCGTGCCGGGGCCTTCCATGTATGATAATTGTGTATCCGGAGTCGGCGAGTTTTTCTGACCGGTTCCACACCTTTTCAACGAAGGGGCACGTGGTGTTGTATTGCGCGACTTGTACACCGCGCCGATTTAGCTGCTCTTCAATTTCCAGCGTCGTTCCGAAGGCTGGTATGATGACGATATCGTCAGGAAGGATCTCTTCCCAGGGGATGAACTGGGTGCCGTCGGTATCCATGATGAATCTGACGCCGCGATTGCGCAGGTCGTTGTTCACCTCCGGATTATGGATCATCTGACTGAGGAGGAAGACACGACGGCCGGGATTTTCGTCGAGTGCCCGGTAGCTGATTTCGATAGCGTTTTCCACGCCGTAACAAAAGCCGAAGTGGCGGGCGAGATAAAACGACACCGGTCCAAAATCCTGGCAGCTGGGACTGAAATCCTGCTTCCGGGGATCGCGCAGCCGTCTGATCTCCTTAATCCGGCCGGTGATGGTTGACCGGTAGTAAACTGGGATATCGAACTTCTTGATGGCTTTCTGTTCTAACTACCCGCAAAGGTAGCACAATGTTTCTTTACGGGCTTACCTAACGGTGCCCAGGGTTACTCAAGACAAAAAGACCAGGATCATTGTCCTGGTCTCTTTTTCGAGTTTATGCTGCCCGGGAGAGCATGTCTTCCGGGACTCTGTTTTTCCTGACCTCTTTCTTTTCCAGGTCAAACCACATAACCTCTACCGTCTTATTTCGGATGTACCGGAGTACTTCCATTACCCTTCCATCGATTTTGCTCCTCACGCGTTCGCCTTTCTTAAAAAGTCTCCTGCTCATACGGATCAAGGGTTATTAATTACTTACGGAATGAATACAGAAATTCCCTCGGGAAGTCTTCGTAGGTTCCCGAGAGCGTCACAATTTCACCTTCTTTGATTTTTTCCAATGCCTTGTTGAGTTCTTCCGGGGAATTCACCGGCGTGTCATTCACCTTCGTGATGATGAAGCCGTCACGGATATCGGTGTAGCGCGCGACCTTGCCCGTGCCTTTGCTGGTGACACGCACGCCGTTCTTGAGATCGAGCTTCTTTAACACACCCGGCTCGGCCGGTTCCACCGTTATGCCCAATGCCGCTAAGCCTTTGCGTTCTTCACGCTTCACGGCAGTGATCTCGCCCTTGCGGTTTTTGAGCGTGACATCGAAGTCGAGCTCCTTGCCGTCACGGTTGACGGTTACCTTGATCTTGTCACCCGGACGGTGGCGTCCGATCGTTTCGATCAAGGCCGAGTTGCCGGGTATTTTCACGTCATCGATTTTGACCACCACATCGCCTGCCTTGATTCCGGCATCCCCGGCAGCGCTGTTTTCAGCAAGGCTCTGGATGTAAGCGCCCTCGAAAACCTTGAGGTCATGTTCCTTGGCCAGATCGCTGTTCACGCTCGCAATGGTTACACCTAACCAACCCCGTTGCACGACGCCATAGTTCAGAAGGTCTTCAACTATTTTACTGACGATGTTCGACGGCACGGCAAATCCGTAGCCGGAGTATGCTCCGGTAGGACTGGCAATGGCGGTGTTAATTCCGAGCAACCCACCGGAAAGATCAACCAGCGCCCCACCACTGTTTCCGGGATTGATGGCTGCGTCCGTTTGAATGAAAGACTCGATAGCCGTGTTACCCGCTTCGCTGGAGCTGTTGATGACGTGAATGTTCCTTCCCTTGGCGCTGACAATACCCGCTGTCACCGTTGAATTCAGATTAAAGGGGTTACCAACCGCGAGCACCCATTGCCCCACCTTGGCCTTGTCGGAGTCGACGAATGCCAGGTAAGGAAGGTCTTTCGCATCGATTTTTATCACCGCGATATCCGTGTCAGGGTCAGTACCCACGACCTCTGCCTTGAAGGTGCGGTTGTCCTGAAGGGTCACTTCCAGTATTTCGGCGTCCTGCACGACGTGGTTGTTCGTTACGATATATCCGTTCGAGTTGATAATCACTCCGGATCCCGTACTTTGAAGGGGCCCTTGATTCATTGGAGGCCCCCAATCAGGGCCAAAGAAATCGCGGAACGGATTAAAGTATTGCGTGTCCCGGGGGGTGTTCGCCCCGCTTCGGGTTGATCGAATGTGGACCACGGCCCCTGTGACCTTCTCTGCTGTCTCGGTAAAGTCGAGGGGAACGATCTCCCCGGCCTCGTTGACGTGATATGCCACCTGGGAAGCTGGCACGCCGCTGGAATAATCCAGACGAACCACCCGCTCGCCCTTGTCCAGGATTTCATAGGTTCCGATCGTGATAGCGCTGCCCAATACGGCAGCCAAAAGCAGTGAACCGAATCGTTTCATATCACTTATATAGTTTGAATGAATAATATGTATGACATCACAGGTGATGCAAAAACCGGGCAACTAATCGAGGCAGAAATTTTGTCAGCCTGTGCGTTGCCTGCTGCAATTTGATTCCGGCCGGCGCCGCAAGTCACCATTTATTACGAAATGTTTCGGATTTTAGTTTCCATGTGTTAACATGTTTTTTTTCGGAGGAAATCTCCTGCCGGAAATGGCCCGGACGGCAAAAAATGGTGAAAATATCTAGCCAAAATTGCGGTATTTTCTTCGGAAGGTCAGCCCTGCGACCAACTTTTACGTTTGAAATTACGTCAGTAGAACACAGTACGATGTCGCAGGTTTACCACTCCCCTGGCCCTACACCTATGGAAAACAGGCAATCGTCTGAGCGATCATTGCGGCGCCTGAAACGGTTGCTGTACGTTTGGGTGATCCTCTTTCTGGCAGCCATGCTGGTCTCGTTCTTTGCCTGGGGCGGAGCGTGAAAGAAGGCTACTTGCCCGCGGTGAACATGTAGTGGAGCGTGACGTTAAGCATTGCCTTAAGGCCCGTAAGCATGGCCGACTCGTCTATCATGAAATCGGGCGTATGATGTGAGGGCCCCTTTGCCGGGTCGAGGTCAGGCGGCCGCGCACCGACGAAAAAGAAAAAACCCGGCACTTTTTCCTGAAAGAATGCAAAGTCCTCAGCGCCTGTAACCGGGTGAATTTGCACGACACGGTCCTTTCCGACGGCACGTTCCAACGCTGGCAACACCAGCTCGGTTAGCTTGGGGTCATTGTATGTAACCGGCGTCTTGCCGTCAAAGGTGATCTCCACCTGGGCCCCTGCGGTCTCGGCAATGCCAGTGGCGATGCGACGTATTTTTTCGTGAACGCTTTGCTGCATCTCTTTGTCCAGCGTTCGTATGGTACCCGACATTACCGCCTCTTCCGGAATAATGTTTTCCCGGATTCCGGCGTTAATGCGTGCCACAGTTACCACCACCGGTTCCTGGGTCAGGTCCATTTGCCGGCTCACTATCGTCTGCAGCGCATTGATGATTTGTGCGGAAACTACTATCGGGTCGACGCTCATCCAGGGTGCTGCACCGTGAGCTTGCCGCCCTTTTACTTTTATAGTAAACCAGTCCGAGGCCGCCATCAGTCCACCCTCCTTATAGCTGATCGTACCCAGCTTGCTGATCGATTGAATGTGCAAGCCGAAAATGACATCGACCTTTGGATTTTCAAGAACGCCTTCCTTTACCATAAGTTCTGCGCCCCCTTCTTCGCCGGGGGGCGGACCTTCTTCGGCCGGCTGAAAGATGAACTTCACGGTCCCCCTAAGCTGATTTTTGTTGCGCGACAGAATCTCAGCGACTCCCATCATGATGGCGACATGGGAGTCATGGCCGCACGCATGCATCACGCCGGTTTCCATACCGGCGTACGCGGCAGTGACGGTCGACCTAAAGGGAAGATTGTTCCTTTCGGTGACTGGCAACGCGTCCATGTCGGCTCGCAGAGCGATTACCGGTCCGGGCTTCGCCCCCTTTAGCAAACCGACTACCCCTGTGTGCGCTACGCCGGTCTGGACTTCAATACCCAATACTTTCAGATGTTCGGCCACCATTTCAGCGGTCTTGAACTCGCGGTTGGAGAGTTCCGGGTATTGATGGAAATGCCTTCTCCATTCGATGATCTTAGGTTCCATCTCCACAGCCATCTTGTCGATCCTGGACTGTAGTGCCGGGCTTACCTGTGCCTGCGCCGAGCAGCACACGGCAAGGAGAAGCAGGGTATTGAATCGCTTCATGATAAATAAGAGGTCGTTAATGTCCGTTAAGGACCTGGAATGTCAGGTAAAGTACAAAAAATACACCTAAGGGTAAGGTTTTGGTGGTTTTTCCGGCATTCAGAATGTTTGCGTAAATTTTGGCGATGGTTGATTTTTTCCGGCGAGACGAAATAGCGGCGGGCCGGCATCGTTTCTTTCTTTTGATTCCATTTGATGTGAGAAGACTCCTCATAATCTTTATGCTGGCATTTCCCGTGGCTGAAATTTCCGCTCAAGTGTTTCAGACCGAAGAAGAGTTAATTTCGAAACTCGAGCCCAACGGAGCACCTCCTGAAAAGTTACTTGCGTCACGCACTGTCGTTATCTACACGCCGGGTTTCACAGCAAAGGAGATTCAAAGTGTTCAACAATCTTTTGCTGAAACAGGCATCGATGCGATCGGATGGTTCGACATGGACTTGCCGCTCGCCGGCACGGATGCAGCAAGAGCACTTGCGCTTTACCTTGTGAGGAGGAATGTGGCGCACCTGGCTTTTTTTCGCAAGGATGAAGGCGGCTACCGTTTGCTGTTCACGGTTTTCAATGCAAAGCCATCTTTCATAGACGAGGGTCAGTCCGCCTGGAGGGTCCAGCATACCGATCTTGATCAACTGCTGAAGGAGGTTTACCGAACGGCTGCCAACAGTTTGGTAAGGCAAAATTTTCTTATTAATAGTCATCCGGAAACCAACCTGATGATCAATCCGATTGCCGGGAGACGTTCCGAGTTTTTTGCCATCGACCTGAAGGTGGATCCGTTGGCTGTGCCGAAGTTCGGTGATGAAATTCTCGATGCGCGCCTTGCCGAACTCTTTTCCACCTATCCATTCAAATATCAGCTTACAGAACCTGGATTGTCTGAGCGTGAGCTGCGCTCCAAAGGATTTCTCTATGTTCTGCGTTTTATCCATGCGCGGGCATCAATCGCCCGCGAACTGCTCGGGTATGATAACAGCACGGGCGCGAGTGAGTATACATCCGTTACCTTTGATGGTACCGAGCAGGTCCCAAAAAATCTACCGGCAGAAGAGCAGGTATTCAAATTCTACTTTAAGCATATTGAATCGGGTAACGTATTCCTTGGAACAAAATGGGATGCCGACACCACCTGGGACCAGGCGTTGTGGAACCATCTCATGGCCTTTAAGGCGGAGTTGAATTTGAATTGATTTCAACTCCTAATCAGCGAGCGTCAGCAAAACGGTAATGCTCGTGTAATAGAGCGTCGTAGTTCCTTCAAATCCGGAATCGGTTCCCACCACAAGCCACAACTCGCCGTTGGCGTTTGTGGTCGCTGTTATTGAAGTCCCGTTGTTGCGTTCGACAACGCTGTATTCATACCCAGGCGCCTGGCTGGCGACATTGCCGATAAGGGCCATTTGCTGGCCTCCGCTGAGCTGATTGCCCTTGTCGATGTTCATTTGATAATACCCGTTCACGGGCACCTTTACGGGCTCCTCCGGGGTCGCGCCGGCTTTGAGATAAACGCTTTCTCCCGGCGACCCGCCTATTCCCACCTGGTCTTTTGTCGCGTTTGTCGCAAATTTCACCTGGAATGCTACCTCATAGGCCGTTGACGGCTTGAGGTTCCCAATCTTCTTCTTCACGAACATAAAAAGATCGTCGCTATAGTTCGTGCCGGATATTTTCAGGGCCTTGGTGCTACCGAGGTTGGGGGGCAGGGGGTCATACCCGAAATAGAGCCCATATTTGATGGAGTCCCCTACGGGATAATCTGCGAAATCGCCCGACCACCCGTAGTCGCTTTCCGAGAAATCGAACTGTTGGGTTATCAGCAGCAGATCATGCTTTTCCGGTCCCATTTCGCACGACGCAACAAAGAATAGTACGCCGGACGCCAACAATAAACGCCTCATGACTAATGATCGCTACAACACGTTAGACACAATCGGAACTGATTCCGTTGGAAGCCCAGCAGGGAACGATGGAGATCATTACTTTTTGGATGTGATTGCACTAAAAATGCCACTCTTGCGTCTCCATGGGAGAACCCGCGACGCGGTTTTCACGTTTCGAATGCACAAGCGTTGATGCAAGCCTATGGATGATTATACCCAATTCGAAAAGGTTCCCTACCGGTCGGTTTTTAGCCTTAAGCGCCTCACTGAATTCTGGGAGGAAAAGCTTGGCAAAGGGCCAAAATCGGAATGGGCAACCCAGCTTCTGGAGCGGATCTCAAACTCTCCCCTGAAGCAACCCCTCGAAGGTGGGATCCCCAGCGGATACGAGGACCTGGTTGACTTTATGCTGGGCGCGGTGTTCCCTTATTCACAGGGCCATACCGACCTGGCTGCAGCGGTGGTGCCTTTTGCCCGGACCGCGTTCCACAGTACACCTGCTTTCCGCGAACTCCTGGACGGACGAGACTTTGACAAGGATGTTTGCATCAACGTTCCCAGCGGACGGTATGCCGTCGCCGCTACCCTCCAGGCGAGTCTGCAGATCCTGAAAAGGTTTTACAAGGCGGACCTCGACTTCGACCGCCCCATGCTGATCACCCTCACCGACCGGAAGTCCGGACTTGAAAAGGTATACAAGATCCAGGTCGACAACCGGTTCTGCGATATCGTGGCCAAAAAGGAGCCGGAGCCCATCGACCCTCATGTCCTCAAATTCCTTACGGAAAAGATTTACGACCTGGATCTCCTTCTTCAGTACATACGCCCCGATAATTACGAGTTTCACGGTTTTCTGATCATGCGCCTGACGGACGTCACGCAGGAGGAAATGCTGTCGTCCATCAAATACGAACTCATTGCGAAGGATTCGATTGGCAACCCGGAGATTTTCAAATCCATTCAGCAGAAACTGCGGGTGATTATGGGGCAGCTCGATCTGAGAGTGGGGCTTGCATATTTCGATCCGAATAACAACCTGATCCTCAATACCAGCTCAAGTGATTGCTGGAAGAGCGTTGCAGGTCATACGCCTAGCGGATGCGACTACGCCGGTTCTGTTTATGAGCGAGCCTGGATAGAGAAACGCACCATAGCGATTGACGATGTGGCTGCATATCCCATGCGGTCGAGGGTTGAGGACATCCTCCTGGTCGAAGGCGTCCGAAGCATTATGCTTTCTCCTCTTGTAGATGGTGACGAGACTATCGGGTTGCTCGAACTTGCTTCGCCGCGTCCCGAAACACTTACCGCGGCAAGCGCCACCAAACTGGAGAACGCATTGCCGATGTTCACCGTCGCGGTCAAGCGCGCAAAAGCCGATATGGAAACCGATGTTCGCGCCCTGATCCAGGAAGAGTGTACGGCAATCCACCCGGCAGTACAATGGCGCTTTTTTGAAGCAGGATTGCGGCTCATGAATCAACGCCGGACTGATCCCACTGCACGCCTCGAGGAGATTGTATTCCGCAACGTTTATCCTTTCTTCGGAATGATTGACATCCGCAATTCGTCCCGCGAAAGGAACGCCGCGATTCAGCTTGACCTGCAGGAGAACCTTCGGATGGCCGCCAGGGTGCTTGGACGCCTCGCAGGAAAAGTAAGTCTTCCATTGTTGGATGAACTGATCTTCCGGTCGGAGAAACACCTTGCCCTTACTAAAGGGAATTTGTCCTCAGGCGACGAGATCAGGATACTTGAATTTCTGAAGGGTGAAATTCACCCGGTGTTGGATCATTTTGCTGAAGATGAAACGCTGGGCAAATGGATAGAGGAATACAAGTCCGTGCTGGATCCGAAGTTTGGCGTCGTTTACAAGCGCCGGGGAGCATTCGAAGACAGCCTCAACCGGATCAATTCATTTGTCGCAGGCATCATCGACCAGGCCGAGGACAGCGCGCAGCGGATGTTCCCTCACTATTTCGAAAAATACAAGACAGACGGGGTCGAGTTCACGCTTTACCTTGGCGACTCGCTCGTCCAGGACAGGAAGTTCAACGAATTCTATCTTCGGAATTTCAGGCTGTGGCAACTTATCCTTATGTGTTCGGTGGAACAGCAAATGGCATTGATCCGACGCGATTTGAAAACTCCACTGGATATCACACAGCTTATTCTGATTCACGACCAGCCGGTGACCATCCGCTTCCGGCCGGATGAAAGACGATTTGATGTTGATGGCGCATATGACATCCGTTATGAGATAATCAAGAAGCGGATTGACAAGGCCCGGATCAAAGACGAAAAGGACGACATGCAGCGGCTTACGCAGCCCGGGAAGATCGCCATTGTCTACAGCCAACCCAGGATGGCGCAGGAATACAAGGAATATTTCAGCCACCTCCGCAGCAAGAAGCTAATCACAGGTGAGATCGAAGACCTCGAATTGGAAGAGCTACCGGGCGCCATAGGACTGCGTGCCCTGCGTATTACGGTAGCCCAGCCCGCCGCGCAGAAGAATATCCCGTCGGAAAAGGATTTGCTCAAAGATATCGAGCAAGCCGTCCAGCTCAATTGATGATTGCCGTCCTTGCTTGTCCGGTTTGTGAAACCAATATGGGGTGGAAGGGTCATTGGCCATTTGGGTGTAATCCGATCATGTGACCGCCCAAAACAACATAGCCCCCGGTGGTTGCCGGAGGCTATGGAGAGGGATCTGATCGATTCAGTTATCAGTAACCAGGGTTCTGCGGAAAGTCCTTGTTTGCGTTGAGATTGAGCGCTTCCTGAGGGATGGGCCGGAGGATTTTATTCTGTCCGTCCACGCCCTTGAAAGGATCGGGTATGTTGCGTACATCCTTGTTGTATTTCATGACCCGATCGATCAGCGTACCGGTTCGCTTCAGATCGAACCAGCGGTGGAATTCTCCGATCAACTCACGGCCGCGCTCATCGAGAATCTCATCCAGCGTTACCTGGTCAGGGGTTGTAAGCACAAGCGTTCCCGGTGTGGCTTCCGCCCTGGCTTTGACCGCATTCAGCCTGTCCATGGCCAGTTGGGCGTTGCCGGATTGGAAGTACGCTTCGGCGGCGATAAGATACGTTTCCGCGAGGCGTGCCAGGAAAATGTCGCGGGCGCTCGTGCCTTGCCCGAAAACGCCGGGTCGCGGGTCGTCAAACTTGCGGACGTCCGGCAGCGTGTTATCGAAATACTGAATAGGCTGCTCCCAGCGGTTGACCACCGGTTCGCCCGGTGCCGAGATCACTTCATACGGGATGATGTCGGTGTCCGCCCGATTGGCCGGGTCGGCGGCGCGCCATGCAGCCGTGTCGGCAACTTCCCAGGCGTGTGGAAAATAGCGCAGTATCTTCAGTGATGACTTATCGGCGACATCGTAGAAGTCGTAGTACCGCTCATAAATGACCGTCATGAACGAGCCTTGCCAGCGCAGGTCGTTTTCATTGAACAGGTCGTGCACGTATGCCGAAGGAATGAGATTGTACGAGCGCCAGGGATATCCGTTCTTCAACCCTTCGCCGCCGTGATATGGACCGAAATACGAGCCCTGTATGCTTCCGGGAATGTTCTTGTCGAGATCCAGCGAGGCGGCGTCGTACTGAATCGAGAAGAGAATTTCAGGATTCTCTTCGTTGCCAGGCCAGAACAGATCATGGAAGGAAACCGTCTTCAGGTCATAGCCATTGATGGCTTCATCCGCGTATTGGGCTGCCTTTGTAAAGTCATCCCCGCTGGTAAAGGGTTCATAGCCGCGCGTTAAGTGGACCTTGGCCAGATAGTGACGGACGGCACGTTTGGAGACATGTCCGAATTCCGGTGACTCCTCGACCAGCCCCAGCGCCTCGTTGAGTTCACTGAGGATGAATGCGTACACCTCCTCGGCGGTTGCACGCTGGAATTCAGTCTGCGGCGTTGTAATGGCATCCGTGACAAGCGGAACGCCTCCAAAGGATTGTACCAGCAGAAAATAATAGTACGCCCGGAGGAATTTCATCTCACCGGTACGGGCCGGTACCGTGCTCACCGGCTCTGTTTTGTCGCTGTAGTAGACTCCTACATTGCAGAGTTGTATTGCATCGTAACACCTTCGATAGAAGTCCGCAACTTCAGCTTCACTTGCCGAGAGCGTCTTGTATGTGGTGAGCCCAATAGGGCCTGCGTTTCGACCATCTACGTACATGTCGGTACCGGACATAAACATCCATGGTGCGCTGTACACATCGCGCAGTGTGGAGTACGTCGCATTGACCAGGTTGTTGAATCCGGACTCGGTAGCATATAATTCATCCGCCAACACATCCGTCTTGTTGACTTCATCCAGGTAATCGCTGCAACTCGACAGCAGTAGCAGGGTGAGTGCCGTGGAAATTATCTTTTTCATTTCTTCTCGCTTTTTTGAGTTAGAACTTGAGATTTACACCGAACTGATATGTGACCGAACTGATTCCGCCTCTTCCCAGGCTGGCATCGGCCCATTCCGGATCGAATCCATCATAGTCGGTGAATACAAAGGGATTGAGAACGTTGGCATAGACCCGCAGGCTCCGCACGCCGATACGACTAACCATGGCATCCGGGAACATATAGCCCAGCGTAATGTTCTTGATCTTCGTAAAGCTTGCGTCCCGATAATACCCGACGTTGGAGTTCCTCCAATAAATGCCAGCGTTTTTGGGTTGCGGGTAGAAGTTGACATGGCGGGTAGGCGTCACCGGGTTTTCCTGCATGTACCAGTCGATGTTCAGCTTGCTTCTTCCCCGGTCCTCGTGATTCGTGTATTCGGCATGGAAGGGACTGTAGACAAAGACACCCTGCCGCGTGATAAGAGAGGCACTCAGGTCGAAGTTCCGGTACGTTAGCGTGGTGGTGAATCCCCCGGTCCAGTCCGGAAGTTTCGATCCCAGCATGCGTTTGTCGTCTTCGTTGATGATGCCGTTGTTATCAAAGTCGACAACGCGGCCCTGGCCTTCCGACTGGCCGTATGCATTTGCCAGATCGCTTTCATCCTCCTGCCAAACGCCGTCGATAACCCAGTTGTAGTAACTGTTCAAAGGATAACCGACCCGTATCAGGTCGTCACCTGAATATCCGTCTTTCGCGTCTTTGTAGATCTCGTTTGTGTCTTCGTACAGCGCGGTGACTTCATTGTTGTTCTTGGAAAAGTTAAACGACGTCGTCCATGTCAGCGCGTCGGTAGAAAGATTGATAGTTGTCAGGCTGATTTCAAAGCCCTTGTTCGTTACTTCACCGATGTTTTGGAATACCGTCCCATAACCTGTTTCAAACGGCAATTGCCGTTCGATGATCAGGTCTTTGGACACCTTGTTGTAGACATCAAAGGTTCCCATCACCCTGGAGTGCAACAGGGCGAAGTCGAGGCCGAAGTCCAGTTCGCTGGTGCGCTCCCAGGTCAGGTTCGCGTTGGCGATGCCATCAGTGCGTATGCCGTTCGCGCTTACGCCGCCGAAATCATAAAAAACTCCCGTGCTGGCAGTTGCCAGGGTAGCGTAGGGATCTACAACCTTATTTCCTGTGAACCCATAGCTCGCGCGAACTTTCAGTTCGTCGAGGAAGTTCGCGTTGGTCAGGAAAGGTTCCTGGGACACGCGCCATCCAAGAGCAGCAGAAGGGAAGCTTGCCCACTTGTTGCCTGCGGCCAGGACAGAGGCGCCATCCCACCGATTCGACAAGGTTATCAGGTACTTGTCTCTGAAGGAATAGTTAAGACGCAGCGCGTAGGAAAGGATTGTTTCCTTGACGTAGCCGCCGCTGGCCTGCAGCGTGGACAGGTCGCCGCCGGAGCCGACGTTGTAAAAGCTCTTCGCGCTCATGTCCATCCGATCCTGAGCAACAAAACTGAAGTCGCTGCGGAACATATTCATGGAAAAGAGTCCCATGAAATTGAAGTTGTGATCTCTCACCTGTTTGTTAACAGATACCTGGTTATCCCACACGTAGGAAAAATCTTCCGTATCCATCATTTCACCCCGGGGCTGCCCTCCTACTCTTCCTTCCGAATTCGTACCGAGAAACACGCCTTCACGCCGGAACCGGTAGCGCGGCGCGAAAGTCGATTTGAGTGCCAGCCAGGATACTGGCGCATATTGCAGATAGACATTACCTATCGCGTTGAACGTTTTTGTTTCCTGGTTGGCGTTGGCCATATCGACCAGCGGGTTAACGGAACTCGTAAAATTGATGTGATACTGCGATGTCGTGCCGTCAATCAGGTCCTTCCCCGGTTGGATGATAATCTCGCCGTCATCCGTATTGTATGGACTCATGATCGGATTCATCCGGAACGCATTTACCATGGCGTTGGGAGCGCCTTCCTCGAGATTGATAAGGGCAAGGTTCAGGTTGATACCTCCCGACCATTTATCGTTAATGGTGTGGTTGATACTCGTCTTGAAATTGTATCGCTTGTATTTTTCCCGGATCACATTGCCTTCCTCTTCCTGGTACCCGACACCAAACGTGTAGCCCATTTTGTTGTCGCTCGTTCCCGAAAGCGATATCCAGTGATTGGCCTGACGCCCGTCCCGCGTTACCAATGCAGGCCAATCGGTGAAATCATTCTCATCCAGGCGTCGTTGCATCTCATTGCTGTCCGTGTTGAAGCCCGGGTCGCTTGGGACTGGATTGCCACGGGTGATGGCCTCGCTTATGTATGCGTCCTCACGCCAGTTCATCCAGGTGTCGCCGTCCATGAATTCAGGAAGCCGGGCTACTTTTCGCACGCCGTAGTAACCGTCATAGGAGATCACAGCGCGTTCGCGCACACTGGACCCCTGCTTCGTAGTTACGAGCACGACACCGTAGGCGCCACGTGATCCGTAGATTGCTGTAGAGGATGCATCCTTGAGGATGTCGATGCGTTCGATGTCCTGCGGATTCAGAAACTCTATGCCGTCGGTAATTACTCCATCAACGACATAGAGCGGACGACCACCTTCGATGGATTGCTGACCTCTTATTTGAATGTTGAAGCCTGAGCCCGCGCGCCCCGATGCATTTGAAATGTCAACACCTGCAACCTGTCCCTGCATGGCCTCCAGCGGACTTAAGGCACCGCGCTGAACCAGCTTTTCATTATCGATGACCGCAACAGAACCGGTGAGGTCTTTCTTCTCAACCGTACCGTACCCCACTACTACCACTTCGGACAATTGCTGCGCATCCTGTATCAGTGTAATGTCGATAACCGAACGCGAATTGATTGGGACTTCCTGGGTGGTGTACCCTATGAAGGAAAAGATGAGTACGGCATTTCCATCCGGTGCAGTTAAGGTGTACTTACCATCGCTGTCGGACGTTGTTCCGGTTGTCGTACCCTTGACAAGCACGTTGACGCCGGGGATAGGATTACCGTCGGCGCTGTCTGTGATCCGACCCGAGACCCCGAACGCAGGAACTGTGCGGGCGTTTTGCTGCCCCGGCGGGGGGATTATCAAATTCAGACCGCCAATCGAAGCGTTCGGATCGCCACTGCCCACATCACCGTGATCCGGTGCAGCGGATGCTTTCAATTTGCCCGACACCCCTGGCTCAATGAGATAAAAGCGATCTCCGAGTTTTCGATACACGAGGTTCAGGGGACTGAGGAGGACGTCGAGGGCCTCCTCTACGGTTGGTGCATCCAGATTTGCGGGCACTGATTTGTTTGCGACGACATGATCAAGATACCCGAAGCGCACATCGAATTTTGCCTCCAGTTCCTTGAGCATGCGCTTCAGCGGCTTTTGTGAAACACGCTCTGAAGCGGCGCCCTCCATCACATACATGTTAGCGTCGGCCCATTCCTGGGCAATAGCAGGCACCTGCATAGAACACAGCAGGAGTATGGACAGCGACGGGCTTAACCATTGTAGTAACCTTTTCATAAGGGTTGGGTTTTAATATTGAGTTGGGTTATCATATTGCATGCTCACCTCCGCTCGCGGGCGGAGATAACGATTGCTCCATCAATTTTCTTGAAGTCTGCCCCATAGGCCTCGGAAAGGACATACAGTACCGTATCGAGGTCTACGGTCGGGATTGTGCCGGTAAACGTCGTGTCTTCGATCTCACTGGCGTGATTCTCCACTGGGTATCCGTAGTTGTCTTCCAGGATCTGCATAATGTCCTTCAAAGTCGACTGTTGAAACATGAGTTGATTGGAAGTCCAGGACGTGTACAGTGTAGGATTTACCTGCCGGGTGATGAATACGTCCTGACCTTTTGATAGCTCGGCAAGTTGTCCGGGCTTCATGGTGATGGTCTTTTCCTTTGCCTCGTCACTGGTTAACCGCACACGGCCCGTGTTGAGCACGACTTGCGTCTTGCCCCTCCTGTTCAAAACATTGAAGGTGGTACCGAGCACTTCTACGTTGACGTTCTCGGTGTGGACCAGAAACTTCTGCGATGTCGGTGATTTCGTTACCTCAAAAAATGCCTCGCCCTGCAGCCACACTTCCCGATTTTCATCCGCTTTCCATCCAGATGCATAGCGAAGTGTTGAATGAGCGTTTAGCGTCACCACGGATCGATCGGGTAGTGTCAGTCGTTTTCGTTCGTTGAAGGCGGTGTGAATGGCGACGACACCGGGCAATCGGGTAACATATATGGCAACACCGGAAACGACAGCGATAAGGACCGTTGCGGCTACCACGAACCTTCGCCAGGCGATCGATGAGGGAACGGATGTCGTTCGGTGGTCCGCTGTTTCCTGGCGGATCGAGTTCCGGATCCGATTCAGTATGGCTTCTGCAGGGATGTTCTCGGTATTGGTTTTCCTGAAATCCACCGACTGAACGAGCTGTCGGGCTTCGAGGACCAGGGATTTCCTGTCAGGGTGAAGGATCATCCATTGTTCCCAAAACTGATCGGACTCGGGGGTCGGCTGCTTGACCCACGAAAGGAAAAAATCGTCCTCTATAAAATCGGCAACGGTAAATTTCTCGTAACGCCTCATGAAATGAACACATTAATTGGTTTGGTAACAGTAAGGGCCGCGTCGACCCCTTTTTATCCCATGGACCGGGAATTTTTTTTTGAATTGACTTGGGGAAGCCCCTTACATGGCCAGAGCCCTTTTCAGAGATGCCAGGGCGCGGTACATAAGCTTGTAAACGGATCGGGTCGAGATGGTCATCAGCGATGCGATTTCATCGTACGTCAGGCCATCGTAGAAGCGGAGAACGATGGCCTGCTTTTCACGCGGCGAAAGGCCATCGATGCGTTTGCGAAGGTGTGGTAGTTCGTCCGGTAAGGCGTCCGGTTCGGCATTGAGATGGCCGGGGGCTAACAGCAGTTCGATGTCGTACTGGTCACCCGCGTTCTTTTGGGTAGTCCATCTGCTCTTGCGAAGGTTTTTCATGAGCCGGTTACGGAAGCTTTTCAGCAGGTAGAACTTCAGGCGAAGAACCGGTTTATAGCTGGCGCGTTGTCGCCATAGCTCAACAAAAAGATCGTGAATGCTGTCTTCGATCAACTGCTTGTCGTCCGTAAGCCTTTCCCCGTAGTGATAGAGATCGGTGACATACCTCTTATAGAGTGCGGTGAATGCCAATTCACTCCCCTTACGGAACTCATCCCAGATCTGCTCGGGACTCCAGTCGCGTGCAGCGGGACCGGGCGCCACAACCGGCGTTGTACGATGGGGGAGTTTCACTTCCATACCGTCTCGGCGAGATCATTGAGATAGACTTCCAGGTTCGTATACCCTCCGGCGGATGCAGGGCATTTTGCATCATCTGCATAGTCAGACCGTAGGTTCCTCCGGTTTTCCCATTCGTCAGGAAGGCCATCCCGGTCGCTGTCGGGGGGCGCCTTGCCTGCTTCGAGGTGAGGCCATCCGCCCACGTCATCCTGCGAATCGATAATGCCTTTGTGATTACGCCCGAAATGGGCAGTCCCCATGCGTACCTCTTCCACAATGCGCCGGTCTACCGCATCTCTTCGAATGCTCGCCCCGGCGTGATCCAGTACCCTTCTGAAGGAGACTGAGGCTTCGAGTGTCTTCACAGGTGCGACAGTGAAGGGGGCCGAAGCCTTTACAGAATCGGGTGAATCGCATGCGACGCCTTTCCAGTTGTCATGCGTCACATCCGGCGATTGATCCATGACGTTGTCGGCGATAAAGAATTTTCCGTAGGGCTGGTAGGGTTCTACGATACGGCTGTGCGTGTCTTCCGTTGTGGCAGGCCCGGGCTTGTAATAGTTGCCGACGATGTTATGGTGGCCCCGCTCGCCTGCGTATGAACTGTTGTTCATCCAGTTGTAGATGACATTGTTCCTGAAGTCAACGATTTCTTTTTCAGGGTGGCCGTGGTAGCGCGCGCCGCAGAATCGCGGCAGCCTGCTGTTGTGATGCGCGAGGAGATTGTGATGAAATGACGCTCCCATGCCACCCCAGATACCGCCATACCCATGGTCGCCCTTTTCATGGATGGAGTGGTTCAGGCTTTCGCTGATGATCGACCATTGCAGTGTGAAATTGATGTTGTCGTAGAAGCTTGCGCATTCATCCGTTGCCCAGCTCATCGAGCAATGATCGATGATGATGTCGCGGTGACGCGTACCTGTGATGGCATCGCCTTCATGTCCGCTTTTGTCGCCCAGGCGGAATCGCAGGAATCGCACAATGACGTTGTCCGCGTCGATGATGAAGGGTTGATTGCTGAGGCATATACCGTCGCCAGGCGCGGATTGACCGGCGATTGTCACGTTGCCCTCCCGAATGATCAAGGGCCTGGCGAGTGCGATGGTGCCGGCTACTTCGAATACGATCGTGCGGGTGCCCCCTGCCTGGACGGCTTCGCGGAGGCTGCCGGGTCCGTCGTCGTTGAGGTTTGTGACGATGATCGTCCTGCCGCCACGGCCACCTGTTGTGTACATGCCGAACCCTTCGGCGCCAGGGAACGCTGGAATTTGCCGGTCGCCGGACTGTCCTGCCGGACACGGCAGCAGGCTAAGCAGGGTGAGCAATATCGGCACGGCAACCGGCATTATGCAGGGGGTTAGCTATCAGGTGAAAATGACCTGACATGCGCAATCGATTGCATAATATTACCTTTATGAGGAATTCACAAGGACTTTGTGCATAATTTCCAAATCAGAGTTCAAACAATATATTGTTGGGCTGAGTATGTTTAGCGCATGATGAGAGAGAGCGCCACAGCGTGCCAAAACCGGACGTTTTTGTGCAACCGATTACACCGATCTTGGTTATCGAACCGCCCTCTACCTCCCTAAACTGAGCCGCTGCGCGGTGTGCGGCCAGGATCAGACTACCTCTTACTTGTGCGGGCGGATTCCTTACTCAAGGACGCTTTCGATTTCGTCCATTTTTTTCGTGGTGAATTTGCCGGATGTGGCGTATACGATTTTTCCGGCGTCATCAAGGACAAAAAAATAGGGTATGTCCTTCTTTTCGAAGTCGAGCTGCTCTTTGTAAGGCTTTAGCTCACCCTTGTAAAAGAGGATGTAGGGCAGCAGATTGGGATCTATGTTTTTCGCTGCCTTCCTCTTTGCCGTGCCGGTGGCCGCAGCATTGACGCCGGTAAACATAGGAACGAAGTATACATTCACATCATAGCCGAAGGCTTCGAATAGGCCTTTATTCTTCTGGATGAACTTTT
The DNA here is from genome assembly GCA_036381475.1 of Cyclobacteriaceae bacterium. GTDB lineage: Bacteria > Bacteroidota > Bacteroidia > Cytophagales > Cyclobacteriaceae > ZC4RG29. Next base: position 81,897 of record DASVCT010000204.1, read on the forward strand.
CAAATACAGGCTGAAACCACGAATTGAGTTCGTCTTCGGATTTCTTCGAATACGCCAGGCCAAGAAGCGTGTACTTGCCCGAGACGTCGTTGGGTAGCATGACCTTGTTGTCATCGATGGTTTCGGCTTCCATCGCCGGAAAT
>DASVCT010000205.1:0-56717 GCA_036381475.1 Cyclobacteriaceae bacterium
ACGAAGATATCGACTGGGCGCCGGGACTAGCTTATAACGCCCGCTATTTTGACCGCAGTTTCCTTACCGGCCTCGACCAGGACGACTGGATCGAAGCGGTACGTGAAATACAACAAGGATTGACCGATAGTGTCATCGTTAGTGCCATTCACCTCTGGCCGCCCGAGATTTATGCGTTACATGGGAAGGAGATCATACGCGACCTCAAATCGCGCCGCGATGACCTCATGGAAGCGGCCCTGGAACTTTATCGTTTTTTGGCGCGCGACGTGGATGTGGTTGGTTCAGACAAGCATGAAGTGTTCGATGTAGTCCGACAATCGGATGGCAACGTCGTTGTTGACATGTATAAGGCGAGTAAGGAAGGTGAGCGAAGTCGACACCTGTATCACCGCACCTTCAGGCCTGCCGAAACCCGTGAGATCAGGCTTTATGGACGAGGTGGACTTGATCGGTTTAACATAACAGGAGAGGCACAGTCCAGCATACGGATTCGCGTCATAGGCGGTGATGATCAGGATACCTTGCGCGATGTATCGTCGGTGCGCGCACCCGGCAGACATACCATATTCTATGATACGCCTGGCTCATCGTTCCTGCAAACGTCAGGCGAGGTTCAGGACCGCAGGGAAGACGACCCGACTGTGAATCGCTACGATCGGATGGCGTTTCGGTACGACCGTCTCGCGCCGCTCCTGTACGGAAATTTCAACCCTGACGATGGCCTGTTCATCGGCGGCGGTGTACTTTATCAGAATCACGGCTTCCGGAAAGAGCCGTTCAGGCAACGCCACATAGCGCTGGCCAGCATTGCGCCGCGCACCCGTTCGTACAACTTGCTTTACCGGGGGATCTTTACCGGCGTGACCGGGAAATGGAACCTCGAGGTGGCTGCCGATCTCAAGGTGCCTAATTTCGTGAATAACTTTTTCGGCTGGGGCAATGAGTCGGTCTTCGACGACGAAATCGACGATCAACCCGGCATCGACGCCGACGACGCCATCGACTATTACCGTTTTCGATTTGAAGAAATCCGCCTTGCAGCCATGCTCACGCGCCCGATTGGAAGCTACACGGAACTGAAAATAGGGTCGGCGTATCAGCGCATCGAACTAGAGCGATCGGAAGGAGAAGATCGGTATGTTTTTGACTACGCTGAATCGTTGCCGTATGATATTTTCGAGGACTACAACAGCTTTGCCGGATTACAGTTCGAACTTGAAAGCGCCAAACGCGATGACGCTGTTTTAACAAAGCGCGGAGTATATGCGAGGCTGTCCGGTCGCGCGATGCAAGCCGTGAGCGAAGGGCAAGGGTTTACCAGCCTCGACGGGTCGGTGGCCCTGTATCACACGTTCCGGTATCCCGGGCGGCTGGTATTTGCCGTTCGTGCGGGGGGAGGTGTTAATACCGGTACTTATCCTTTCTACCAGGCTCAGGTTTTGGACGGCCGCACCGAAATAAGAGGATACCGAAAGACCCGGTTCTATGGTGATTCCCGGTTTTACACCAACCTGGAGATGCGGCTTCAGCTCACGAGTTTCAGAACGTATCTGTTTCCCGTATCGCTGGGGATACTGGGATTCCATGATTTTGGTCGCGTATGGTACGAGGACGACGAAGGCAACGATCCGACAGCACCCTCAGGACATTCCGATGTCTGGCATCGGACATGGGGCGGCGGCATCTGGATGACACCCTTCAACCTTACCGTCCTCTCCGCCGAACTGGGCCACTCTCCCGAGGGGAACCTGTTTTATCTGCGATTGGGATTCTTGTTTTAAGGTGCGCCTACTTCCTCACAAACTCCACCCTCCGGTTCGCCGCCTTTCCTGCGGGCGTATCGTTTGATTCAGCGGGTTGGGTTTCTCCTTTGCCATCGGTTTCCATACGGTCGCCACTGATTCCGAAGTTGTCAATCAGTGCCTGCCGGACGGCGGCGGCCCTTCGCTTGGAGAGGTCGAGATTGTGTGCTTCGTCGCCGTCGCTGTCGGTATGGCCGATGATGGCGATCTTAACGTCAGGATTCGTACTAAGCACGTCTGCTATTTCTTTCAGGATCCCGAACGATTCCGGCTTGATGTCCGCGGAGTTGGTGTTGAAGTAAATGCCTGTCGTCGAGAAGCGTCCTTCTGTCAGCAGCTTGTTGCGCGTATCGGGAGCGCCCACCGCGAGGCGAAGATTGGAAATGTAGTAGTTGTTGCCTTCACTTGCCGTTCCTTTTTCGAAGATTATAGCATTGTATTTTGCGTCCGGAACGAAGGCGCGAGGCAGATCCCAAACCTTCATTTCATTTACATAGACCCTTATGCGTTGGTTTTGTCGCCAGATGCCGACACGTGCATGCGTGCGGTCGCTGTTAGTGAAACACGTCAGCCCTTCGCGGCTATTGTACATGACTTCAATGCTGTTCTGAAACACCCGGTACCACGCGCGGCCTGTTGGGTGACTGCTGGCATCCTTGGGATGAAGTTGGATCTTTACGGCGTTAGCAAACCGCGTGAAATTATGTGGGTCGTCCCGCTCGGCTATAGAGATGTCGAAGCTGGCATCGTAGAAGCTGTACCCGGGGTTGCAGAGAAGATCGAATTCCAGTGTGAAGTTTTCAGGCAGTGCGTTGATGAACTCAGGGGTGAGCCCGCCCTGAGTGGTAAAGCCGAGCCAATGGCCCGGCTGACCCTCGATGGTTACCACTTCGCCACCACCGTTGGTGTTCCATTTCGCCGGGAAGTCGCCAATGGCATCTTGCGAAAAATCTTCAACCGCCAGGATCTTGTCGCCGGGAACAAAATCGAATTTTGAATACGCTGCAAACGTAGGTGCTACGGGGCCGGACGAAGATGCGCTCTCTGTTCCCGACGTTCCTGTATTTTCGGTTGTCGTGCCGCTGTCGTTCGTGCTGCCACCGGACGCCGGTTCATTGTCTTCTTTGACGCCCTCTTCGACGCCCTTTTTCACTTCGTCAAGTCCCTTGTCGATTGCCCGGTCGATCTTCTGATCAACACGCTGTTTTGCTTTCCTCAAAATTCGGTCTCCGATGCCCTGGGCCAGCACACTAGCCGGCACCGCCAGGAATGCGACTAAAGCTGCAATCAGTAAAGTGGATCTCATGTTGTTGATATTAAGAATGGAAGGTACGAAGATAAATTCTTTGCGCCTTTTTTCCACTAAATTCACGGCTTACTTTCCGGTACCTGAATACAGTGATGGTGAATCTTTTGTCTGCCGAGCGACTTTCAAAATCTTTGCGCGATGCGTGGTTGTTCCGCGATGTTTCCCTGGGGATCGCAGAAGGAGAAAAGTATGGACTGGTGGGTGTGAACGGTGTCGGGAAGTCGACCTTGCTTCGCATCCTGGCGGGCAGGCTTGCACCTGACGAAGGGGCCGTGGTCGTGCGGCAGGGTGTGCGGGTCGGTATCCTTGATCAAAACCCTGCGGTCGCCGACGACCTTGCGCTACGCGATCTTTTGTTTGACGAGGAGAATGAAGTCGGGCGCGTAGTTAAAGATTATGAGGAGGCCGTGGTGCGGGAAGCATCAGGGGAGGAGATGCAGCACCTCCTTCAGCGGATGGAAGAACTTCAGGCATGGAGCTACGAATCGAACGTGAAGGAAGTCGTCGGAAAGCTGGGAGTACCCGATCTTGACACGATCTACGGAAATCTTTCCGGCGGACAAAAGAAGCGCGTCCACCTGGCAAAGGTTCTCATTTCACAACCCGATCTGCTGATCCTTGATGAGCCGACCAACCACCTGGATGTCGATGCAATTGAATGGCTGGAAGACTATCTCTCCGCGGCAAAGGTTACTTTCATAATGGTTACGCACGACCGCTACTTTCTCGACAAGGTTGCGACTGGCATTCTTGAACTGGACGGTGGCCGCCTGTATTCTCATTCCGGCAACTATGCGGAGTTTCTTACGCGCAAGGCCGAACGGGAAGAGATAAAGAAGGCCGAGGCCGCACGCGCACGAAACCTTCTCAGGAAGGAACTGGAATGGATGCGGCGGCAACCCAAGGCGCGCGGAACCAAGTCGCGGGCACGAATAGCCGCCATAGAAACGCTGAAGGAAAAGGCGTCAGGAGTTCCGGAAAGAAGGGAGATCAAACTCGAAATGAACGAGTCAAGGCAAGGTGGAAAGATCCTGGAGCTGGAACATGTTCGCAAGGCCTACGGAGACAAGGTGATTATACGCGATTTTTCCTACGTTTTCAAAAAAGGTGATCGCATCGGAGTCATCGGCCGGAATGGCGCCGGTAAATCGACGCTGCTGGACGTCATCACGCGTCGCAGCGCACCCGACAAGGGGATGGTCGTTTCGGGCCTGACTACCCGGATCGGATACTTTTCGCAGCAAACCGCCGAACTCAATCCTGCAATCCGAGTGATCGAGGAAGTGCGATCCATCGCAGAGTTTATCACGCTCAGGGATGGCACGAGCCTTTCGGCATCACGTTTCCTCGAACAATTCAATTTTCCTCCGGAAAAACAGTATACACCTATCGCGCGCCTGAGTGGAGGCGAAAAGAAACGACTTCAGTTGCTGAAACTTTTGATGGGCAGCCCGAACTTCCTCGTGCTGGATGAACCCACCAACGATTTCGACATCGACACGCTGAATGCCCTGGGTGACTTTCTCGAAAACTTTGCCGGGTGTCTGGTACTCGTGTCCCATGATCGTTACTTTATGGACCAACTCGTGGATCAACTCTTTGTTGTAGCCGATGGTGAGGTTTCCGTGTTCAATGGAAATTACTCCGATTACCGCGCGTGGAAGACGGAGCAGGCAAAACCTGTCGAGATGCCGGACAAACCCATTCGATCCAGGCCCGAGGTGCCGTCCTCATCACCACGAAAACTTTCGTACAAGGAAAAAAAGGAGTTGGAACAACTTACCATTGAGATTGAGGCGCTGGAACGGGAAAAAGCCACCGTTGTAGAATTGCTTTCGGGCGGGGAAACAGATCATCGGGCGTTGCTGGACTTGTCGAATAAAATCCGCACGCTTGATCAAGCGATCGAGAATTTGACGGAGCGCTGGCTGGTTCTGTCCGAACGGGAGGAGTGATCCGCGAAAAATCTTTGGTCAAGAAGCCTCACGCTTTTTTCCATTTTACCGAACTTGTTTTAACTTTCGGATGTACGTTATCTAAACCCAAACCAGGCCCGGATCTTGCTGCCGGGCCTTTTCAATTCTTCTTTTTTGAATAGGAGTCTCTGGGTATCACTATTTTGGTTAAGTTTAGTGTATTGGTGGCAGCAACGGCTACATGAGGAATTCTTCCTTCTTTTTTTACGGAATCGCGCTGTTAGCATCCGTCGGGCTCATGCTCTGGATACTCAACGTCGGTGGCAACCTGCCGGCTTCGGGAGATCTGGTGGTGGCACCTGTGCCGGGTCCGGCCGTCTCGGGAAATGTGCTGTGGAACTCACCGCTGGCGATGCTGCTCCTTCAGGTGGTGGTCATTCTGCTTGTCGTGCGCCTCTTTCTTGTGCTCACGGCCCGTTTCGGACAGCCACCCGTTATTGGTGAGATTCTGGCGGGTGTCGTCCTGGGTCCGTCGCTCCTCGGCCTTCTCCTTCCCGGTGTGTCGGCATGGTTGTTTCCTTCCGTGTCGTTGGGTAACCTTAATGCCCTCAGCGAGGTTGGCCTGATCCTTCTCATGTTTATCATGGGCATGGAACTCGATATCCGGGTCTTGCGGACGCAAGCGAAGGCAACTATCCTGGTAAGCAATGTTGGCATTGTCGTGCCGCTGCTCGCCGGAATGGGCCTGGCATATTTTCTCTATACCGATTATGCGCAAAACGGGGCCAGCTTCGAGGCTTTCGCATTGCTTACAGGCCTCAGTCTTACTGTGACGGCATTCCCATCCCTGTTGCGCATCGTGCAGGAGCGTGGATTTTACAAAACACCGTTGGGGTCGATGACGATCACGTCTGCCGCTGCGATCAACATTGCTGTGTGGTGTATCCTGGCAGCTGTCGTGGCAATGGTGAGGGCGGGTGGATTTGTGGCTGCGGCCGGGCCTGTCGCGATGGGGACCGTTTATGTGATCCTGATGCTAACTGTCGTCAAGCCCCTGATGCACAAGGTCGGATCCGTTTATGCGTCGAAGGAAATCTTCAACAAGAGGGTGGTGGGGCTTATTCTGGTCGTGCTCGCCTCCTCGTCCTACCTGGCAGAAGTTATCGGCATCCACGCCTTGTTCGGTGCCTTTCTCGCGGGTGTTGCTATGCCGCATAACCTTTCGTTCAAAAAGATCATCACGGAAAAGTTTGAAGACATTAGCCTGGTGCTGTTGCTGCCCGTCTTCTTTATTATCACCGGTCTTCGTACCGATATCACGTTACTCAATTCGGCCTCGCACTGGCTGATCTTTGCTGTTGTGTTGCTCGTGGCTGTGGCCTTCAAGTTTGGATCGACAGCGCTGGCTGGCCGCATTGCCGGACTTCAGGCGCGCGACGCGCTGTCGCTTGGCGTGCTTCTCAATACACGCGGACTGATGGAGGTCGTGATCATTAACATCGGGTATGAGCTGGGCGTCTTTTCGACGGAGATCTTTACCATGCTGGTCCTCATGACGGTCGTGACGACGGCGGTCACGGTGCCGACACTGAACGCCTTTGACCGACTCTTTGCTGAGGATGATTTCGGTGCGCGGGTGCTCTCGCGCATACGTACTTCATTTAGGATCCTGTTATCGTTCGGTCCGCCAAAAATGGGAAGTACGCTGATCCGTCTTGCCGACCAGCTTACGCTGAAACATAACCGCAACGTCGACATTACCGCACTGCACATTACACCCAGCTACGACATCAAACCGTACGAGGCACTTCTTTACGAGAAGGAAGCGTTTCAGCCGATCCGTTCCACAGCCCAGTTGCTCGGACTCCGCATCAACACACTTTACAAGAATACAGAAGAGGTTGACAAGGAAATCATCAGCACCGTGGTGCAGGGACGCTTCGACCTCGTGCTGGTCGGCGCTGCACGACCCATCTTTGCAGAAAAGGCCACGGGTGGCGTACTGAGACAGCTACTCGAAGTAGGCGAAACAAATGTGGGTGTCCTCATCGACCGGGGCTTCGTCATGGCAGAAAGTATCCTGCTGCTGCTCGGGTCGGAAGACGACCTTGCGTTACTTGAATACGCTTACCGGTTTCGCACAAGCAATCGTGCCCGCGTAACCGTTTTGAAAGTATCCGACGGCCAGCACGTCGACTTTTACAACAAAGAGTCGCCGTACTTCCACCTTGCCACGCACTTCAACGAAGTCATCGAACAACGTATACCTGACAGGCAGTTGCTCGCGCACTTTAACCTGATCCTCGTCGGCCTCGATCTCTGGAATGAGATCAACTCCAAACGCGCAACCTGGATCAAGGACTGTCCGTCCATCCTCGTCGTAAAACACCATCACGACCTGCCCCGCGACGTTGAACAACGCGTTGCCCGCGAAGCTGAACAGTAGGCAGTGGCAGTAGGCAGTAGGCAATTGGTAGCTGGAAGTATTAGTTCAAGGTCCCGTTCACTGTAATTGTTGCACTTAGTGACAGAGAGATAGGGCACGTGTCCTTGGCCTTGCGAACGCATTCCTGGAAAGTGTCATTATCGATGTCCTTGATTTTCGCTTTCAATTCCAGGTGTGATGTCTTGATGGAACCGGCATCCAGGCCGACGGTGCATTCCACCTGCAATTCATCGGGCGTGAAGCCCGCCTCTCCAAGAACAAAGCTGAGCTTCATGGCATAGCAGCCCGCATGTGCGGCAGCGACCAGTTCTTCAGGATTCGTTTCCTTACCGTCTTCAAAACGCGAGCGGTAGTTGTATTTTGTTGAGCTGAGTACGCCCGAATCGGTAGTCAATACGCCGGTACCTTCCTTGCCGGTACCCTTCCACACTGCTTTTGCCTTTCTTTTTATCATAGCCTTTGGTTTTTTGGTTTTTCAGACACAGCGAGGTGATTTCGCCCCGCACTTCTCCTTGCAGCCTCAAGGTAGAATTTAATCGCGAAATAGTGAAAATTCGGTCATCGCAGCGGTATCCCTGAATTTTGTATATTTCGACGACTTATAGTTGGCCTATGCTGCGTTGTTTGCTTGTCCTGATAGCTCTCTACGGCTTTCATGCTCTCCAAGCACAACAATTCCTGTCCCGGTACTTAACGATATCGTCCATCGCGGATCTCGGAGGAAAAATTGTTTTCGCGGCTGACGATGGTGTCTACGGCAGCGAATTGTGGATTTCTGACGGCACCCCTGAAGGAACCACCCTCCTGAGCGACATCCAACCCGGCTCGTCCGGATCTGCGCCCGGCAACTTTATCGTTCATAACGGCAAGCTTTATTTTACCGCGACCACGCTTCAGTATGGCGTTGAATTGTGGAGCACAGACGGCACGGAAGCGGGAACGATGCAGTTGAAAGACATTCGACCGGGGCATAATCTCGGCTCCGATCCACAGTTGATCACAGTCTACAAAAACACGCTCTATTTTATCGCTTCTCCCGACGGGTTTAACGTGTCCCTTTACCGTTCAAATGGCACGTCGGCAGGAACGCTGGAGGTAACCGATCTTGGCTTCGGGGAGGTCACAGAAATTGCTGCAACGAGTGACTATCTGTACTTCATATTTGAAGGCACGCTCTGGAGGTCGGATGGCACCGGCCCTGGAACACAGGCATTGGACATCGACGCGCAGCCTTCCGTTTCCAACCTGTTCGCAACGAACAATAAACTTTACTTCTCAACGAAATCTGCTTCGGGCAGCACGGTACGCCTGTACACGATTCAGGGGGCGAACCCGCATTCCGCGCTAAAGGAATTTATTGCACCTGCTCCCGGTTTCAACGAAATAAACCATCTCACGGCGGTGGCAGACAAAGTGTTCTTCTCCGTGAGAAAAAATTATGACGACCAGACCGACGAGCTTTGGGTAACGGATGGCACCACGGCCGGAACCACGCTCGTCAAGGCGTTTGGATGGTGGCCTCCGGATGGTGAAACGGCGATGCGCAATTTCGTTGCCTACAACAACCGGTTATACTTTCAAGGCGGCGCTTCTGTCAACTACGCCTTGTGGACTTCCGATGGCACGGCCGCAGGTACAGCTGAGGTTCACGCGGTTCAGATTGGGTACCCTTACCAGGATGAAAACAAGCCGGTGGTCGTCGGGGGCAACCTTTACTTTTCAGGCAACGGCGAATTCTGGATCAGTGATGGAACGTCCACAGGTACACGTCAGCTTTTCGATGTGAACCAGGGACAGCAATCAATTCCCCTTAGCCTTACCGCCTCTGGCGACAAGGTGTACTTCGTGGCGGACGACGGTTACGGCCTGTCACTGTGGAACACCGCGCCGGCGGGCGAGATCGACGTAAGGACGGGCGACGAGGCATTGCGATCGGGCGACCGGCTCAACTTCGACCCGGTTCAGATAGATGGCTGTGCAGTTCGAACCCTCAAAATTGTCAACGCCGGGAAACGTGAATTGATCCTGAATGAAGTGGCTGTATCGGGACAAGACTTCTTCCTGATGGGGCAACTCCCTGAACTGCTCGCGCCGGGCGATAAAGCTACGTTAGAGATCTATTTTCTGCCCCTTTCCTCCGGGACGCGCAAGGGACGGCTTACCATAACGACCAACGATGCCAATGAGGGAAGCTTTGTACTCGATGTAAGAGGCGTTTCCGTCGAAGGCGACACGCCGGCGTTTTGCGACGTGTATGACGACGAAGCACTTGCACGACATCTTGTCCCGGTACGCGATTCAGAAATTAAGATCAGTAACAGCAGCGTTCGCGAACAACAGCCGCCCGGCACTACAGTAGGTACACTGTCCACGGACGACGAAGGAATATTCAGTTATCGATTTGAATCGGGCGTTGGCGATGCGGATAATTACTTGTTCGAAATTGTCAACGGCGTATTGCGCGCCGCTGCGACGTTTGATTACGACAAACGCAATGTTTACACCGTGCGCGTTGGCGCACATGGCGACAGTGGCGACTTCCAATCGAACATCGCCATAACCATTACGCGTTCTGATAACCCACCGCCACCCGGTGATTGCAGTGCTCAAATTCACCGGCTCGACTTCGGCATCAACGACGTTGCATTCAATAGCCAGGGACACCTCTTCGCCGTCTGCGAAGATGGTGTGGTGATGCGTTCTACCAACGATGGGTCATCGTGGACGCGCCTGAGTTCAGGGACCGATGAGCCTCTTCGCAAGATCGAGTTCCGGGGAAGCAGCGGATTTATAACCGGGGATGGGTTCATGCTGAAGTCGGACGACAACGGCGCAACCTGGTTCCGGATTTTCCTTCCTGATGACGTGTCGGCCGGCGTTTCGTTCTTCCTGGATGAAAACACGGGGTTCGTTGCCGGCGTCGACGGAGCGTTCCTGCGTACCGACGACGGCGGAAGGAGCTGGCAGCTCACAGGCTATCCGTTCACCATTACGCCATCTGCCATGTGGTTTTTGGATGGGAACAAGGGAATTGCGTGCGATGTGTGGGGACAGGTTATGAAGACTACCGACGGCGGAGCAACCTGGGATGCCGTCGATACCAGTCTCCTGGGCCCGTTTAATGAGTACACCGATATTGGATTTTTTGATGCCACTTACGGTATCATGGTGTCGACGACGAACGTGTACAAGTCGGACGACGGGGGCGATAGCTGGTATCCGGTCAGCGGCGTGCTTGGCGACTACTTCACGGGCGTGACCTTCGCCGGAGCCAATACCGCATACGTTTATGGTGGATATAACGAGTCCGAGATCTGGATTACGTCTAACAAAGGCCTGGACTGGTCCCCGGCCGACGGTGAACCGCTTACCGGCGTCAGCGGCATGGCCTATAAGCCTGCTTCCAGCCTCGTGGTGGTAGCCGGCGCCAATTCGTCGAATCCCGGTGCGATCGAGCCCGGCAGCGCTATTCTCGCCGCGCCTGCCGGTACCGCGTCGTGGCAAATCAAATCGGAGTTGCGCGCGCAGGACTTTCACGCCATCAGCTTTCCATCGACATCGGTCGGCTATGTTTTTGGTGAGTTTCATGGGTACAAGTCGACGGACGGAGGAAACTCCTGGCAAGAGCTCGATCTGAACACCGTCATTACCGGTGCCTGGTTTACTAATGAGCAGACCGGATACGTGGCTGACGGATATAATATCTACAAGACCACCAACGGCGGCGCGTCGTTTGCGCCGGTCTACAGTGTCGACGTCAATGGTTCGGCCAATTTGAGAAAAGTGGTTGCAGCCAGTTCCGGAACGCTGATCGCATACAGCAGCTTTGGCATATTGTACCAAACTACAAACAGTGGTGCATCCTGGTCGGTTGTCTACGACGAGCCACTTAACCAATTGATGGAAGTGACCTTCGCAACGTCCCAGGTCGGTTACGCTGTAGACCTTCTTGGCAAAGTGCTGAAAACCACGAACGGTGGGTCTTCCTGGGCGCCGGTCTTTACGTGGGCCGGATCTGGTGAATTTTTCAATACGATAGCCTTTGTCAGCGCAACGACGGGTTTCATTGGAGGCAAGGACGGACTCTTGCTGAAAACAACCAACGGCGGCGTTACCTGGACGCCCGTGTTTGGCGGACTGCCTTCCACAATACGGAGGCTGAAGTTTGTTTCGGCAAACAAAGGGTACGCGTTCCTTGAAGAGGGGACCGTGTATCAGACCGAGGACGGCGGAACGACCTGGTCATGGATTGGAAACCTTCCGTATATCGGTTTGTCCGACGCCACTGTGGCAACGGATAAGCTCTACTTTTGCGGATCGTACGGAAACCTCGGTAAGATCGACGTTGAAACTGGGGCGCCAAAGCCTGGATATATTTCCGGACCGGAAAATGTTTGCGCAGGAGATAAGGTTACGTTTGAGGTTGCCGATGAAGCTGACCTGCTTTATATCTGGAATGCTCCGGGGGCGTCTGTAAGTTATGACGGTCCTGTCGCCGTTGTCAGTTTTCCGGGGCCGGGCGATTATGCGGTCTCCGTGTCAACGCTTGGAGCCTGTGGCTCGAGTGCGCCGCGTACGCTGAACGTAAAGGCCGGACTGACGCCGCAACCCGTTATCGAGGGTTCCGACCTCGTGACGGCAAACACCGAGGTCACCTATTCTGTCGAGGACCTACGCCCTGACAGTCGCTACTCGTGGAATGTAACGGGTGCAAATTCTTTTGAACAGCAGGGTGGGGAAGTAGTGGTGACATGGGGTACCGTTCAGGGTACGGTGCGCGTCATGGAGACCGACAATGTTTTTGGTTGCCGTGCGATGGACGTCCTGACGATCGAAGTCGATCCCACGACCGTTGTAGGAGTCGACGACAACATCCTTCGCAGCGGCATCAGATTGTATCCGAATCCCACACCGGATTACCTTCAGGTTGAATCGTCTGTTCATAGTGACGTGACGGTCCGCATTTACGACCTTGCCGGTAAAGCCTATGGCTATCATATCATTCATCCGCAAGGGAGCAGCCGCGTGAACCTTGCCTCCCTTCCCCGCGGCATATATATCCTCAAGCTTTCCGCAAAGGGAATAGACGACGAATCCGTAATAAGGGTCGTGAAAAAATGAATTGTTTTTTCCCCTGTTGTCACTAAGTTGTCCATCAAAACTGGAGAATTCTGACCAAGGAACGTGATGAAAACAAGGGACCGGCGACGGAAGGAGCGTCCATTTTGCAGTTTGGCATTGCCGAAGGCGATTCTGCGGTGGAGTCTCTTAACCGTGGCGATCTGGGGTTGCAAGCCGGCAGCCAAAGACGTCCCGGATCCGTTGTTTGAATTGATCGAACCTTCCGCGAGCGGGATCACTTTTGAAAACAAGCTTCAGTTTTCGCAGGAATTTAACATCTACACGTATCGCAACTATTACAACGGAGGAGGGGTTGCACTTGGCGACATCAATAATGACGGCCTGATCGATGTCTATTTCACCGGGAACATGGTCCCGAACAAGCTCTATCTGAACAAGGGCAATTTCACGTTTGAAGACATTACCGAAAAAGCCGGCGTAGGAGGTACAAGATTCTGGTCGACCGGCGTAAGCATGGCCGATGTGAATGGAGATGGATGGCTTGATATATATGTTTGCAATTCAGGCCCTGGCAGCGTCGACCGACGAAATGAATTATTTATCAACAATGGCGACCTGACCTTCTCGGAACAGGCAGCGGAACACAATGTGGCCGATGCCGGATTTTCCATCCATGCTTCTTTTTTTGACTACGACAAAGACGGCGACCTGGATCTGTACATACTCAACAATTCCTATCAGCCCATAGGAAGCTTCAACCTTCGCAAGAATGAACGAGACAAGCGAGACAATCTCGGTGGCGACAAGCTGATGCGAAACGATGGTGGGACGTTTACGGATGTCAGCGCCGAGGCTGGAATATATGGAAGCGCGATCGGGTTTGGCCTGGGTGTCTCTGTAGGCGATGTAAACAGGGACGGTTGGTTCGATATTTTTATTTCGAACGATTTTTTCGAGAGAGATTATTTGTACATAAACAATCGCGATGGAACCTTTTCGGAACAACTTACCGATTGGATTAAAAGCATAAGCGGAGCTTCGATGGGGGCGGATCTGGCCGACATAGACAATGACGGCGATGTCGACCTCTTTGTCACGGAGATGCTCCCCGGCGACGACGACCGGTTGAAAACAGTGACCACCTTTGAAGACTGGAACCGGTATCAGTATAATCTCGAGAACAATTATTACCATCAGTTCACGCGAAACATGCTTCAAATCAATAATGGTGATAGCAGTTTTAGTGAAGTGGGAAGGCTTGCAGGTATTGAGGCAACCGACTGGAGCTGGGGCGCCTTGTTCTTTGACATGGACAACGATGGTTGGAAGGACATCTTTGTGGCCAACGGAATATACCAGGACATCACCAACCAGGACTTCCTTGAATTTGCCAGCAACGAGGAGTTTGTAAAGTCGATGGTTACCAGTCGCGCGGTGGACTACAAGCGTCTCACGGACATTATCCCTTCTACGCCAATATCCAACTATGCATTTTACAATACGAAAGGACTATTCTTTGTCAACAAGGCTGCAGCGTGGGGGCTTGACAAGCTTGGTTTTTCAAACGGATCGGCGTATGGAGACCTGGATAATGACGGCGATCTCGACCTCGTCACGAACAATGTGAACATGCCCGCTTTCGTCTACCGGAATCAGACCGAAAAAATGTTTCCCGATCATAATTTTCTGAAGATCGTCCTCAAAGGAAAGGCGCCGAATACCAATGCGCTTGGTGCTACCGTTACACTGAAAGCAGGCGCACGTCAGTTTTATCTTGAGCAAATGCCGATGAGAGGATTTCAGTCGGCGGTCGACCCGCGTCTTAACTTTGGATTGGGTGATATCGATACGCTGGACCAGGTGCTGGTAACGTGGCCTGACGGAAAGATCACGGAACTGCAATCCGTAGCTGCTAACCAGGTGATCGAACTGGATCAAAACGAGGCTGTCTCACGTCAGTCCCGGGAAGCAGTCAAGAGTGCCACAACGCCGCCGGTTTTTGCGGACGTGTCTGACGAATTGAAGATCAGTTACACCCATGTAGAAAGCGACTATGTGGACTTCGACAGGGATCAATTGATTTTCCATATGGTCAGTGCCGAAGGCCCGAGGATTTCTACAGGCGATGTCAACGGAGATGGACTGACAGACCTCTTCATCGGCGGTTCGCGGGGTAACGCGGGGTCATTGTTCGTGCAGTTGCCGGACGGATCGTTTCAATCTACAAATACCAGTGTCTTTGAGGCCGACAAATTATCAGAGGACCTGGGAAGCGCATTAGTGGACGTGGATCGCGACGGTGACCTCGATCTGTATGTGTGCAGCGGGAGTAACGAGTTCCCGAGGTCTTCCAGGGCGCTCGTTGACCGATTGTATATCAACGACGGTAAGGGATCCTTTACGCGATCGACACAAGTGCTGCCGTCGCAGCGTGCCGAAAGCACATCGTGTGTGGTGGCGGGGGATTACGACAACGATGGAGATCAGGACCTTTTCGTGGGCGTCAGGATGCGACCACATTCCTATGGCATGTCCGGAAACGGATACATCCTGGAGAACGACGGGAAAGGAAATTTCACCAATGTAAGCAGAAAGGTATCTCCCGACCTGGCGGATGTGGGCATGATAACGGATGCGACCTGGGCTGACATTGACGATGATGGCGATGAGGACCTCCTGGTCGTGGGCGAATACATGCCCGTGACGGTATTCATTAATGAGGGAAGGCGTCTGATAAAACGAACGGAGCAGGCGGGCTTGTCTAACAGTGAAGGCTGGTGGAACAGAATTGTCGCGGCCGATATTGATGGGGATGGTGACACGGACTTCGTTGTGGGGAATCACGGGCTCAACTCCCGGTTCAAAGCGTCGATCGACAAACCGATTAGCATGTACGTAAATGATTTTGATCAAAACGGCACCTACGAACAAATCATTTGCCGGTACGAGGGTGACAGGAGCTATCCCATGGTGTTGCGCCACGACCTCGTTCGCCAGATTCCCTCCTTAAAAAAGAAATATCTCAAATACGCCAGTTACAAGGGCCAGGCTATCGATGACATATTTTCGAGGGAACAGTTGGCCGGTGCGGTGAAACTCGAAGCCCGGATTATGGAAACGTGTGTCCTGATCAACGATGGTCATGGTAAATTCGAACTGAAGCCCCTGCCATTGGAAGCGCAGATGGCGCCGGTGTACGCGATCGCGACCGGTGACTTTGACGGCGACGGGAAGACCGACATTGTTGTTGGTGGGAATTTGTACCGCGTCAAACCCGAAGTGGGGCGTTATGATGCGAGCCGGGGATTGTTCCTCAAGGGCAACGGCGACGGGTCGTTCGAAGCCTGGTCGGCGAGACAGTCAGGATTGCGGATCGATGGTGAACTGAGGGACTTTACCGTGATGCGTGTTGGAAAAAACCTTTTGCTGATCGGGGCAAGGAACAGCGATTCTCTTGTTGCCTATAAAATTTCAGACGCCGTAGCAGGACAACGTCTGGTAGCCTCTCGTGACTCGGGTCGATGAAAGGGCGGCGAATTGTTTAGCAAATAGGTGCGTGGAACGATTTGTTTGTGGGTGCAGAAGTCATGCGTGTCGAAAGTGTGTTTTGTACACGTTTTTTGCATCCGCACCGGCAACGTTTGCGGCATTGTTTTTTGCAAAAAAATCGCCCTATTTTGCATGTTATAACGACAACTCTTGCTACCTTAATCACTGAAAAATCTACGGGTGCATTGTGGCTTATGCATTCGACGATTGTCCAATATTAACCCAAACTAAAAGCAGCATGACAAAATTGTACTTTTGTTGTCGCAGATTTCTTATTGTCCTCTTAACTCTTGTCACGACGGTGGCATGGTCGCAAACCAGGACAGTAAGCGGGAAGGTGACTTCCTCTGAGGATGGGAGTTCGGTTCCCGCAGTGAACGTTGTAGAGAAGGGCACGAGTAATGGTACCTCCACCAATGTGGACGGCAGTTACACCATCACAGTGGGGGAGAATGCGGTCCTCGTGTTTTCATTTGTAGGTTACACATCGCAGGAGATTCCCGTTGGGTCCCGCACAACGATCGATGTGGTCCTCGAGCCGGATATTACCGCGCTCTCCGAAATCGTTGTGATTGGTTACGGTGAAGTGGCGGTTAAGGATGCGACGGGCGCGGTGGCATCGGTTACGTCCGATGAGTTCAACGCGGGCGTCATATCCTCGCCCGAACAACTGATCCAAGGCAAGACAGCCGGCGTGCAGATTACTTCAACAACGGGTAATCCCGGTTCAGGTGTCCAGCTGAGAATCAGGGGAACCAGTTCCATTCGTTCAAACAATAACCCGCTGTTCGTTGTCGACGGTGTGCCGTTGAGTGGTGGTACGCAACCTGCTCCGGCCGACGTTGGTTTCGGTACCATTGCCGATACCAACCCTCTGAACTTTCTGAACCCTAACGACATTGAAAGCATCAGCATTCTGAAGGACGCGTCTGCCACAGCGGTTTACGGTTCACGGGGTGCGAATGGCGTTGTGATCATCACGACAAAGAGCGGTAAGGGAAGCGAGGGAAGATTCGATCTTTCATCGAACGTGAGCTTTTCCTCGCCCGCCAAGAAGTACGACCTGCTAAACCGGGAAGAATTTCTTGATGCAGTCGCTCAATACGGGGGTGATCCTGTAGCTCGTGATGCAGGGTCGAATACCGACTGGCAGGATTACATTACCCGAAATACCGTTTCCCATTCTCAAAACCTCGCATATTCAAAAGGATTTGCCACGGGTGCAGTCAGGGCTTCACTGGGTTATGAAAACCAGAATGGTATCATCGAGCATTCCTATATGAAACGGCTCACGGGAAGGATCAATGGAACAAAATCTTTCTTGGATGAGAAGCTTCGGCTCGATCTTTCCGGCACCTTTTCAAATGTAAAAAGAGAAGACCCACCGATCAGCGGCAACGCCGGATTCGCTGGCGATCTCCTGGGGGCCGCGTATTCTGCTAATCCCACATGGCCTACGGATCCTGATTTTGATGGAGGCGGACAAAGGAGCCCGGCAAATATGCTGGAGTACTACAAGAGCACCGGCGAAACGAACAGGTTGCTCTTGAACTTTTCTGCTAACTACGAGCTGAACCCCAATCTCACGGCAAAGGCAACATACGGTCTGGATCGTTCAAAGGGCGAACGCGTTACCCTGGTGACGGGCGACTCCCGTAACGCGGGAGACGGCGTGCGTGATTACGGTCAGGGCCAGCTGAACGAAAACATTACCACCAGCAACCTGTTGGAATTGACGCTGAATTACCACAAGACTGCCGGAAATATTCAGATGGAAGTCGTTGGTGGTTATTCGATACAAAGCTTCAGGAACAACTATTGGTGGGCTACAGCAAGGGGCTTCAACGATTACTCCACCTTTGGAGCAATGGAGCGCGATTTGAGAGGCTCCTACAACGCAGCAGACGCTGCGGCCTCAGGCATTTACCCCGATTACAACAACTGGGGCGTGTCAAATGTTCTTGAGGGCGGAACTCAGCCGTCGGGCGGCTTTGTAAGCGGCATCGACTTTGGCGAGGGTACGCTTCAACAATCGTACTTTGCCCGGCCAGCCGGCGTTTCCGTGGAGGCGATAGGAGCAAACTTCTATGACAATACCGATTATCTGCAGTCTTATTTCGGACGCGGTAACTTCACCATTTCTGATAAATACCTGGTCACCCTCACGTTGCGGGTGGACGGCTCGTCGAAATTCGGTGGAGATAACAGGTATGGTGTTTTCCCCTCGGGTGCCGTGGCATGGAAAATCCACGAAGAAGGATTTCTGCCTGACGCATTCAGCACACTCAAGCTTCGCGCAGGTTACGGGATTGTTGGTAACCAGGACGGACTTGGATACGGGGAGTTTATCAGGAGGGAACGCTATGCTGACGTAAGTGTAGGTTCTTCCCGTCAGATCGCCGTTCCGGGGACCACAACGCAGGGATCCGTAAATCCGGGGCTGAAGTGGGAATCTACATCCCAGACGAGCATTGGTCTCGACTTTGGATTTATGAATGAACGACTGACCGGTAGCATCGACTACTACATTAAGAATACTACCGACTTGCTGCTGAGGCGAAACGCTGCTCAACCGGCCGTGGCCGTCCAAATATTTGACAATCTGGATGCGACAGTGGAGAACAAAGGATGGGAATTTTCTCTCGGGTATGCATTCATCGACCAGGACGATGCTGAATTCAGCATTAGCGGTAACATCTCGCACAACGAAAACGAGCTCAAGGATTTTGGCGGTGTTTTGGATGCGGGTACGATTTATGGGCAAGGCCTTACGGGTGCCTATGCTCAACGCCTTGCAGGTGGCTACCCGCTGTTCTCTTACCACTTGAGGGTGTTTGAGGGCTTCGACGAGAATGGCCAGCCGATCGGGGATAACCAGAT
This sequence comes from Cyclobacteriaceae bacterium, assembly GCA_036381475.1. Lineage (GTDB taxonomy): Bacteria > Bacteroidota > Bacteroidia > Cytophagales > Cyclobacteriaceae > ZC4RG29. Next base: position 18,988 of record DASVCT010000205.1, read on the forward strand.
ATTCATAGGAAAGACGGCACTGCCGACCTGGAATATGGGGCTCTCCGTCAACGCACGGTATAAAGGCTTCGATTTGGCCATGTATTTTTCAGGTCAATATGGCCACTACCTTTATAACAATACGCGAAACGCCTTCTTCACTGCGGGTTCGATCAACAACGCGCGGAACGTCACACACGACGTGCTGACAAGCGGAGAGGCCGGCGCGGCAGAAGCAGCCGTCTCGACCCGCTTCCTGGAGAAGGGTGATTTCACGCGCATGCAGAACCTGACCCTGGGTTACAATGTTCCGCTTGGCAGCGGAAGCTTCCTTGACAGGTTGAGAGTGTACTTTACAGCACAGAATGTGTTTGTCATTACAGATTACAGTGGCCTCGATCCGGAGGTTAGCACCAGTCCTGCCGATGCCAATCTGTTGAACGGGCTGCCAACAGCCGGTATAGATTACGCGGCCTATCCAAGGCCCCGGACTTTCACGATCGGTCTAAATGCCTCGTTCTGATTGATGTCACCTGTTAATTGAATGAAGATGAAAAGCAATAACATAATAATAAAGAGTGGACGAATTTTGAAGACCGCATCCATCGCCTTGTTATTGAGCGCGTGTAGTCTGGTTATCGACGAGACCGACTCCCTGATCACCGAAGGTGCGTCAGACGTGTTCAACGGCGTAGAGAATCCAGCGGGATCAATCGACAACATGTACAATACGATCTCCAGCCAGGTTGCGACCCAGGAAGAATTGTTCGCTGTGGCCGAAGTGACGACCGACATCCTGGTCGTTCCAACACGTGGAACGGACTGGGGTGACAACGGGGTATGGAGAACGCTTCATGCACACACCTGGGGCCCGACGCACCGCGACGTGATCAACATCTGGAATAACAAGAATGGTTTGGTCCTCCGCGCAACGGAAGTGATCGACCCCCTCAGCAAGGCAACTCCGGAACAGGTCGCCCACGCGAAATTTATTCGGGCTTACAACATGTGGATCATCATGGACTGCTACGGACAAGTTCCGTTTAGGAATCCGACCGATGGTCCGGATGTGATTCCGGATGTAATGACCCGTTCGGAAGCGTATCAAATGATCGTTAACGATCTGACAGATGCAATTGAAGGCCTTCCGGCAAGCGATCCGACTGCTGCCAATAAATTCAGGGCCGTAAAGGCGGCCGCGAGATTCCTGCTGGCCAGGGTAAAATTGAACTCCGCCGTTTATAACGGATCCTATGGACCGAACGACCTGCAGGACGTTATCGACCTGGTTGACCAGATCGAGGCTGAAGGTTATGGTTTGGAAAGCGATTACTTCAGCATCTTTGTTGGTCCTAACTACACGAACAAGGAGGTAATCTGGGCAGTACCCGCCGACGATGGATCGAAAATGTGGTGCTCCCTTCACTACAACCAGGGGCACACCGAAAACACCGGTGGCGGCTGGAACGGCTTCGCGACACTGGCCGAGTTTTATGACACGTTTGATGGACCGTCTGAGACCAACGCCATCGGCTCAGGACAAGAAGAGCGAAGGGGTTATACCCAAACCCTGGCCTCGACCAATGCAGACAATCAGGGATTCGGCTTCGGATTTCAACTTGGTCAGATGTACGGTTGGAAAGATGGTGCGGCCGTTGCGTTGCAAACGAGAACCGGACAGCCGCTGGCCTTCACCAAGGAAATGCCTGGCCTGATCGGAAATAACGAAGTAACGGGTATGAGGCTTCTGAAGTATTCCCCGGCGAACGGTGCCTTTACATCGGGGACCGTGCTCTTCCGTTTTGCTGATGCGCACCTGATGAGGGCTGAAGCCATGATGCGTCTGGGCGACAACCCGGGTGCGCTGGCCGAAGTGAACGAACTTAGGGCGATGAGGGAAAATACACCGGCCCTTACCGCATTGACAGAACGGGATATGCTTGACGAAAGAGGAAGAGAGCTGTACATGGAGTACGTCAGGAGAACCGACATGATCCGCTTTGGCGCCTTCAAAGAAGCGTGGGAATTCAAGGAAGCGGGCGACGGACACACAGACCTTTTGCCGATTCCCGCCAGCGCATTGCTGTCGAATCCAAACCTTGTACAGAATCCTGGCTACTAATGCGTGATTCAGTCTTGTAAATCAAAAAGGGGCGAAAGCCCCTTTTTTTTACCTTTCATTCTGGCTATTTTAAACCGCCACGACGTGGTGAAGTGTAACCCACCCATCACCGCTGTCAGACGATATTTGGTGAAAGTATTGTCATCAGGGGGAGTTATGCCGACATTGGGCAATCGGATCATAACCAAACTGATATTTTTTGCTGATGTTCCTTAAGAGGTCTCGATCGATAGAAATGAAGCGAGGAATTGCATCAATCGTGCTGTTGGTTTTTTGGTGTTCCTGCAGTCACGATGAAAAGACAACCGGAACGGGCAATGAACAAACCCTTTTCACAAAGCTTCCTGCCGAACAAACAGGAATTGACTTTGTCAATGAAGTGGAGGACAGGGCCGATTTCAACATCTTCCGATACAGAAATTTCTACAACGGAGGCGGAGTGGCAATCGGCGATATCAACAATGACGGACTGCCGGACCTGTACTTCACGGCCAACATGAAGAAAAACCGCCTCTATCTCAACAAGGGCAATTTTACTTTCGAGGATATCACCGACAAGGCGGGGGTAGGCGGGAACAAACCCTGGGATACCGGAGTAATGATGGTTGACGTCAACGGCGACGGATTTCTCGATATCTACGTTAGCAACGCCGGGAATATGGAGGGTAACAACCACGACAATGACCTTTATATCAATAACGGCGATCTCACCTTCACCGAACGGGCAAAAGAATACAATCTCGCCGAGAGCGGCTTTTCCACTCATGCGAGTTTTTTCGACTACGACAAGGATGGCGACCTTGACGCCTATCTCCTCAACAACAGCAACGTCCCGGTCAGCAGCCTGGGCTATGCCGCAGACAGACAAAAGAAGGCGAGCGACTGGGAGAGTGTACCGAAACAACTTCGGGGAATAGGGCACCTTCTGCTCCGAAATGACAACGGCAAGTTTGTCGACGTCAGTGAAAAGGCCGGCATATACAGGAGCCTCATTGCCTTTGGGCTTGGTGTATTAGCATGCGACGTCAACAATGATAACTGGACGGACATTTATGTAAGCAACGACTTCTACGAACGCGATTACCTGTACATAAACCAGAGGGACGGCACATTTAAGGAGGAAATCAAAGACTGGACTTCCCACATGTGCCTTTCAGCCATGGGTGTCGATATCGCTGACATCAACAATGACGGCCTGTGCGACATCTTTGTCACGGACATGCTTCCGGAAACCGAACAGCGAACGAAGAGCGTGATGGAGTTCGACAACTACGACGTGTTCAAGCTCAAGCAAAGCCGTGATTTCTATCAGCAGTATATCCAAAACACGCTCCAGGTCAACAACGGCAATAACACCTTCTCCGAAATCGCATTTTATGGCGGAGTGGCCAGGACCGACTGGAGTTGGGCGCCACTCATCTTCGACATGGACAACGATGGCTACAAAGATATCTTCGTCACGAACGGCATCATACGTGACCTCACCGAAATCGACTTTGTCGACTTCCTTGCTGATGAGGTCATCCGCAAAATGGTCCTTACAGGAAACAAGGATGAAGTGATCCCCATCATACACAAAATGTCGGAGACACCCCTTCCGAACTACGCATTCCAGAACAGCCGTGACCTAAAATTTAAGAACATGGCCGCGGAATGGGGACTTGGCACGCCGGGTTTTTCAAATGGTTGTGCGTACGGTGACCTTGACAACGACGGAGACCTCGACCTGGTGGTCAACAACGTCAACATGGAGGCGTTTGTCTACCGGAATGAAAGCCGGCAAAAAACCGACAACGCTTACCTGCAATTTCAACTCAAGGGATCCGACCACAATACGTTCGCCATCGGAGCAACAGTCAAGTTGTACATGGGTAAAGATATGATCGCACAGGAACTGCAGCCTTCACGCGGCTTCCAGTCTTCTGTAGACTATGTCATGACCTTCGGTTTGGGTAACAAGATCAAAGTCGATTCTGCGATCGTGATCTGGCCGAACAATAAGATGACCCGCCTGGAGAATGTAGATGTCGACCAACGGCTCGTCCTGGCCCAGGCAGATGCAACGCTCTCCTGGAAACCGCCGGCCGAGGAAAAAAAGGAGACGCTGCTAACCGAAATTAAATCGAATAGTCTGGAAAAACACGAAGAGGATTTGTTCGACGACTTCGATCAGGAAAGATTGTTGTGGAGACAGATTTCGAGAGAAGGCCCTGCGTTGGCTGTCGCCGATGTGGACAACGACGGCAATGAAGACATTTTTACGGGGGGCGCCCGGGGTCAGGCGGCCACGATCTACCTTCATAAAGGAAACGGCAAGCTGCAGGCAACCCGGAACGACAGTTTTTTCCAGGATGCGAGCCTGGAAGATACAGCGGCGGCTTTTTTCGATGCGGACGGCGATGGTGATCCCGATCTGGTTGTCGGTTCCGGTGGTAATGTTGCCGGCGAAAGGGGAGTGTACACGACGCGTTTATATCTCAATGACGGGAAGGGCAATTTCACCAAATCTGCTGCACTGCTCCCTTCCAGCTATTCCAACGTTTCCGTAATCGAACCGTATGATTTTGACAACGATGGGGACATTGACCTGTTTGTCGGTGCAAGGAGTGTTCCGGGGGTTTACGGCGTGAACCCTCAGCATCTCCTTTTGCTGAATGACGGGAGAGGAAATTTTACGGATGGAACCGAACGATACGCCTATGATCTGAAAAACGCGGGAATGATCACCGATGCGAAATGGGCGGATATCGACGGCGATGGCCGCAAGGACCTGGTTACGGTTTCAGATTGGGGTGCTCCATTGATTCTCCGGAATTCGGGGAGAAGATTGAGCAAGTTCAGTACCAGCCTGGATTCGCTGGGCGGTTGGTGGAAGGCTGTGGAGGCCGTCGACCTGGACGGCGATGGTGATCAGGATCTGGTTCTGGGCAACGCAGGGACGAATATTCCGTACCCGGGAACCAAGGATAAGCCGGTAAAGCTCTGGATAAATGATTTCGACGCAAACGGCACCATCGAACAAATTACTACTACCCATGAGGGCAACGGCGATTTCCCGATTCACATGAGGAGGGAGATGACTACGCAGCTACCCAGTCTGAAAAAGCAAAACCTGAAAGCGGCCGACTACTCGAAACGGACCATCCAGGAGCTTTTCGAACCAGGCGTTGTGAATAACTCCCTCGTGCGTACCGTTGACATGACCGAATCGGTCGTTGCCATCAATGAAGGCAACGGAAAGTTTTCCGTGTTTTCCCTGCCTATGCGGACGCAGTGGTCGGTTGTGTCGACAATCGCTTGCATGGACGTCGACGGCGACGGTGACATGGATCTGATCATGGGCGGAAATGATTTTGAACTCAAGCCACAATTTTCGCGACAGGATGCCAGTTTCGGACACGTACTGTTGAACAAGGGTGCACACGAGTTTGAATGGAAGAACTATTCGGAAAGCGGACTTTTTGTGCGCGAGGAGATCAGACACCTGAAATCATTCAGCGACAAGAATGGAAAGGAATACATTTTCGCGGCGATAAATGACAACGCACCGCGGGTTTACAAGTACAACAAATGATGCCATCGATGCAAACGGCGGGAGGACCATTTGGGCAGGGACGGATGTGGGCGATTCTCGTCATTGTGTTGCTTTCCTCATGCAAAGAGGACCGGCGACTTTTTGATAAACTCGACAATGCTTCGTCGGGCATCGACTTTGAAAATATCCTGACACCCACGGAAGACTTCAACATTATCGATTATATCTATTTCTACAACGGCGGAGGTGTCGCTGTAGGCGATATCAACGGAGACAGCCTGCCGGATATTTTTTTCACGGGTAACCAGGTGAAGAACAGGTTGTATTTGAATAAGGGCAACCTGAAGTTCGAAGACATAACCGAAAAGGCTGGTGTTGCCGGAGAGAGTACCTGGAACACTGGGGCTGCGATGGGCGACGTAAACGGCGATGGCTTACTCGACATCTACGTCTGCGCGGTGGTGGGGCTCAAAAACCTTGTAGGACACAATGAGCTGTACATCAACAATGGGGACAATACGTTCACGGAGCGGTCTGCAGAATACGGACTCGACTATGAATCTTACAGCTCAACGGCAGCATTTCTTGATTATGATCTTGACGGAGACCTGGACATCTTCCTGCTGAATCATGCGGTGCACAGTTCGGGATCATTTGGCCTCGCAAGCCTCAGAGAGGTCCGGACCTATGAATCGGGGGGAAAGCTCCTGCGGAACGACGGCTCAAAATTTGTCGATGTAAGCGAACACGCAAACATTTATGGTGGGGTGAACAGCTATGGATTGGGCGTGACCATTTCTGATTTCAACGTCGACGGGTACCCGGACATTTATGTAGGGAATGATTTCCATGAGGATGACTATTACTACATCAACCAACGGGATGGCACATTTGCTGAGCTAGGAAAGGAGTCGTTTACGTGCATGAGCAAATTTTCCATGGGCATCGACGCGGCGGACGTAAACCAGGACGGGTTTCCTGATTTGATAAGCCTCGATATGCTCCCTGAGGACGAAGTGATACTAAAACGCTCGGTGGACGAGGAAAGTAATGCCATACTAAAAATGCGGACTGAAAAATATGGCTACTACTATCAGTACCCGCGCAACATGATGCAATTCAATCTCGGTAACGGAAAGTTTGCAGAAAGCGCGCTGATGAGCAAGATAGCCGCGACGGACTGGAGTTGGAGCGCGCTCTTTTCAGATTTTGACCAGGATGGTCACCACGATCTTTTTGTGTCGAATGGTATCCCCCGGAGGCCCAACGACCTCGACTATATCAAATACGTGTCAAGCGAACAAATCGTCAACACAATGGAGACGACTAACCTTGTCGACGACAAGGCATTGTCGCTGATGCCTTCAGGCAAAGCACAAAACTACATCTTCAAGGGTACGGGCGGGTATGTTTTTGAAGACCGATCGGCCGAATGGTTGCCGCAGGAGAATACGTGTTCCACCGCCGCCGCCTATGCGGATCTTGACAATGACGGCGATCTCGACATTGTTGTCAATAATGTCAACGAAAAGGCTACTATTTATGTCAATCAGACCGACGGGAAGTCGAACTATCTGAAGATACGGTTAAAGTACACGGCACCCAACACCCGCGGAATAGGAACCCGGGTCTATTCATACCATGACGGCCATTTACAATTGAGGGAAATGTACACGTCCCGGGGATTCCAGGCATCATCCGAGCCGATAATTCACTTTGGATATGGCCAAACTCCTGTTGTCGATTCTCTCAGGATTGTCTGGCCGGACGGTAAGACACAAAAGCTCTTCCAGGTAAGGACCAATCAGACCATCGTCATTTCGCCCACCAATCCGGTGAACGATACGATCCGTTTCATGGGCAAGTCCCGACCGATCTTCCAGTGGATTGATCCGGAGAAAATAGGAATGACCTTTGAACATCACGAAGATCGATATTCCGATTTTGACCGTCTGAAGCTCTTGCCGTACAGCCAATGCGACAGGGGCCCGGCCACGGCCGTAGGCGATCTCAACGGCGATGGAATGCAGGACGTGTATTTTGGCGGCTCGAAATACATCCCAAGCCAGATTTTTTTGCAATCGCGCGACGGATTTACAAAGACGAACATACCGGAACTGCTAAAGGATTCCATAAATGAGGAGGTTGTAGCGGTGATGGCGGACTTCAATGGCGATAACAAGTCCGATTTGTTTGTCGGCACAGGAGGAGCCGATTTTTATAGTCGTTCTCAGCCCCTTCTGGATTGCTACTATGTTTCCGATGGGGCGGGATACAGAACGACAAGAATACCGGAGTACTACGAAAACGCGTCTTGTATCAGGACATTCGACTTTGATGGTGACGGCGACCTGGACATTTTTGTTGGGAACGAATCCGTATCAAATAATTTCGGCGCAACACCGAAATCATGCCTGCTGGTTAACAACGGCGGCGCGTTTGAACCTGCCCAGGAACGGCTATTTGGGCAGCTTGGTATGGTTACGGACGCCATTTGGGACGATTACGACAAGGATGGAGAAACCGATCTCATTGTGGTAGGAGAGTGGATGAAACCGGTCTTCCTGAAGAACAGAAAGGGCGTATTCGAGCGCGATGACGTTGTTCGGGGCGATTTGACAGGACTCTGGCAGTCGGTGATGGCATTCGACATTGACGGCGACGGGGACACGGATTATTTGCTGGGTAACTGGGGACTCAATTCAAAGTTCATCGCTTCGGACCGATATCCGATGAAGATGTATTACAACGATTTCGACGCCAACGGACAATATGAGACCGTTGTTGCCATTGCAAAAAAAGGCAAATACTATCCCATCGATGGCTTTGATATGCTCGCGAGTCAGCTTAATGGATTACGAAAGAAGTATAACAGCTACAAGGACTTTGCCGGCAAGGTCGTCGAGGACGTATTTGATGGCGACGTTTTAAGCAATGCTGTCTTGTATGAAGTAACTCAGCTGGCATCGGGTTATCTGAAAAATGTGGACGGACAATTCGAGTTTGTCGTGTTCCCGATGGAACTTCAGATTGCACCGATCATGACACAGTTAAAATATGACTTCGACGCTGACGGCAAGGATGAGGTATTGCTGGCGGGCAACTACTTCGGTGTTCAGCCTTTTCAGGGGCGATTCGGCTCGTTCACCGGTGCGATCGTAAAAGGTGAGGGAAAGATACTGAACGGACTGACAGCCGGATTGGACCTGGTCAATTGCTCCGTTCGACATCTGAATATCCTTCGATATCAGGACAGGGACTATTTGCTGGTCACGGTGAATAACGGAAAAGCACAGCTGTACGAAGTTTCGAAGTAAGCATGAAAAGAACATTATGGGCATTGCTGGGTTTGGGTTTCGCTGCGCTCGTTTATTACCTGTTTCTACGACCTTTTGAGTACGATGTTAAGTTCAGGGCTAAGACGTTGCCGGGAGACCTGATAGAGACCATCCGAATATGGAATCGGTCGCTTCCGGAGGCCGAAATTATCAGGGTTGATTCGCTGGACCGCCTGGATCAACATATCACCAGGGGAGACCGGAAATATGTTTACAGTTGGCGCTTTACTGCGCAGGGCGACTCTGCAACAAAGGTTACCATTCAGATTTCGGAACCCGCCCGCGCCCTGGCTAACAAGATTCTGATACCGTTTACCAAACAGCCTATTGAAACAGATGCATATGATGTCAGCATGGAATTCTATAAGATCCTTAAGGAGCATCTGAAGATAACGAACGTTAAAGTTGTGGGTGAGGTAAGGCTGAAGCGAAAGTTTTGCGTGTGCAGCACGCTCGAGACGGAACAGATCGAAAAAGCCCAGGGAATGATGCGGGATTTTCCCCTCTTGACATCGTTCGTCAGCACCTACAATTTGAAGCCAGACGGCTTTCCGATAGTCAGGATAAAAAAGTGGGATCATAATCAAGGGAAGCTGGCTTTCGATTTTTGCTTTCCGATTGTCCGCTCCGACCATCTTCCGAAAGTTGCGGATTTGGTTTATAAAGAAGTCGGAGGCGAATTTGCCTTAAAAGCGGAATATCATGGCAATTACATAACCTCCGACCGCGCGTGGTACGAATTACTTCACTATGCCCGGAAAAACGGATACAAAGTATCGGGGCTTCCTGTCGAGCATTTTCACGATAATCCCAACCTCGGCATCCGGGAACAGGAATGGCAGGCAGATGTGTACCTTCCGGTTGAAATAAAATCGGACGGTGACGGGAGATTGAACCGGGCCCAAAACTAATGTCCTACGTCGGTGTTGCTCCTGCCTTACGGCTTCGGCTTCTTGTAGCTAATTGAAATTCCCGATCTGCTGGTCTTGTCGATAGTCGTTTCGTAGTTTTTCAATCCGGTGATGTAATCGACAAATTCCCGTGTACCGGCATAGTTGTTTCGCACATTATGCGCAGTAAAACATCCGCCGGAGATGAGTTTGGGATCAATATCCTTGAAATACTGGATGTACCAACCCTTGTCGGCATCTGAGAACACAAAATCGAACGGACCGGGAAGTTCCTTCACGAGGGTGTGGGCGTCGGCCAGTCGCGCATCGACGATGTGGGACAGTCCTACCTTTCGAAGGTTTTCCAATGCCTGCCGGTGGCGACCCTCGTCAATTTCAATGGTGATGAGCTTGCCGCCCGTCTTACTGAGCGCCCATGCGAGCCAGACGGTAGAGTGACCCGTAGAGGTGCCGATCTCGAGTGCTGATTTGTAGTTGTTCTTGACGATGAGATCGAAAAGAACCTTTCCGTCTTCATACGGGACATTGAGATCATGCCAGTTGTTGCGGTTGTCGTCCAAAAACTTTTGCACACGTTCATCCGAAACCGGTTGTCCGACAGCCGCCTTCACGAGGCAGAACAGTATGAAGGGTAGAATTCTCATGGGGGGCCTTTAAAGGTTGTTCAGGTTAAATCGACATGGTAGACATCCGACGGGTTGCGCAGGATGGCGCCTACGTGAAATCCGCCCGCCTGGGGTATGTCTTCCAGGAGATCAAAAACCTTGCAAGATTGGGGCAGGGCTTCGAAGATCAAAAGGAAGGAATAGTTTCGCTTATCCGGTACCATCGTCCACGTGGGCGCCATCGTAATATTTTCTGCGTGTATAAGGCGGCTTTTTGCGCCCGAAGCCTGGTCGATCAGATAGGTGGAATTCCAAATCCGGATATGCATGCCCCGCCATCGGTTCCGGAAATTGCAGTGGACATATACATAAGAGTCATTGAGTACATCCGGTTCAAGCGAAACTAACGTATCAACGTCGATTTTCGGCTTTACCCGGACCGGTTGGATGATTGTATCGGTCTTGCCCATCTGCTTTGGTGCCTCCTGTAAATTTCGGAGGTTATAAGTCCGAAGGCAAGTGCGCAACGGGCATTTATACACCACTGGTCACCAATTTTTAGCCTGGTCGGGTTATTTTTGCCCACACCTTCATGCCATGAGGATTGTAATCCTGGACGGACATACGCTGAACCCCGGCGACCTGAGTTGGGCGCCGGTGGAAAAACTGGGTGAGACGAGCATTTTTGCCCGGACCACACCCGACGAAGTGCCCGAACGAATTTCCGGCGCCGACGTCGTACTGACGAACAAGGTGCCACTCACCCGCGACACGATCAGGGCAGCGATGTCGCTTCGCTATATTGGCGTTACCGCCACGGGGTACAACATCGTGGACGTGGACGCGGCGCGGGAGCGCAATATTGTCGTCACAAATGTTCCGGCATACGGTACGCACTCAGTGGCGCAGCATACTTTTTCGCTCCTGTTTGAGCTTGCGTCGTCTACCGGCCTGCATGCGGAAAGTGTGCGGAGGGGAGATTGGACAAACCAGCCGGACTTTTGCTATTGGAAGAAACCCCTGGTGGAACTTCACGGTCTGACTATGGGTATCGTGGGCTTGGGGAAGATAGGCAGTGCCGTCGCGAAAATCGCACTGGCGATGGGAATGAATGTTCAGGCAGTGCACAGGCATCCCGAACGCGACAGGATGCACGGCGTCGTGTTTACCGACCTGGAAACGTGCTTTCGTACTTCCGATGTAGTTTCACTACACTGTTCTCTCAACAAGGACAACAAGGAATTTGTAAACCGCGAACTGCTGGCAACGATGAAACCGACAGCACTATTTCTGAATGTCAGCCGGGGCGGACTGGTCAACGAAAAAGATCTGGCCAGCGCACTCCAGGAAGGCACCATTGCCGGCGCGGGACTGGACGTCTTGTCGGTAGAACCGCCGCCCGCGGATAATCCGTTGCTGCACGCCCCGAATTGCATCATCACACCGCATCAGGCGTGGGCGACGCAAGCGGCGCGGAGGCGACTTCTCCATAGTGCGGCCGACAATCTTGCCGCGTTTCTGGCGGGTAAGCCAATAAACCTAGTCTGACGCGGGTGCTGTCGATTTTGAGTTAACTATAAATATGTTGTAAGTTGTCTATCATGTAAAAAGCCAGACTATGAAAAACAACCGCCGCACGTTTATCAGACAATCGGCCCTCGCAGGTGCCGGCCTGTTCGTAGCCCCCAACGTTTTCAGTTTTCGGGGCTCACCCAACGACAAGGTGATCGCTGGTATTATGGGGACAAACAGCCGGGGGTTTGCCCTCGCGCGCATGTTTGCCAAGAATCCGGACGTGGAAGTTGCGTGCATCTGCGATGTCGACCGTACGGTGGTGGATAGGACGATTGCGGAAGTTGAGAAGGTGTCGGGCAAAAGGCCCAAAGGTACCCATGACATCCGCCGGATGGTCGAAATGCCGGAACTCGACGCCATTGTCATCGCGGCGCCCGATCATTGGCATGCACCGGCCGCCATTATGGCCCTGCGCGCGGGCAAGCACGTCTACGTCGAGAAACCCTGCTCGCACAACCCCGCGGAAGGAGAGATGCTGGTGCAGGCCGCAAAAAAATATGGAAAGCAGGTTCAACTGGGCACCCAGCGGCGTTCGTTCCCCGTGATCACTGAGGGTATACAGGCTTTACAGGAAGGGGTGATCGGGAAAGTCTATTTTGCCAGAGGATGGTATGCCAACGACCGGAAATCCATCGGCAAGGGTAACGTCGTTCCTGTGCCATCGTATCTCGACTACGACCTATGGCAGGGTCCTGCGCCTCGCCGACCTTACAAGGATAACCTGATCCACTACAATTGGCACTGGTTTTGGAATTGGGGAACCGGAGAAGCGCTGAATAACGGCACGCACGAACTCGACCTCATGCGATGGGGTATGCAGGTCGACTTTCCTTCGAAAGTGGTGTCGGCTGGAGGACGCTATGCATTTGATGACGACTGGGAAACGCCGGATACCCAGACGATCACACTGGAATTCCCGAACAATACGTCCATAACGTGGGAAGGCCGCAGTTGCAATAACTTCAAAGAGTGGGGTAGCGGCCGGGGCGTCGTCTTTTACGGTGAAAAGGGAACCATGCTCACGACCGGCGGTGATGAATACAAGATTTTCGAACTCGGATCGGGTAAGTTGCTGAAGGAGGCAAAGCCCAGTTCCCAGATCAAAGATGAAACCAACACCATGGGAATGGGAGAGGTGCTGGACGGCCTGCACATCACGAACTTTGTGAAAGCCATCCAGGGAAGGGAAAGGTTGAACGCGCCTATTGAAGAAGGGTTTAAGTCGACCTTGCTTCCTCAACTCGGAAATATCGCCTGGCGGTCAGGCACCACCCTATATTGCGATCCATCTAACGGTCACATCGTGTCCAACGAAGACGCCGCGAAATATTGGAAAAGGGAGTATGAGCCGGGATGGGAGGTGATGGTGTGAAGTAATGAGTGAATGAGTGGATGAGTGAATGAGTGAATGAGTGAATGAGTGAATAGATGTACAGTTACATCAATTTTTCGGACATCATTCGTGATGCGTGGGCAGGATATGATCCGTCGCGGAAGGTACGGTCGGTGGTGGACATCAGTGCAATGGTATCCACCAATCACGTGTTCCGGGTGAAGTTTCGGGACGGGGGATTTGTCATCGCGAAGTGTTCTTTCTTCGGGAAATTCGAGCATTTCAAGGAAGACCATACGATCATCAACATCCTCGGTAACAACCTGCCGCAGCCGTTCGACCATTTCCTGGCGCGCTCCCTCATGAAAGGCGACGAGGTCTATACGTTTCCCTACAAGCAGGGCATCCTGGATGCATGGGTCGTCTTTTACAATCCCATTCGCATTGATAAGCGGCTCCCCCGACAACTGGAAGAACATCACATCAGGAAACTGGGCAGCGAACTGGCTCGTTTTCACCTGGCGTGCAAATCGATAAACCCGTTACTTCCCCACTATTCGAAGACGCTCAGGATCGACTTGAATCATTTGCTGGAAATCGTTGGCACGGAAGATGGCCAGTTTGAACACCGGCAACACGTCGACGACATTCGGCGTCAGTGTGACATATTCTTCGAAAACTGCGATCGCCTCGGATACAGCCGCTTTGTTAAGCTGCCGGTTTTCGTCGATTGGAATATTGGCAACTTTTCAGTCACGGCCGATACGGGCTTTTACTCGCGCTGGGACTACGACTGGTTCCGGATCAGTTCACGAATGATGGACTTTTACTTCTTCAGTCGCGTCTGCTCGTCGGTGGGAGACAGGACACTCTTCAGTTACCTTATCGACCCACTAATGGAACCCCGCTTCATCTGGTTTCTTGAAGAGTATCACAAAGTCTATCCCCTCACCGAACCGGAGGTCCGTTTTCTGAAAGAGGCGTACCGATTTTTTATTTTGAACTACGTGATAAAATTTGGAAGCTATTTTTTTCACCAGGTATATGCCACACGCCTTCAGAAAGAAGCCTATGAGACCTATTTTCCATCTCTTGACAAGCATTTTGATGCAGAAAAGATCCTCCGGGCGCTGGGCCTGTAAAACGGGAACGGTATATTTGGAACTGCTGCCCCCAGGCATAACTCCGTGAGGAAAGCGTCCCCATATCAAATACCACCTGCATGAAGACCAGGGACTTTAAGAGTATCGTCTCCCGGTATGATGTCGTGTTCTTTGACGCGTATGGCGTGCTGAAGAATTACAACGGCCTCATTCCCGGAATCGAGGGGACCATACGGTTCATGCTCGAAAACCAAATCGACTTTTACGTACTGACGAACGATGCGTCCCGCAGTCCCGAAGAACTGGCGGCTTCCTACCAAACGCTGGGCATCAAGGAGATTACTGCCGACAAGATTATTTCATCGGGGATGCTGGCTCGTGAATACCTGCGCTATAAGGTCAGGAAGGGGACCGTCACGTATCTGGGCACGTCCAAATCGGCACACTACATAGAAACCCTGGGACTGGACATTGTATCCATTCGTCAAACCGATTTGGACGACACGGAGGATATTACCGCCGTTGTCCTTCTTGATGACGAAGGATTCGACTGGAAGCGCGACATCAATAAATTGATCAACCTGCTGCGAAAAAGAAATATCCCGGTCATCGT
Source organism: Cyclobacteriaceae bacterium (assembly GCA_036381475.1). Classification (GTDB taxonomy): domain Bacteria; phylum Bacteroidota; class Bacteroidia; order Cytophagales; family Cyclobacteriaceae; genus ZC4RG29. Next base: position 34,102 of record DASVCT010000205.1, read on the forward strand.
AGCAAATACCGACTTTGCCTACCCGGTTACAGAGGACGAAGTCGCCGTAGCGATCGGGGGATTGTCAGACATGGTCGAGATGATCATCGGAAAGAAGTTTATCAAATTCGGCAAGCCCGATTCACAGATGTTCATGTTCGCTTACGAGCGAATTCTCGCGTCAAGGCAGGTGAGCAAGGACAGGATCCTGATGGTAGGTGATACGCTTAAGACCGACATCCTGGGAGGCAACAAATTCGGCATCGACACCGCCCTCATGTTGTCGGGTAACACGCTTCCGGAACACGCCAGCTTCCTTATCCGGTCCACCGGGATCATTCCGAACTACATTTGTGAGGATGCGGTGATCCCGGTGAAGCGGACGGTATGATGCTGGTTAGAAGTCGCCGCTACCCTGACCTTGTTCAAAGCCGTTTTCCGGGCCTTCTCCTTCTTGTTGCTGGTTGTTGCGTTCTGTATCCTTCTTGCGGTTGATCCGATAGTTGAAAGTCAGCCGCACGCTGCGGGCTCTCCATTGAAACTCGGATTCTGAGTAAAAGTCTTCGTTATCAACAATCTCACGGAACTTGTTCGTATTGAACAGGTCGCGAACACTCAGTGTTACGGTTCCCTTCCCTTTCAGGACGTCGCGCGACAGGCCGAGATCTATCGCATAGTGCGAGCGCCTGCGGCCCTGTGTCGTTTGTCTCGGTGCGCGGTACCTCCAGCTCGCCTGAAAGTCGTATTTCTTCAGGAACGTGATCCGAGACATCGTACGGGTGCTCAAGGTGTAGGTGTCGGCGTTAAGTACCTGATCCTCGTACTGTCCTTTCGTGACGGCCCGGTAGAAGTTGGCGTTGGTGGTCAATCGCCACCAGGGGGTGGGATCCCAGTTGAAGTTGAATTCAAGGCCAACGGCATCTTGTGTCGAAAGATTAACGGGGAAGATGCGATTGTACCCGATAGAGTCAACCACCGTTATGCGATTGACGACTCCGGAACGATGCCGGTAATAAACGCTCGATAGAATGGATCCCGATTCCCAATCAAACAAGTAGCCGGCTTCAATAGAGTGCGTGTATTCCGGCTTAAGGTTCGCGTTTCCTGTGAACAACGTCCTGTTGTTGCTGTAGTTGGAAAAGGGCATAAGATCTCTGAACCTGGGTCGGCTAAGGCGATAGGTATAGCTAAGCTGTACCGTCTTGTTGTCGGCGATCCGGTACGCCAGGTGAGAACTCGGAAATACATTGAAGTAGTTCTGGTATGTCGTATTGTTCTCCCGACTCAGTTCGACAGAAACGTCGGTTAATTCACCACGAACACCGAACTGGTATGAAAAGCGGTTGATCTCGTTGCCGAGAATAGCGTAGGCGGCATGGATATTTTCTGTATAGATCATCCGGTTATCGAATTCACCGACGGTTTCCCACGTGGATTCGTCGGTGAGTTGCTCAACGAGAAAATCGTTGTCGATTACCCGTAAGGTTGATTTGAGGCCGGCCTCAATTTTTCCGCGCGCACCGAATGGCTTAACAAAATCGGTTTGGAACAATACGTTTCGTTCATTTTCTGTATTCGACGAGCGCTGATCGATCTGTGTGCCAGCGGCATCATCGGTTTCCAGAAAAGTGGAATATTCAGTTTCAACGTTCTCGATCCATTTGAAGTCGGCAGTGAGGTAGTGATTGTGGTTCGTACCGTAATCTTTGCGAAAGCTCAACGCCACCTCCGAATTATCTTCGGGTTCCTCTTCCCGTTCCCGCCGTGCGACAGTTCGAATCAGGGTTCCATTTTCATCAAAATCCCGGAACGTGTACCAGGACTTATTAAGTCCGTCCGATCTCCTGTAATTCACGGATCCCGTGAGCACGCTGCTTTCGTTAAAGAAATAGTCGATGCCGGCTATGAGGGTGTGGGAAACGCCACCACGCTTCCTGCTGTTCTCCTGAAAGTACGTAAAGGACGTGTCAGGTTCGGTGAATTGCTGGAAAGAATTACCTGAACCGGGGCTGGAACGGTAGCGGAAACCGTAACTCGAGAAAAGGTTGAACTTCTCCTTCCTGAAGTTGAGGTTGAATGAACCACCGTAGTTGTCAGGATGGCCGGCGTTTACAGTGACGGCCCCGTTTACGCCTTCACGCTCTTCTTTCTTCAGAATGATGTTAATGATACCGACTTCCCCTTCAGCGTCGTATCGCGAGGAAGGATTGGTGATAACTTCTACACTTTCGATGAGGTTCGCCTGGATTTGCTGCAACGCGTCCGCAGTGCTGATACCGGTAAGGCCGGAGGGCTTGCCGTTGATAAGGATCCGCACGTTTTCGCTCCCGCGCAGGCTGACGTTGCCATCGACATCCACGGTAACGGACGGGACATTGTCCAGTATATCCGACGCGCTCCCGCTGATGTTGGTTAGGTCTTTACCGACGTTGAAAATGCGCTTGTCCAGGTAAAGTTCCATGGAACTTCGTTCGCTCTGGACGGTTACCTCTTCTAAGAGCTGCTCTCCAGGGCGGAGCACAATCGTGCCGAGGTCGACGTCGCCGGAGGTCACGTCCACCTGGGGGATCGTTTTCTCTTGATAGGAAAGGAATGTGACTTTCACGTAATATTTTCCCGGCCCGACGGGAATTCTGAATTTCCCTTCTGCAGTGGAAACCGCCCCCGTTACGAGCGCCGAGTCTGCCCGGTTATATAGCGCGGCATTGGCAAATGGTACGGGAGCATTGTTTTCGTCGACAACTGTGCCTGTGATCACATATTCATCATCGGATTGGGCTGCGGCACTCAGCACAAACGTTAGCGTCAAAAAAATTGTAGAAAAAGTTCGCTTCATCTCTCTGTATAACTAACCCTTCATAAAAGGGCAAGATAACCCCACAATTTGAAGAGAATTTGAAGGCGGTGTAGTGGTTTTTATCTGGCAACGAATTGCACCGACAAAGTGTGCCAGGGTTCGTCAAACGTATATTCGACTTTCGCCCCCGTCATATCGCAGATCTGTTTAACGATGGACAAGCCGAGACCGATCGAATCTTTGCTCAGATTTCCCTTCCGAAAACGTTTGAACATCTGTTCGGGCGGGCCGTCCGGCGCGGGACCTGTATTCCGGATTATCAATCGTGGGTTGGAAAGTTTTACATCTACGGCGCCGTGCTCCGTGTTATGTCGGATTGCGTTGCTCAAAAGGTTTGTAAGAAGAAGATCCGCGAGTATGGGGTTGAATTTGAGTTTTACATCGTTGGCAATATGGGTGGATAAACGGAGGCCTTTCATCTCGATCAAATCCGCAAAAGTGCTTAGTGTTCCTTGCACGCTCTCAGTAAGATTGATGGGTTCAGTTGCTTCGAATTCCTGGTTGCTGAGCTTGGTGAGGAGCGTGAGCGACTGGCCCATACGCGAAAGCTTTTCTACGGCGTCGTGTGCGGCCGTAATGAGCCGTGCTTGTTCATCCTTATTGTCGGTCTCGGCAAGCAGTTCAAGCTTACCGCGGATGATGGCGAGGGGCGTCAGCATCTCATGCGAAGCATTCTCTGAAAATTCCTTGAGCGCCCGGTAGTCGGCCTGCGCCTTAGCGGTCATATCACCCAGGAAGGCGTTGAGTTGCTTGAATTCGTGTGTGTTGGTGGATGGCAGTGTGATCTTGCCTTCCTTGCGCACGTTGAAATTGCGGATGGCTTTGAGCGTCTTCTGGAAAGGAAGCAGAATGCGACGCGAAATAAGCATACTGGAGATGGTCACGAAAAGCAGCAGCAGTGCAATGATCCGGACTGCGGATTTGGTGATGGCATCCACGATGTCGTCGCCTTCCACGACAACATCGTACGCGCTGATGAGGTAGTGCTGCCCGCTGATATGGTATGAGGCCTTTGCCTTGAGGTGACGTTCCATTCGCTGAAGATGACGGTGCATTGCGATCGTGTCATAATAGCTAAACGGAATTTCCGGTCGCGCTGCATCGATGATCCGAATGTTCACGGGGTCGATATTGAGTTTTTCCAGTGGTGTTCCATTCCTGATTCGCCGTGCTGTGTTGTCGAGCCAGCTCTTCAGCTCCAGCGATTCTTCCTTGTCTACTTCTGCCTGAACGTTTTGGTAGACGATAAAGCCGCCTGCAAGCAACACGATGAGCGTGACGCCGAGATAATACAACGTATATCGCGTGATGATCCTCATTTCACCGCGTTGAATTTATACCCGAGTCCATAAACCGTTTCGATATAATCCTTGCCGCTTGCCTGATCGATTTTTTTTCGAAGGTTCTTCACATGCTGATAAACGAAGTCGGTATTGGCCAGATTGTCGATATAGTCGCCCCAAAGGTGCTCGGCGATGGACTGCCGCGTCAGCACGCGGTTCTTATTGATCACGAAATACAAAAGCAATTCAAATTCCTTTGGAGTAAGGTCGAGTGGTTGTCCGGCGATGATCGCTTCCATGGTATCCGGATTGATGATAACCTCATTCACAGAGATGGCCCGTTCGCCGTTGAGATTTCTCCGGCGGAAGATGGCACGTAGTCGCGCATTTAGTTCGGTGAGGTGAAACGGCTTGGTGAGGTAGTCGTCAGCGCCGAGATCAAGGCCCCGAACCCGGTCGTCGAGCGCATTCTTGGCCGAGACGATCAAGATACCCGACTCAATGCGCTGGTCTTTCATGAATTCGATCAACTCCAGACCGTTGCCATCGGGGAGCATGAGGTCGAGGATCACGCAGTCGTACTTAAAGGAAACGATCTTGTCGCGCGCCTCATCCAGTGCGTGACTCGTTTCGCAGACGTAACCCTCCCGCTTGAGGAATGATTCCATGTTGCGGGCCAGCTCCAGGTTGTCTTCGATTACGAGAACTTTCATCAAAAAGTAAAGTTAGGACAAATTCCTGAAGGAAATTTGAGGGCCGACGGCCACGAACAACCCCTGAAAACGCGAAAAACGTCGTGGATTGATATATTGCACTATGGATAGCAATTCCAGATCAGAAGTTTCCATTGAAGTTTCACCCCGTGTCGGATCGGTGTCAGCGATTGTGCTCGTACCCGAAGTACCAGCCGCTGTGCTTGCGTTGGCTCATGGTGCAGGGGCAGGAATGAAACATCCCTTCATGAGTTCTCTCGCTGAGAACCTCCTGAAGCACGGGATTGCGACGGTCCGCTATAATTTCCCCTTTGCTGAAAAAGGGAAGGGGCGCCCCGATCCCGCGCCTGTGGCAGAACAAGTGGTTGCTTCCGCGGTGGCCTATGCCCGCGACAGGTTCCCGGATCTCCCGCTCTTTGCGGGTGGAAAATCGTTCGGCGGACGCATGGCCTCACAATGGATGTCCCGCGAAAATCCCACTTACCTAAAAGGCCTGATATTTTTCGGCTTTCCCTTGCATCCGCCGGGGAAACCCGCGACAGACCGGGCTGCGCATCTCGCGTCGGTGGGCGTACCCATGCTATTCCTTCAGGGCACCCGCGACGCCCTTGCCCAGTATTCGCTCATCGAGCGCGTCGTATCGAACCTTTCGGGTGCCACGCTTGAAAAGATGGACGGCGCAGACCACGGGTTCAGAGCGGGCAAGGGGTACATGACCGATGAGCTGGCCCGAAGGGCGGCCGAGTGGATGGGAGAAAGATTGAAGAATTGAATAGTTGAATAATACGTACACCGATCACCACTTGCGTTTTACCTTTTACCACTGACCTCCAGCCTCTCACCACATACCACCTACTTCCCGCTCCGGGGTCTGGCATTTTTTTTCAGAATTCTTATTTTTGCCCCGTCTCCCGAAGGCGCGGAGACCGTCAGGATATATCTGAATTTCAAATCATTGGACGTGGGTGTCCGGTTTGTTGGCCTATGGACATTCGGATTGAGAACCTGTCAAAGCGCTACGGTAATCAAATCGCGGTAGACAACATTACGTTCAACGTCAGGACCGGAGAAATTCTCGGATTTCTCGGTCCCAACGGTGCCGGGAAAAGTACCTCGATGAAGATGATCACGGGTTACCTCGGCATCGGCCAGGGAGAGATCTTCATCGGAGGCCGCAGCCTGCGGCAGAACCCTGATGACCTGAAACGCCACATTGGCTACCTTCCCGAAAACAATCCCCTGTACCTTGACATGCCGGTAATCGATTACCTGCGCTTCTGCGCCGAACTTCAGGGCGTGGACAAAGCCCAGGTTGCTGGACGCATTCGCGAAATGGTCCGGGTGTGCGGCCTGAACCGGGAAAAGCATAAGAAGATCGGTGAACTGTCGAAGGGATACCGGCAGCGGGTAGGGCTGGCCCAGGCCATGATCCACGACCCGGCCATACTCATCCTTGACGAACCGACGACCGGCCTGGATCCCAATCAGATCGTCGAGATCAGGAAACTCATACGCGAACTGGGGCGCGAAAAAACTGTCATCCTGAGTACACACATCCTTCCCGAAGTGGAAGCCACCTGCGATCGTATCCTAATCATAAACCGGGGTAAGATTGTCGCCGACGGAACCGCAGACACACTACGCCGTCAGGCAACGGGTTCAGAATTGCTTAAGATACGTATCGAGGATGGCTTAACCGATGACATCGTGAAGGCCCTGAACGCACTTTCTCCTGTCGAGAAGGCGATGGTCATTGACGCAAGTGAAAACCGTTTTGAAGTGCAGGCCAAGGCGGGCCAGTCGTGCAAGCGCGAGGTCTTTCATCTCTGTGTGGAACGGGGCTGGATACTCAGCGAACTCATCCCGGTTGAAACCCGTCTGGAAGACATTTTCAGAAACCTGACGATGAACTGATATGAAGGGAATGTGGATCATAGCAAGGCGCGAGCTGAATTCGTTCTTTGACTCCCTGATCGCCTACATCATGCTGGTGTTGTTCCTTGGATTCAGCGGCTTCTTTACCTGGATTCTCGGTTCGGATGTGTTCTACATAGGACAGGCCAGCCTGGAGTCCTTCTTTAATGTCTCCTATTGGACGCTCTTTTTCTTCATCCCCGCGCTGACTATGCGCCTGCTCGCTGAGGAGCGAAAGACCGGAACGATCGAACTGCTGTTGACGCGGGCGGTTACCGATCGCGCGGTGGTCGTGGGAAAGTTTCTTTCCGCCGTCATCCTCATTTGCATCGCCCTGCTCTTCACGCTTCCTTATGTAATCACCATTTCAAGCATCGGCGACATGGATTCGGGAGAAGTGATTTGTGGCTATCTTGGTTTGCTGCTGATGAGTGCGATGTATGCGGGGATCGGCGTGTATGCAAGCAGCATCACGAGCAACCAGATCGTGGCTTTTCTCACCGCGTTGTTCATCGGGCTGTTCTTTCACATCATCTTTGGCGTTGTCGCCGGACAGTTTAGCGGATGGCTCGGCGCGCTGTTTTCCGGCCTCAGTGTCAACACCCACTTTGAAAGCATTTCACGCGGTGTGCTGGACTCCCGCGATGTGCTGTATTTCTTCTCGGTAACCTTGGTGGCCTTGCTGCTGGCAGAATTGTCGTTGGCAAAAAGGCATGTAATGTAAGCGCAGATGAAATCGTCGATACATACACAGACCTACCTGATTATCGCTATTGTCATCGTAGTGAACCTGCTGGGATCCGAGTATTACTTTCGGCTTGACCTGACGGATGACAAACAGTACACGTTAAGCACGGCAACGCGGGATATTCTTGATGACCTCGAAGAACCCGTCACCGTCAAGGCGTATTTTTCCAACAACCTGCCACCTGATATCGAGCGCATCCGACAGGATTTTCAGGACCTCCTCGTAGAATACGCCAGCCGTTCGGACGGACAAATATTATATGAGTTCATCAACCCAAATGAAAATGAACAGAACGAGCAGGAAGCAACGAAAGGCGGTATCCATCCGGTGTTGATCAACGTGCGGGAAAAGGATCAGGTCAGGCAACAAAAGGCATTTCTGGGCGCCACAGTATTCCTGGGTGACAAGGAAGAAGCGATCCCATTCATTCGGCCCGGCGCGGCCATGGAATATGCCCTTACCACCGCAATCAAGAAGTTGGCAGTCTCCGAAAAGCCGAAGATCGGATTCATACAGGGTCATGGGGAGCCCGGGCTATCTGAGATGACACAGGTTATGGAACAGCTCCGCGTGATGTACGAGCCCGTGACCGTAAATCTCGACGACTCTCTGGGGATTCCAGACGACATCATGACGCTCGCGCTCGTACGACCCAGGGATACAATTCCACAGCAACAATTGGATTCCCTGGATGCGTTCCTGAAAAAGGGTGGACGTCTGCTTGTGGCTGTGAACGCCGTCGATGGCGACTTGCGATCGCTATATGGCCACGCGTCGTACACCGGCCTGGTACCGTGGTTAAAGAAGAAGGGCGTAGAGGTGATGGAGAACTTTGTGGTCGATGCACGCTGTGGGTCCGTCTCGATTCCCCAGCAATTGGGTTTCTTTACCATCCAGGCGAATGTGTCATTTCCTTATGTGCCGGTGATCGCTACGTTCGCCGACCACCCGATCACATCAGGACTTGAAGGTGTCATGCTGGAATTCGCGAGTGAGATCAAGCCTACAGGCGATTCATCGGTCGTGTATACACCACTGGCCATGTCGTCCGACCTGTCGGCGAGCCTGCCGGCGCCCCAGTTTTTTGACGTGAACCGCGAGTGGAAGGAAAACGACTTTCCACGGGACAACATTGTCGTCGCCGCTGCGCTCGAAAGTACTGCAACGGAGAATCCATTCCGAATGGTGGTGGTCGGCGATGGCGACTTTCCCGTGAATGGTCCCTACCAGCAGTCGCGCCAATTGCAACCGGATAACGTCAGCCTGTTCGTCAACGCGATCGACTGGTTGTCGGACGACACAGGGCTTATCGCTCTTCGTACCCGCGGAGCCGTGTCACGGCCGATCCGGGAAATGGATGACTCGACCCGATCTATTTTGAAGTACGCCAATTTCCTGCTGCCCGTCCTCCTGGCCATCGGCTATGGTGTCGTACGGTCACAGCGAAATCGGGCGGTGCGGACTCAACGAATGAACGAGGATTATGAAGCTGTCTAATACGCGAATTCTTGCCGCCGTTTTCTTCGTACTGGTTGCCGCCTTTGTGCTGACTAGAGTATTCCGATCGCCTGCGCGCATGAGCAATATTCAGTCCACCGCGCTTAAGGTGGATACGGCTGCCGTCACAGAAATCCGCATCCTGCGAAATAGCGCAAACGACACGACCCAAAAGGTTCTCAAGCGTACCGACGGATCCTGGCGCGTGGAACAGTCGGGCATTAACTCCTCGGCTGACACGTACGCCGTTTCCAGCCTGCTTCAGACGCTAAGTGACCTGGAATATGATCGTATCGTTACCCGCAGCAAGGATAAATGGGAGGAGTACGGCGTTACAGACGAAGCCGGTATTAACGTCACTGTTTCAGGTACGTCAGGCGAACTTTCGACGTTCGTGCTGGGGGCTCCTCGCGGGGGAGAAGCATTCATGCGCAGCGGTGACGCCGACGAAGTATACACGGTGGACGCGTCCGTCCACAGCACCTTTGCGCGGGACTTCAATGCGTTTCGAAACAAGGCCTTTCTTAAAGTCCCAAAAGAATTGGTGTCCCGACTGGTGTTTCGCTATCCGGCCGACAGTGGCTTTGTTCTTGAACGTAAAGACAGCATTTGGATGATCGACAATACGCCTGCCGATTCTGCGAAGGTCGAAAGTTTCCTCAACACCCTGCGTTCGCGTAACCTGTCCGCGTTCGCGGATGGTTTCGTTCCCTCAGGCGACCCCGACCTTTCGTTGACAGTGAGTGGCACTTCCGGCGACCTGGAAACCGTGCGCGCATGGCAGCAGCCCGATGCCACGTGGCGCCTGGCTTCCGGTGTACAGCCGGACGTTTATTTTTCCGACAGCGGTACGAGGATTATTGCAGACCTGTTCAAGAAGCGCGAGGACTTCCTTCCGGAGAACCAATCAGCAGAATCGAAATAGAGAGTTGCAGACGCAGACGCAGGAAGCTTAGTCGAAATGCGCTGCGCCTGCAAGGATTGGCGCTACATGGTCCACGCACCGACTTGTTACTCGAACGTATAGTCTACGTCGATGTAGCGCTCAAGCAATTGAACACTTTGATCAGGATTGGCAATTGAAATCTGTAGCTGATCCACGTGCGTCGGGCCGGTGCCCGGATCCTGTACGGATACGAGGACAGTGCGTTTGCCGGTGCCTTTAAAGACGCCCGAACTGGAATAGACAAATCCGTCGGAAGCGTCGCCGTCAGTATATGGGACGATCCAGATACGTGCACCTTCCGGGTGAGAAATGTTGTAATCGTACTCGATAACTACGCGATCGGAATTGCTGGTCTCGTAGAAGTCAAGTGTTGCCGGAGATTCGGGATCCACACTGGTGATGCTGATTTCGTTTACGGGAGTACCTCCATCATCATTGTCCGAATCACATGCGGTGAAGGTTACGAGGAGCATGAGAAAACACAATCCATGAAAGGATCGGGTCAGCCAACTAAGAACCGTTTTCATGACGTTAAAATTTGAAGTTTAAACAGAAGAGTTACCGTTCAGACTTAGGTAAGATTCGGGAATGCTCACTCGAATTTGACAAGGATACACCAACAAGTTTGTCATGGATGTATCAAAAGTTGAAAGTGATGTATCGGCGGGACGGAACGTTAAAAGAAAACGGTTAGCCGTTTGTGGCTAACCGTTCAGAGAAGGAGCAGATTGTAATCCTTGGTGGCCTTATATTGCTTCGGAACCGTGCTCGCCGGTTCGTAGCCTTATGCATTCTTCGAGAGGCGTGATGAAAATCTTTCCACTCCCGATGAGTCCGTCGTCGTTGGCCTTTGTCGCCGTGAGGATCGCATCGCAGGCCGGTTTTACAAACGCATCGTTGAGGGCAATTTCGACACGTACGTTGGGCACAAGGTTGGGGACAACCTTTTGACCACGGTAGATTTCCTCCACGTGAGTACGGCCGTGGCCCGAAACGTTGCTGACCGTGATCCTGGATATTCCGGCGTTGACCAACGCTTCGCGCACCTGGTCAAGTTGATTCTCCCGGATTATTGCTATCAATAGTTTCATGTCTTGGTTATTTAAGATGTTATGACTATTGCCCGGCTGACTTCGCGCCCGTGTCGGAAAGACAAGTCGCGCAAGCCGCCTGAGCGGGTGGTACATACTAGCTGGGATTGATCATACCATATCCGCGCTCACCGTGATAGTAGTTGTCAAGGCCCTTCATTTCGGCCTCGTTCGTGGAGCGGAACTTCAGAATCTGGTTCAGGACCAGAAGAATGACCAGCGTACCAACTGCCGCGTACGCGATCGCGATCAGTACAGCCGTTGCCTGCACGCCAAGCTGTTGCATTACCGTCCAGCTTCCGCCAGCGTTTGCGGCCGCATCGGCCATCCAGCTGTCGCGGATAAAGAAGGTAAGGAAGATGGCGCCTACAATACCGCCGACCCCGTGAATGCCGAACACGTCCAGCGTGTCATCATATCCAAGTTTGTTCTTGAGGAGGATTGAAAGATAACAGAAAACCGAGGCGAGAATGCCAAGGAACAAAGCACCGATAGGTTCTACGACGCCAGCTGCGGGTGTGATGGCGACCAGACCTGCGAGAATACCGCTGGCAAATCCTAGGGCGGTGGACTTGCCCTGATGAATGCCTTCGATGATGACCCACGTGAGCGCACCGGCAGCGGCAGCAATTTGTGTTGCCGTCAAGGCTTGCGCGGTGCTCAGTCCGCTTGTAAGGCTGCTGCCTGCGTTAAATCCGAACCACCCTACCCAAAGGAGGCCTGCGCCGATCATCGTCATGACAAGGTTGTTCGGACGCATGGGCAGGTGCGGGTAAAGTTTCCTGCCGCCGAGAAACAAGGCAGCGACGAGACCGCTCACTCCTGCTGATATGTGTACGACGGTGCCGCCTGCGAAGTCGATCGCACCTGCGGCGCCGAGATTGAAGAGGAATCCATCTTCTGCCCATACCCAATGGGCGAGGGGATTATATACGATGACGCCCCAGAGCGCAATGAACCAGCAATACGCTTTGAACGAGACACGTTCGGCGAAAGCACCGGCGATAAGGGCAGGGGTGATGATGGCGAACTTTGCCTGGAACATGGAGAATACGTATTCGGGTATTCCTCCATCCAAAATGCTGTTGTCGATGCCGCTCAACAGAAAGTAGTCCGGACTCCATCCGAACCAGCCGCCCAGCACGTTGCTGCCGAATGCCATGCAGTAACCGCATATGAGCCACAGCACAGTCATGATGCCCATGGCAGAAAAGCTGTGCATCATGGTGCCGAGCACGTTCTTGGTACGCACCAGTCCGCCATAGAACATAGCAAGGCCCGGAACCATCAGTAACACCAGCGCCGTGGATGTTAGCATCCAGGCTGTCGCACCCGAGTCGATTTCGGCGGTGTCTTGTGCGAAGAGTCCTGTCACGGGCATCAGACATAGGATTCCCATGACAAACAGGAAACGCAAGGAGGTTTTCATGAATGTAGAGTAGAAGGTTTAAAGGTTGAAAATAGAATAGCTTAGTTATATGCGAAGTTAACAGAGGAAGCCATTATGTCAAGTGGCGGCTCCCTTGCACACCATCGTCGTAAAGACATGATCGAACGGGCATTGGAAGGCTGCGACGCTATGAAAACGATTGCGGATTCGGATGCTTCGATGCACGAAGCAAGGCGTCAGCGCTGAGTAAATTTTTTTTTGAAAACTCTAAAAAAGCCGGGGTGGTGCGCCTGTTTTCATTCCCATGGTTCGTCCTTTGATGCCTTAGTGAACCCACGCGCAGATGTACCGTGATCCAAAACACATATATTTACACTATGGAGGAACGTTACAACGCCTATTCCTTTTTACTCGACCGAACGGCGCGCAAGGTCAAACAGTTTGCCCAGCGTCGCTTCAAGGAAATGGGATTCAACATAACGGTCGATCAATGGCTCGTGCTGAAACAGCTGTATGAGCGGGAGCGACTGAAGCAAAACGAACTTGCCGGACTTGTCTTCAAGGACAATCCCACACTCACTCGTATCATTGACCTGCTCTGCGAAAAGGGACTTGCTGAACGGAACGCCTATCCCGACGACCGGCGCTGTTTTATGGTGTCGCTGACAAGCAAGGGCAGGACCAAGGTGAAGGAAATGCTGCCCAGGATCCAGGAGGTCCGCCTGAAAGCATGGGAGGGACTTTCTGATCGCGACTTCAATCACTTCCGCCGTATTCTCAATACCATCTACGAAAACCTGGGCGGCGATGATATGCAACCCTAGCCGTCTTTTTTTTGTATAGTAATAGTTGTTATACTAATTATTAATAAACTAAATTTGAAGGCATGAGGAATTCCGAGACCATCCAAACCGACCTTTGCATCATCGGCGCGGGGCCGGTAGGCCTGTTTGCCGTATTCGAGGCCGGACTCCTGAAAATGAGGTGCCACCTGGTAGATGCGCTGCCCCAGCCCGGTGGCCAGCTAACGGAGATCTATCCGAAAAAGCCGATATACGATATACCGGGCTTTCCCATGATCAATGCCCAGGAACTGGTCGAAGGCCTGCTTAAACAAATTGAACCGTTTAAGCCGACGTTTACCCTTGGTGAAAGGGTAGAGGGTGTCGAACGCGGGGAGACGGGTTTTACCGTGACAACAGCGCGAGGTACGGCTATTCAAAGTAAAGCGGTGGTCATTGCGGCAGGGCTCGGCAGCTTTGAGCCGCGCAAGCCCGAAGTGCCTCACATCGACCGGTTCGAAGGAAAGGGCATAGAATACATGGTGCGCGACCCGGAGGCTTTTCGGGGGAAGAAGCTCGTCATCGCAGGCGGAGGAGACTCCGCGCTGGACTGGACCATACACCTGGCCGACATCGCGGAACGGGTTACGCTCGTTCATCGAAACGAGACGTTTCGGGGTGCGCCTGACTCGGCCGGGAAAGTACACGAACTCGCTGCTTCCGGTAGAATCAACCTGCTGCTCAACTGCAACCTCCATGAGGTTCACGGCAACGGCGTACTCGACGCTGTGACGGTGGCCGACAAACAAAAACAATGCACCACCATTCGCGCTGACTATCTCGTTCCGCTTTTCGGGTTAAGCCCGAAGCTGGGACCCATCGCCAACTGGGGTCTCAATCTCGACCGAAATCAGATCGTCGTAAATACAGTTGACTTTTCAACGAGCGAACCGGGAATCTTTGCCATTGGCGACATCAACACCTATCCGGGGAAACTCAAACTGATCCTGTGCGGTTTTCATGAGGCCGCCCTCATGGCACAAGGTGCCTTTCCTTTCGTGTATCCCGATCAGAAGATCAGCTTTAAATACACCACCGTAAACGGCGTGAACGGATTCTGAACCTTCAATGATCCATATCACCATACAAGATTCGTCCGGCAACAACGCGAATGTCGAAATCCCTGAAGGCGTCAGCCTCAGCCTCATGGAAGTGCTCAAAGCCTCGGACTATAACATCCCGGCGACCTGTGGAGGCATGGCCCTTTGTGCTACGTGCCGCGTAGAAGTCTTACACTGCCCCGAACCCCTCGAAGAACCGAGCAACGCCGAACTCGACATGCTCGACACACTCCCCGACGCATCTGAGACCAGCAGACTCTCCTGCCAGATCCGTGTAGGACCGCATTTGGATGGCGCGGTGTTTAGACTGGAAGTGGGGAAATAAGGAAATAAGGAAATAAGGAAATAAGGGAATAAGGGAATAAGGGAATAAGGAAATAGGGAAATAGGGAAATAGGGAAATAAGGGAATAAGGAAATAAGGAAATAAGGAAATAGGGAAATAAGGGTACAGGTATATAGGTATATAGGGGTATTGATTTGTGATTTTTGATTTGTGATTTGTGATTTTCGATTTGGTGCTTGCGATTAAAGCCTCGGACTTAGGGTTACAAGCGTCGTCGTTGATCGAAAAAAGCGTTCTGTGGGTGTTCAAATCGCAAATCACAAATCACAAATCACTAATCAAAAATCATAGCGGGGTATAGGGGTATAGGGGGTCCATGGATTAAGGGTATCGGTTACCGATACCTTTTACTTTTTTACGATTGCCATCGGGAGCGCCCACTGCCCACTGCTACAGTCCCGGATACCAATTCCTCAATCGCACTTCAATCTTTTTTCCTCCCTTGTCTACGAGCTGTTTGAACCCTTCCACGTCTGCGAGGCCACCCTGCCCGCGGTAGTGGTACGGGTATACAATGGCCGGCTGGAATTCCAGGACGGCACTGGCGGCCTGGTTGATGTCCATGGTATACGGCAAATTCATACACACGAAGGCAACATCGATATTCTTCAGCCTGCGCATCTCAGGAATGTCTTCTGTGTCTCCTGAGATGTAAACGCGCTTTCCTCCCATCTCCACAATGTATCCGTTACCGCGCCCTTTCGTATGCCGTGAGGTTTCGTCGTCTGGCAGGTTGTACATCGGAATGGCACGGATGGATATTTCTCCGATCCGGGTTTCGTCACCGTTGCCGAGGATCATCAGCCGCTCCTTATACGATTCAGGCAGCTTGTCGGCAACAGCTTGCGGCACGACCATAACGGCAGACTTTGTATTCAACCCTTCCAGCGTCTCGACACTCATGTGATCGCCGTGAACATCAGTGATCAGCACTATGTCAGGATCATCAAGACCTGCATAGGCTTTGGCATCACCGGAAGGATCGACGTAAATGGTTTGCCCATTCCACTGGAGCATTAGCGCCGCATGCATGACCGGTTGGATGGTCAGGTCGCCCTTGCTGGTCGGAATTTTATCAGGTGCGGCACGCTGGCCGAGGGAAGTCATCGCGGTAAGGCAGACAACGAAAACAGTCAGGGTTATTTTCATATTGAGCGGGGATTATGCTAATTGTGAAAGAAAGGCAACGCCGCTTGACCTTGCCTGAACTAAAAGTAGAACCTACTTTTCTCTTTACCAAGGACTCTTTTATGTACCGTCGCTATGACGCAGGGTCATTTCGAATACGGAAACAATCACCTGACTGCCGGCCGTGCAGTGGCGCTCTGTGAGGGAAGAATGCGTGGCGTTATTACCCCGGCCGTTCGTGAGCGGGTGCAGCAGAGTGAACGGGCCATCGCCGACATTGTGGCGGAAGGCCGCGTGGTGTACGGCGTAAACACCGGCTTTGGTTCTTTATGCACGACGATCATATCGGCCGAAGACACACGGAAACTTCAGTACAACATTTTGCGAAGTCATAGTGTCGGCGTTGGCGATCCCGTTCCCACGACGATTGCCAAGCTCATGTTGATCATCAAGGTGCACTCGTTGTGTCAGGGGTACTCCGGCATTCGCCTGGAAACACTTGAGCGCATCCTGTGGCATATCGAAAACGATGTTATTCCTGTCGTTCCGTCTCAAGGTTCTGTGGGAGCGTCCGGAGATCTGGCGCCCCTGGCGCATTTGTTTCTTCCTTTGATCGGTCAGGGCAAAGTCGTCGTGAAAGGAAATACCGTCGAAAGCGGTACCTTCCTTCAAGAGGCGGGCATGGTGCCGCTTCAACTTGGACCCAAGGAAGGGCTTGCCCTTATCAACGGAACGCAATTCATTGCCGCGTACGCCGTCAGGATTGTCGAGCGTCTGCATGGCTGTCTTGCACATGCCGACATCATCGGCGCCATGATGATTGAAGGTTTGCTGGGATCGGTGAAGCCTTTTGAAGAACGTCTTCATCAGCTTAGACCTTTCAGGGGAAACCTGCATGTTGCACATAGGGTACGCTGCCTTCTCAAGAACTCCGAGATCCTCAGGTCGCATGCAAACTGCGGCAGGGTACAGGATCCCTATTCCCTGCGTTGTATACCTCAGGTGCATGGCGCTTCGCGGAACGCCTGGCTGCACATGAAGGAATTGTTGGAAACGGAACTGAATTCCGTCACCGACAACCCCATCGTGTTCGACAAGGACAACACGGTCAGCGGCGGCAATTTTCACGGTCAGCCGCTTGCGCTTGCGCTTGATTACACCGCGCTCGCCGCGGCCGAGCTGGGCAACATTTCAGACCGGCGTATCTACCTCGCCCTGGAAGGCAACACGGAAGGATTGCCCATATTGCTAATGAAAGACACGGGCATAAACTCCGGGTTTATGCTTCCGCAATACACGACGGCTGCGCTGGTTAGTGAAAACAAGAGCCTTGTATATCCGGCAAGCGCAGACAGCATTCCAACGTCCCTCGGCCAGGAAGATCACGTGAGCATGGGATCCATAAGTGCACGCAAAGCCTTACAGGTCATTGACAACCTCGAAAAGATCCTCGCCATCGAGTTGCTCTGTGCGGCACAGTGTTTCGATTTTCGCAGACCGCTCAAGTCCGGTGCCATTCTCGAGGCGTGCCACACCGTAATACGCACTTATATCGATCACGCCGAGGAGGACCGGATTTTTGCACATGATATTGAAACGGCGCTCGACCTGATTCAACGGAGAGAGTTGCTTGATGTGGTCAGGGATCACGCCGGGAACGGACATGACGAAATAAGGAGTCCCTATGACGAACTTTTCGAAGTTTATTGAACGGTACGCTTCGCATCCGACCTATCACGCACCCCGCGGCGCTCAGCTGAATGCGAAATCATGGCAAACGGAAGCGCCCCTTCGCATGTTCCTCAACAACCTGGACCGCGAAGTGGCCGAGGATCCCGAACGGCTTATCGTGTACGGCGGCACCGGTCAGGCCGCGCGAAATCCGGAAGCAGCCCTAAAGATTATAGAGTGTCTGCTTTCCCTCGAAGACCAGGAGAGCCTCCTCATTCAATCAGGCAAACCTGTAGGCGTTATCCCCACGCACGACCGGGCGCCGCGGGTACTTATCGCCAACAGCAACCTCGTGCCGCACTGGGCCACCTGGGAACACTTCAACGCACTGAAGGACAAAGGCCTCATGATGTTCGGTCAGATGACCGCGGGCAGCTGGATTTATATTGGCAGCCAGGGCATCCTGCAGGGCACTTACGAGACCTTCATGTCCTGCGCCGCCCGGCATTTTGATAGCAACCTGAAGGGCAAACTTCTTGTAAGTGCTGGGCTGGGAGGGATGGGTGGCGCCCAACCTTTGGCGGCTACGATGGCAGGAGCCACCTTCCTGGGGGCAGACGTCGACCCTGAACGGATACGTAAGCGGCTGGAGACACGCTATCTCGACCGGATGACGACTTCCTATGAGGAAGCGCGAACCTTGGTGACGGAAGCGCGCCAAAAGGGACAGGCGCTTTCTGTCGGATTGGTATCCGATGCGGGCGACATGCTTGAAAAATTGCTGCAGGACGATCTTATCCCGGATATACTTACCGACCAGACGTCAGCGCACGATCCGGTCTACGGGTACGTGCCCAATGGCCTCAGCCTGGCCCAGGCAGCGGACCTTCGGCACGCCAATCCTGCTGAGTATAAGAAGCTCGCCCTGAAGAGTATGGCCCGACACGTTCACTTTATGCTTGAACTTCAGCGACGCGGGAGCGTCGTCTTTGACTACGGCAACAACCTTCGTGAGTTTGCCCTCGAGGGAGGGGAAAAGGATGCATTCAGCTTCCCGGGATTTGTGCCGGCATATATCCGCCCGCTTTTTTGCGAAGGCAAAGGACCGTTCCGGTGGGTGGCGCTGTCGGGAGAACCTGAAGACATCTACGCTACCGATGAGGCCCTTATGGAGGCCTTTCCGGAAAATCTTCACCTTCATCGCTGGCTGAAAGAAGCACGTAAGCGCGTCGCGTTCCAGGGGCTTCCCGCCCGGATTTGCTGGCTCGGATTGGGTGAACGAAAAAAGGCCGGACTCCTCTTTAACGCACTGGTTCGGTCTGGGAAAGTGAAGGCGCCGATTGTAATCGGCCGCGATCATCTCGACTGCGGGTCGGTGGCGTCCCCGAACAGGGAAACGGAAGCTATGGCCGATGGCAGCGACGCGGTGTCGGATTGGCCGTTACTCAACCTGATGGGAAATACCAGCGGCGGCGCCACGTGGGTATCATTTCACCATGGAGGAGGCGTAGGCATGGGGTACTCCCAGCACGCCGGGATGGTCGTTCTCGCGGATGGCACGGATCGTGCGGAGGAATGTCTCAGTCGTGTTCTTCACATTGATCCGGCGCTTGGCGTCATCCGACACGCGGACGCCGGCTACCCGGAGGCACTGGCCACCATGGAAAGGTTCGGCATGCGGAAGCCCTGATGCCAGCTGTCACCTTAGGATGGTCACCATTCCCTTGAATGAAGTGCTGGCGTAAGGTAGGTTGAGGTTGATGGTGTAATAATACGTATCCGTAGGGAGGTACTCGCCATTGTATCGTCCGTCCCATTCATTGTCGAGGCCCGTAGCCTGATACACAAGCGTCCCGCGCATGGTGAACACGCGGATGATCGCATCAGGGTAATCGTCGCTTGAGTTGAGCGAGTAAATTCTCCAGGTGTCGTTCGACGCATCTCCGTTTGGTGTGAACCATTGTGGAATATTCAGCATAACACCCTTGACCAGCTCGATCTCACGGACCGCCGGTTTACTGTCCAGGAGACCGTCGTTCACCGTGATGCGAATTAGCTTGATGCTGTCCAGAGTGACTTCATTCTCGCCGACGACAAAATTATAGGTTATGTTGCGCAACGCCTTCGTATATTCCGAAGCGGGTGCGTTGCCGATGAGGAACAGGATACCTTCGCCTTGATCGAATACCCCATTGATTGTGGGTGACTCAGATTTGTCGTACCGGAGTACATCGGTGCCTGCGCGATACGTCATCGCGTCGAACGCGACTTCAGCGACGGTGATCAGATCTTTATCAGGTTCCGTTACTTCGGCAGTCTTCGTGATGGGCGTCGGCTGCCTGCCAACGAAGAAGGATATAGGCGATTCCTCCAGCGTTACTGAAGGCGGGTCGTTGACAGGAGTTACCGTGATGGTAACGTCATAAGGAGCGCTGGTAAACTCCCCATCATTTACCGTGACTGTGACCTTGATTTGTCCGTTGAAGTCGGTTGGCGCGCTCACGGTAGTTCCCTTTACCGTGTAACCGGATCCGGGCAAGACCTGCAGGGTGAAGTCTGCCGGATACTCGTTGTCTGGATCACTCACGATGAGATGGGTGAGGAGCAGTTCGAGCGAGCCATCTTCCTGGAAGGCCAGGGCTTGCTGACCAGTGATCACCGGAGGGCGATTGGCCGGTGTAACCTTCACCTGGAGTTTAAACCGGTTGCTGTTCGCTTTACCGTCGTTGACGGTAACTTCCGGGTATAGGGTACCTGTAAAATCCTTTGCCGCGGTAATAGTCGTACCCGATACCTTGTAATTCACCCCGGGATGCACGGTAAGCGTAAAGTCGTCCGGGTAGTTGTTATCGGGATCCGTCACCTTCAAATCATTGAGGGATAAGGTTAACGAAGTATTTTCAACCATCGCCAGGGCGACTTGCCCGGTAATGACAGGTGCTATGTTGGAAGGGTAGACGGTTATTTTCAGGGGAAACACGTTGCTGTCGTCAATGCCGTCATTTACTCTCACATTTACGGTCAACTCCCCGGTGTAGTCCTTGGCTGGCGTGATCGTAGTGCCTGCCAGCTTGTAGTTGGCTCCGGTACTTACTTTCAGCGTGAAATCGGCCGGATAGTCATTATCGGGATCATTGACGATGAGATTGTCCAGGGAAAGTGTCACCGAAGTATTTTCTTCGATACGGATCGTTGATTGGCCCGTGATTACCGGCGGTTCATTCTGTGGTATCACTTCGATTTGAACTATGAACCGGTTACTGTAGTCTTCACCATCGTTTACGCGCACTTCTACCTGCAACGTTCCTATGAAACCGGGGTCAGGCGTAACGCTTCGACCATCACGTCGGTAATTGGATCCGGAAGAAACATCGAGCGTAAAATCGTCGGGATAGTCGTTATCCGGATCGGTTACTTGCAAGTGGGTCAGGGTAAGCGTTATGGATGTGTTCGCCTCAATAGTAAGCGGTACCTGGCCCGTGATGACCGGTGCTATGTTTTCGGGCTTGACCACGGTTATCCGGAGGTTGAACGGACGGCTTTCCGCTTCCCCGTCCGATACGGTCACAGGTACCTTGAGGACCCCCTCGAAGTCCTCGTCTGGTATGACCGTCATACCTGAAACGCTGTAATCCTTTCCTTCCCGCAGTCTCATTGTAAAACCCTGGGGGTAGGGATCGTCGAGATCGACGACAATGAGGTCACTAAACTGGATGGTGAGCGGGCGACCGCTTTCCGTTGACAGGGGCTTCTGTGACAGAATAATGGGCACCGAATTGCCAAGCAACTGTCCATAGGACTGACTGAACAAGGTCAGGGCGAGAAAAGCAAGCCCATACCTGCAAAATGCGGGGACCATGGGGGTTGTTTAATTAAAGCCTTGATTTAAGTTAGTCAAAATTACCTTTCACCGGACACAAATTTGAAGGTTTGGTTTAACCCCAAATGCGATTTTTTTCTCCCGGAGGTGGTATGTGTTTTGCTTTCCGGCGGGTAACCGTTTGCACCAGAGGGTCTTAGTAAGAAGTACTCGTTCGACGGTGTGGTTGAGTGTCTACAGGATTACACACACCCGGGGATTTCGGCAAAACGGAAAATCGTCCACCCCGCGCATTGGTCGGTTTTATATTCCGATAGCGGACTACGCAAAGCATTGTTCCGGATGAGGTGTTTACTTTATGCCTAGCGAAAAGGCAGAGCAGACATGGCGGCACAGAAAGCGGATATCATTGTTATGCATGGCGAATCGATGGACCTCTACACCAATCCCCTGGAAGATTACTGGGCCCGAAGTCGCAAGAAGCGCCCACCATTTTATTCGCTTGACGTGTGCCGCCGCGGATATATTGCAAGCTGGGCCATTCGTGACGGTCAGCTCTTCCTTACTGACATTGAAGGCGATATTGAGAACCGTTCTCTGTTTGGTCCGAAATCCAAAAAATGCACGTTGAAGACGATTTTTAAAAAGGCCGGTGCGGAAGGAGTGAAAGCGGAATGGTTTTCCGGCAAGCTCAGGATCCCCCGCGGCAACATGACGCAATACGAACACAGCGGATACGATTCCAGGTTTGAACGCGAAATGATCATTACCGTTAACAAGGGCGACGTTATCAAAATCGCCACACTCGACTATACACACAAGACCCTTGTTGTGAGCTGACGCCGGCCTGTTGAACGTGGGGGAAAAAGTAAGACGTAAGAGGTAAGTGGTAATCGGCAGTCAGGTAATTAGTAATCGGTACCTGAATCCGTGCTGCCCCTATGTACCCTATACCCTTATACACCTTATATACCCTCTATGATTAGTGATTTGTGATTTGTGATTTGTTGATTTAAACACCCACAGAACACATTTTTCGATCAACGACGGCGCTTATAACGCTGATCCGAGGCTTTAATCGCAGGTATCAAATCAAAAATCACAAATCAAAAATCACAAATCAATTCCCCTATACCCCTATACACCCTATGTACCCTATGTACCTATACACCCAATAACCTTATTTCCTTATTTCCTTATTTCCCTTCTCCCCCCACCCTCGGCCCCTAACCCCTAAAGGGGCCCGACGCACTCACGTGTAGAAGTGTTGAAGTGTTAAAGTGTTGAAGTGTTGATGTGTTGAAGTGTTGAAGTGTTGAAGTCAGTCTCGC
>DASVCT010000206.1:0-3304 GCA_036381475.1 Cyclobacteriaceae bacterium
GCACCAAAATGACATTGTCGTAGTTCCCCCGTTGCGCCAGCGCCCCTATCGGAAGTATTTCGGGCCCAATCTGTCGCTTGTCTTATCCTCCCTTTCGCTTCTGTTGTTGGTCTATAACGTGACGAAGTAATGAAGACGCAGCACTTGAACAACAGTAACGGCATGGCGGAACTCCCCCTGGAACCGGAAGAGAAAGATGAGGGCTTTATCAAGATTGATTTTAAGCGGCTTTGGTTCCGTGTTCTCCAGTACTGGTATCTCGTACTCGCGTCTGTCGCGATCGCCCTTGCCATTGCATTTTTCCATAACCGTTATGCGGAGCGAATCTACCCGGTTCGCGCTTCTATAATTATTAGCGGTATTCATCGTTCAGAAGCGAGTCTACTATTCGACAATCCCCTGGTGGCCGGTGATCGCAATTCATACAACGAACTCTACATCCTGCGGTCCTATCCCCTCATTCAGCGCGTGGTGGATGACCTAAGCATGACCGTATCGCTGTTCAAGGAAGGTGAGGTGCGTACGACAGAAGTCTATTCTTTGCCCTTCGAAATAAAAGTTGTGAAGGCCAATGGCCATTCGCGGCGATACACATTCAAACTAATAGACCAAGAACAATTCGAACTGCAAAAGCCTGGACAGGCATCATCCGTCTTCCCCTTGAATGACACAGTGGACTACGACGGTCTTCAGATCCTGGTGCGGCAACGCCCGGCGCAGACACTGGAGAGTGATATCGGCATCCCTTTTATTCTCCAGTACACACCGTCCGTTCAAGTAGCCGGATCTTTTATCGGGCGTCTCAATGCTTCCTGGGCAGAGCGAGGTGCGGGTGTAGTAAACCTTTCGCTTTACGGACCCACCCCTGCAAAGGATCGGGATTTCCTGAACGGCCTCATCCGTACCTATGAACAATACGACTACGAGCAGAAGAGCCTGCAGGCCACCCGTGCTATTGAATTCATTACGACGCAACTCGGGCACATCAGCGATTCTCTTCAACGCGTGGAACTGCAAGTAGAACGGTTCAAGGATCAGAATGTGATCACGGACCTTTCGTCAGAGACCATGCGCCTCTACCAGAAATTGGAGAACTACGAACTGGAAAAGGCAAAGCTGGAAATGCGCAAAAACTATTACGACTACATTTTTGCGTACATCGAACGAGGTGAAAACCTCGACCAGGTACTGCTCCCCACTTCTGTAGGGCTTACCGACCCTGTGCCGTCGGCTCTCATACAGCGGATGGTTGACCTACAACTCCAGATCAAGGTGATTGAGCGGGGTGAAAGGAGTGAAAATCCCCTGATACAACAACAGCGGAGGCAGATTGAGGAACTGAAGAGCGATATCATAGAAGCTGTGAGAAGCCAGCAAGCCACGGACAAAATCCAACTCGATTTCCTGAACCGCCAGATCGAGTCCGTAGAACGGGAGTTGAGTTACCTCCCCGCTTCAGAGCGCCGATTCCGGTCCATTGAGCGCCGGTATTCCATCCTTGAGAGTCTCTACATCTTCATGATGCAGAAACGCGCCGAGGCAGACATCTCCAGGGCATCGACCACATCGGATATCCGCGTGGTGAATCCACCAATGATTGCAGGCGGGCCGATTTCCCCAAAGTCCACACAAAACTACCTTATGGGCCTGTTGATCGGATTGGGTTTGCCCTTTGTCCTGTTTGTGCTGATGGAGGTGTTGAACACGCGCGTCCAGTCGCGGGAGGATATTGAAAAGCTAACGGCAATTCCGTTTATCGGAGGCCTCGGCCACAAGCGATCCGGCAGCAACCTGGAAGTCCTCAGTCGCCCGAAGAGCGCCTTGGCGGAATCGTTCCGAGCCTTGCGATCAAACCTGAATTATTTCCTGGGAAAAAGAGAAAAGGCTGTGTTCCTGATTACCAGTTCCATTAGTGGCGAAGGTAAGTCGTTCACTTCGATCAACCTGGCCTCAGTACTTTCCCTGTCGGGCAAGAGAACGCTCATCGTGGGCGCGGACATGCGGCGGCCGAAATTGTTCAGCGATTTCCAACTGGAAAACAAGGTGGGTTTAAGTACATACCTGGCGGGACTTGCAGATTTTGAGGCTGTAGTTCAGCGTACTACTTACGAGGGATTGGACCTTATCACTGGGGGACCGGCCCCGCCAAATCCATCTGAGCTGCTCATGACCGAACGGATGGCCGACTTCATTGACGAAGCAAAGAACCGCTACGACTACACAATCATCGACTCCCCGCCCCTCGGGATTGTCACCGATGCTTTTGTTCTGGCACCTTTCGCTGACCACACGTTATTTATTGTACGTCAGAATTTCACCCCGAAGAACCTGTTGAAGACGGTTCAGGATTTTTACGCCATGGGTAAGCTTACGAACATCAGCATTGTATTCAACGACATCTATAAATCCGGACCGGGATACGGATATGGATATGGTTATGGGTATGGGTATGGGTATAGATATGGCTACGGATACCGGTATGGGTACGGCTCGAAAAAGAAAAAAGAGCCGGGATATTACGAGGACGAATAGGTGCATAGAAACGATCGGATATTTTTCACAAATCCCGACTGACTGAACAACAGATATGGACCAGCATCAGAAGGTGACCGTTTATTCCCCCGAATCGGGGTTGAGGCGACCGCTCCATTTGATCAGGTCGATGTTTGCCGACCTGCGCAATTCCAGGGAGCTGGCATGGCGCCTTTTTGTCAGGAACTTCAGTGCTATGTACCGGCAGTCCATTCTGGGATTTGTCTGGGCATTGATACCCCCTTTACTAACGGCGATGGTATGGGTTTTTCTAAACGGCCAGCGCATCATTAACGTAGACGATCCGGGTGTCCCCTACCCGGCATTTGTGTTGACGTCCGTATTGCTCTGGTCAGTGTTTGCTCAGTCGCTTGTCACGCCGATCACTTCCGTCATACAGGGAAGATCGATCCTTGTAAAAATCAATTTTCCACGCGAGTCTCTGGTGCTAGCGGGGCTTCTTCAAATTTTGTTCGATTTCTTAGTGAGGCTCGTTCTGATTGTCATTGTGCTAATTGTCTTCAATGTAATTATTGCGCCGACAGCGTGGCTCGCACCCTTCGGTGTACTCTCTTTGGTTGTGTTAGGAACGTGTTTGGGCATCATACTGCTACCCCTTGGCATGCTTTACACGGACATTCAGAAAATAATATTGGCCATCACCCCATTCTGGATGCTGCTTACGCCTGTAATTTACCCCGCACCACGTTCGGGCATTGCAACAATGCTTAATAAGTTCAATCCAGTATCCCCGCTGTTAAGCACCACTCGC
>DASVCT010000207.1:0-8992 GCA_036381475.1 Cyclobacteriaceae bacterium
TCCTACACCAAGGCCTACACTGAAGTCGGATTTCTTCAGTTCATCCTTTATGCTTTCATCACCCCATTCAGCTGACGTTAAAAATCCGAATTGCGGACCAACCTGAAGGTTCAATCCTCCGATCGTGTAAAGCTTTAGCATGATCGGGATGTTGACATAACTGAAATTGGATTCAAAACTCGAAAGGTTGGGATCTTTGACTTTCGCACCTTGTTCCGAGTAAATGATCTCAGGTTGAATGCCGACGTTGGCAAATTTGAGAAGGGCGAAGGCCCCCAGGTGATAGCCCGTACGGTTCTTATACGTGCCGGGAATGTCGCTTACATCCAGGTTTGCAAAGTTCAGCCCGCCTTTTAGTCCTAACGAAAATTGCGCCTGCGCAAACGTCGGTGCCGAAGCCGCCATAAGCAGGATGGCCACCAAAAAGTAGTTTCTGGTTGTTTTCATAATTGTGGTTTAAAAGATGATTCGGGTACGTCCTCTAAAAACGCGCGTTTTGGAGTTCCATTACATTTCTCCTTCAACGCAAAAATGGGGCCTGTTTTACTCGGCTTCTCGGTCGACAGTAAAATTTTCCGGTGCAAAGTTCTCCCGGGTGTACCGGTATCCGATTTCGAACATCTCTTTTGCCTTTCCGATATCAAACCCGCTATACCTGCCCGCGTCGGGAGGCTCGATAAGAACATCGCACATTTCCTTGCTTACCCGGGTATTGCCATTGATAGCCATCAGGAGACAACGTTCAATTATCGCTCGTACATTTCGTTTGTCAAAATGATCTACGATGGAATTACAGTGTGACCCGATGATCAGCGGGCAGAGGTCCCTCAATGGCTTTGCTGGCAAGTTGTCCGTAATACCTCCGTCCACGTACAGGGTATTGCCTATGGTTATGGGCTTGAAGACGGCAGGAACACAGGATGACGCAAGCAGTGCGGGAATAAGCGGCCCGCTGTGAAAGTAGGTGACTGCTCCTGCCTCGAGGTTGGTCGCTGCTACGACAAGCCTGATGCGAAGCGACTCGAAGCTGTTCTCCGGCATGTGCCGCATGAGCTCCTCTCCCAGGGGGTCAAGACTAAGCAGACCAGATAGGGTCCACGCTGGTCGTATAAACCTGAAGTAGCCGGTCGTAATGATCTTGAAAATTTCCTCGACAGAGTATCCGTAGCAATACAACGCACCAAGAAGAGAGCCCGCGCTTGTACCTGACACGGCAGTAACGCGGACGCCCATTTCGTCAAGGGCCTTGATCACACCGAGGTGGGTGATGCCCCGGGCACCCCCGCCCGATAACACAAGACCCACTTCGGCTTTCTGTTCCATTATAAGATGTCGCTCAGGGCAAATGCGCGTTCCAGTCGTATGCCTTTCTCTGTCCGATGAACCGTACAACACTCGATGTTGGGGTCGTGTTCAAAGAACAGGACGTATTGGTTGTCGGCCGCTTCGTTCAGAAACTTTTGCTTTTCCTCCATTGTAACCAGCGGCCGCGTGTCATACGCCATTACATAAGGAAGAGGTATGTGGCCAGCGGAGGGAATCAGGTCCGTCACAAAGCATATCACCTTGTCGCGATATCGGATGCGCGGGATCATCATGTTGTCTGTGTGTCCCGATGAGTACAAAATGTCAAATGCATCAAAAGGTTCGTCGTCGACGAACCGCAGATGTCCGCTCTCTTCCATGGGGATGATATTATCCCTCAGGAAGCTGGCCTTTTCACGGACGTTAGGTTCTGTCGCCCATTTCCAATGATTGCGATTGGACCAGTAGGTGGCATTGGGAAAAGTCAGCACCGGCTTGCCATTCTCCAGACGCACGCCTCCACCGCAATGATCGAAGTGAAGATGGGTAAGGAACATGTCGGTGATGTCGTCCGGGCTGTACCCCGCGGCGTTGAGTGAGCCTATCAATGAGTCGTCGCCATGCAGATAATAGAAGCTGAAGAACCGCGCGTCTTGTTTGTCGCCGATCCCATTGTCTATCAGAATGCGCCGGTCGCCTGTATCCACGAGCAGACAGCGCATAGCCCATGAGCAAAGATTACGTTCATCGGCAGGGTTCAGCTTATTCCAGATCGACTTGGGCACAACGCCGAACATGGCGCCACCGTCAAGCTTAAAAAAACCGGTATTGATAACACTCAGCTTCATAAACCTGTAAGACAACAAAATAGCATGATGATTTATCGCACTGCACCGGCCGGGGATCGGATGCCGCGCAGCGCATCATTCCTTTACGACGCCCATGGCACAAAACTTATCAATCCGCTGGCGGATCCGCTCTGACGGGTCAATGGTTGACAACTCGCGTGCGGTCTCCTTGATGGTCTTTTTTATTTCAGCCGACATCCACTTCATGTCCGTATGGGCGCCTCCAAGCGGTTCCCGGATAATGCCGTCGATAAGTTTGAGCGAGAGCATGTCTCTGGCGGTAAGTTTGAGCAGTTCAGCCGCCTGCTCTTTATAGTCCCAACTTCGCCACAATATCGTGGAACAGTTTTCTGGCGAAATAACGGAATACCACGAGTTCTCGAGCATCAGTACCCTATCCCCTATCGCGATGCCCAAGGCTCCGCCGGAAGCTCCTTCACCGATAATGATGCAGATAACGGGCACCTTGAGCCGGACCATTTCCTTGAGATTGTGGGCGATGGCTTCGCCCTGTCCCCGCTGTTCGGCTTCCAGTCCAGGAAATGCGCCGGGAGTATCGATGAAGGTGACGATGGGTTTACGGAATTTTTCCGCGAGGCGCATTAGTCTGAGTGCCTTGCGATACCCTTCGGGATTCGCCATCCCGAAATTGCGAAACTGTCGCTGTTTCGTATTTCTTCCTTTCTGCGTGCCGATCAGCATGTAGGTTTGGCCGTCGATGGTGCCAAGCCCACCCACCATGGCTTTGTCGTCCCCCACGGTACGGTCGCCATGGAGTTCTATGAAGTCGTCAGTGATCTCGTAAATGTAGTCGAGGGTATAAGGCCGGTCGGGATGGCGTGACAGCTGAACGCGTTGCCAGCCGGTCAAGTTTTCGAAGGTCTCCTTCTTGAGTTGTTTGATCTTCTTTTCGAGAGCTTTGATGGCGTCCTTGACGTTCGCATCGCTGTTTTGAGCGATGCGTTTCATGTCTTCCAGCTTGGCCTCCAACTCCGCGATGGGTTTTTCGAAATCCAGCAGCATAGCATCAACTTAGTCGCACAAAGTTATAAGGAATGGGTAATATCGGTAATTCCAGTGTACAATTCCCAGTAAAAGAGGGCATGTTCAACACACTGAATATCACCACCTTTCCCATTGCCGTTCATGCCAAAGTCCACAAATGAAAAAAGCCCTGTATACGGGCTGTGATCATTGTGCGGCGGTCCGGACGGGACTCGAACCCGCGACCTCCTGCGTGACAGGCAGGCATTCTAACCAGCTGAACTACCGGACCGGAAAGTGCTTCAAAAAGGTGTGCAAATTTAGGTCTACGGCTTGGAACTGCAAATTATTGGCCTATTTATTTCCTCCCCGCCTTTAGCCCTGAACGCCTGCCCTAAAGGGCCCGCTATGCAAAAAGTGCTATTTTTGCCGTTACCATAGCATGAGAAAACTCGCCCTGTACATTCTCTTCCTCCTGCTGATATCTCCCTCCTGTAGTAAAAACACCGCCGGCACTACCTCCGTCGTCAAACCCAAATACCAT
Organism: Cyclobacteriaceae bacterium; assembly: GCA_036381475.1. Lineage (GTDB taxonomy): Bacteria > Bacteroidota > Bacteroidia > Cytophagales > Cyclobacteriaceae > ZC4RG29. Next base: position 3,682 of record DASVCT010000207.1, read on the forward strand.
CACACCTGGTTCAACAAGAAGAAGGACAAAAAGAAAAAGAGAACCAAGACGGTAAGGATGAAAAATTAGATACGCTACACAAGTCCGCGTAGCACACTTTCCAGGTTGCGGCGGAAGAAAGGCCGCGCCGGCTGCTGGTTTGTGTGGCTGACCACGATCGAGCCGTACAGCATGGTGATTAGGGAATGCGTAATATCAGCCGTGGAACTGCTGCGGGTGATCTCGCGCTTCATGATGGCCTCAAGGGTGAAACGCTCGAGCATCTGACTCACGGAAAGGATCTCCAGCGCCTGTACGTCCTGCACATTCGGATACAACAGTTTCTTCTCTTCACGCTTCACCGGGTACGGCTTGGGTGGTCTTCGCGAGTCGGTAAGATACCCAATGAGCCCGAGCAACATACCCGGGTATTGTTCGAACTCTTCGCTGATCCGGTCAAAAAGAAAATAAATTCCCTGTAGCCCCTCCTTTTTCTTGTCGTGCAACTCCACCGTACGGGCAAGACACCAGAGCCTGTGGTAGTACAGGAGCAAATCCTCTTTTTTCGGAAAGTATTTGAACAGCGTTACCTTCGAGATCTTTACCCGTGCACAGATCTCGTCGACAAACAGATCGGCGAAAGACTTCCTCCCGATCAGTTTGAGCGTGTTCTCCAGTATCTGAATCTTCAGCCGGGCGGCTTTATCCTTTCGGATGCTCATAGCGGCTTCGTAGGCTTAGGCGAAGTCGCAATATATATAACAATTCAGAATCTTTTAATCGTGAACTCCACCCTCCGGTTCAACTTACGAGTTTCTTCGCTGTCGTTACTTGCTATAGGGCGGCTTCCGCCGTAGCCCTTACCGGTGATCCGCTTTTCGTCGATACCCTTCGACACCAGGTAGGCCTTAACTTTCTCCACGCGGGCACGCGACAACTCCACGTTGGCGCTGGGCACGCCCCGGTTGTCGGTATGGCCTGCGAGTTCAATGTCAACGTTAGGGTTATCTTTGAGAAACTCGACGACCACATCCAGCTCGGCGTAGGATTCAGGAAGAAGATCCGTTTTCGATTGTTCAAACAAAACATTCTTCAGGTTCACCGTTGTACCTTTCTCCACGGGCTGCATCCGGAAGTTCATCTCGAGTGAATGCTGAGACAAATCGGTCACATCAAGCTTTTCCATCGTGCTGATGTAACCCGGTGCCGTAATGACCACGCGGTAGCTTGCAGGTGGCGTTGCCACAAATTCATAGCCTGAGTCGCTGGCAGCTATTGCGCGTTCGCCCGATTCATCCGTAAAGGTCAACGTTGCGGGTATCCGCTCCCCGGTGCGTGTGTCCGTAACGGCGCCAAAAACACGAACGGCATCTTCGTTCAAGGCCACAGGTTCGACCACGTCTTCTTCCTGCTCTTCAATGACTTCAGGTGGGGTATAGTTGCCCGGCGCCACGATCCTCACGTCGCCGTATCCATCGCTATTGAGGGTGCTCGTGTAAAATGCCGTGCCATTGCTTTCATATAAGCGATAGTAAAGGTCCCTGCCGCTGGTATTGACTTCAGTGCCAAGGTTGACCGGTTCACTCCAGTGCGTCCATGTGTCGTCCAATCGTGTCGCCTTGAAAATGTCAAAGCTACCATACCCTCCTTTTCCGTTTGTAGAAAAGTAAAGTGTCTTTCCGTCGTCGCTAAGCGAAGGACAAAGCTCCTGGAACTGGCTGTTGATCGTGCTGCCGAGGTTCTTCGGTGGTGACCAGCGGCCGGCATCATCCTTCAGGGATACAAAGAGGTCTTCCACCCCATAGGAGCCGTAGGTCTCGGCCGAGAACACGAATATTCTCCCGTCGGATGAAAGATATCCGCCAACCATACTCGACTTGTTCTGAAAGTAAGGGATTGTAATGTTTTCCGGTCGTGACCAGCCGGACCCGGATGCCCGGGAAACTGAAATTCCTTGTGTCTTCGCCGCATAGTGACTCAGTAGGTATAACTGGGAACCGTCGGCGCTAAAACCGGCCACCCCGTTGTAGCCCCTGTCGTTTATTACTGTCCCGCCATGCGTCGGCGGGGACCATTTTCCGTCGGACCAGGTGGAAATCCAGATGTCGCCTGGATCACGCTTGCCGCCAACATTCTGCGGATGGTTGGCGATCGTCAGATACAGCGTTCGTCCGTCGGGACTCAACACGGCATTTTGTTCATCGAAAGGGCTGTTCACGGTCTGAAGGCTACTCTGCGCAAAAACCAGAATAGAAAGAGTCAGACAAAAGCACAAGACAAAAAATCTCATTGTACAAATGGGTTGTATTGGTTATTTGGAATATGGGTTCAAATTCTATGCCTTGCTTACCCAGGGGTTCCCTTTAACTGTGAACCTCCAGGGCAACAGGGCGTCTTCTCCGGCATAATCGATCCCGATTCTCCTGCTTACCTCCACCTGGCCTGCCGACAGCCGTCTTCCCTCTTCAATCCAAATTTCGTTATCGGAGAGGAGTTTTCCATTCAAAGTTCGGTCAATGCCCAGTGATCGGGTCAATTTGCCCGGTCCTGACGTCAAATGATTGAACCTGACTTTGCCGCCGCGCCTCGCCATCATCGCGGGTATGCCTTCAAGGGGCTCCAACGCCCGGATGAGCACTGCCTCCGCTATACCCTCCCGGTTGGTTACGACATTGAATAGGTGATGCATGCCGTAGCAAAGATAGACATAGGCGTGGCCCCCTGCCCTGAACATCACCGATGTGCGGGGCGTATGCTTAGCCCCATAGGCATGGCTTCCGCGCTCCCTCCAGGAATAGGCTTCGGTCTCGACAATGATACCGCTGGTGAACACCCCTCCAACCCGTGTTACCAGAACTTTCCCCAGCAATTCCCTGCTGATTTCAACGACGTCATCCCGCTGGTAGAAATCCCGATCCAATTTCATAATAGCCCGTTTCCGATTCTGATCCCGTTGCTTATTTTACGCAAAACATTGAAAACTCCACTAAAATACCAATCATGAAAAAGATCTTTGTTCTCTTGCTTCTGATCCCAGGAGTATATGCTGCACTGGCACAAGACGGTCCGGCAGCCAGCCCCTCAAGCACCGTGACGTGTGATGTCGGACTCACAAAAATCTCAATTAACTACTCACGCCCTAAAATGAAAAACCGGAAAATATTCGGCGAAGGTTCCGATTTTCTGGTACCCTACGGTAAAATTTGGCGCACAGGCGCAAACGCCGGAACCAAGGTGACGTTTTCGGATGACGTGAAGGTCGAAGGCCATGCGATTCCCAAGGGAGAATACCTGATATTTACCTGGCCCGGCGCAAGCGAGTGGACGATCAGCCTCTATAAGGATCTTTCCATTGGCGGGTATACCGATCGTTATGACAAGGCCAATGAGGTCGTCAGGTTTACGGTTAAACCCCAAAAACTGACAGAAAAGGTCGAAACTTTCACCGTCGGAGTCAGCGACATTGCCGAAGACAACACCAACGCCAACATCATGATCGCGTGGGAAAATACCGCGGTAAAGATGAAGGTGGAAGTGCCGAAGAAGTGGTGAGGCAGTAGGCAGTAGGCAGTGGGCAGTAGGCAGTGGGGATGTATGCGACGTCGGCCTTTTTATTGGGCAGGCGGGCTATTCAATCCTTCATTCTTTAATTCTTTTCCGAAGGAAAAGTTGTATAAGGATACTTCCCACGATCACTGACAAGCATCCAATGAAGATATACCAAAGATATGCGATGTCGGTGAAATAGTGGCAGTAGAACACGAGGGCCTCGGCGATGATGGCGGCGATAAATACAGCGGTTCCGCGCACCCACTTCAGATAAAATGCCGTAACAAAGATGCCGAGAAGGGTACCGTAAAAAAGCGAACCTACAATGTTGACGAACTGGATCAGGTTTTCAGCGAAGCTGGCAAGTATCGCAAAGAGCATGGCCAACAGAGCCCACATCACGGTAAACACGCGTGACGCAAGTACGTAGTGTCCCGGACTTGCATCTGTGCGGATAGAACGCTTGTAAAGGTCTACCGTAGTGGTCGAGGCCAGCGCGTTCAGCTCCGAGGCCATCGACGACATGGCCGCAGAAAACATGACGGCAAGCAATAACCCAACGACACCGCGCGGAAGATTGTTGATGACGAAGTTCAGGAAAATGAAATCCTGATCCTGTGTCTTCGCTCCCGGTATGGCTTCGGCGATTACGTCTTTGACGCCGTTGCGAATTTCCCGCTCCCTCTCAGCAATCTCCAAGTATCCCGATTTAGCCGCACTGACGGTTCCTGCATCCTGCTGTTGTATGGCGCGCACCAGTTTCTCTACCGCCTCAGTCTTCTCCTGGTAAAGATTGTCGTATGATGTTTCCAGTTCCGCAATGGCTTCAGGGGCGACGTTGCGTGCGCGTTCTATAAGGTGATGATTGTAATATACAGGCGCCTTGTGAAACAGGAAGAAGATAAAGACCATTACACCGATGAACAGGATGATGAACTGCATCGGAATCTTTAGCAGCCCATTGAACATCAACCCCATTCGCGACTCAGCGAGCGATCTCCCGCCCAGATAGCGGGCTACCTGCGACTGATCTGTGCCAAAGTACGCGAGTGACAGGAACGTCCCGCCAATGATACCGGACCAGATGTTATACCGGTCGTTCAGGTCGAAGTCAAGGTTCACGAGGTTGAATTTGCCCAGCTCGCCGGCGAGTGCCAAGGTATCGCCAAACGATACATGGTCAGGGATCAGGCTGTAGGCAATGAATCCTGCCGACAGCATGCCGGTCATGATCACCGCCATCTGGTAACGTTGGGTAAGGCTCACCGCCCTCGTGCCCCCGGTCGTGACATAGATAATCACCAGTGCGCCAATCAGCACCGTTGTAAAGTACAGACTCCAGTCGAGGATAGTTGAAAGTATGATCGCCGGGGCAAACAGCGTGATCCCCGCCGAGAGTCCGCGCAGGATCAGGAAGTAGAACGCCGCAAGGGTTCTCGTCTTCAGATCAAACCGGCTTTCGAGATATTCATAAGCGGTGAATACTTTGAGGCGATAGTAAATCGGAACGAGTGTTACCGACAGGATGACCATGGCGATGGGCAGGCCGAAATAGATCTGGATAAAACGCATCCCATCCTCGATGGCCTGGCCGGGTGTCGACAGGAACGTAATCGCGCTCGCCTGGGTGGCCATGATGGATACACCGATCATCCACCACTTCATCGTGTTGTCGCCCTTGAGGTAGCCTTCAATCGTCTTGCTACCGCGCGTTCTCCACGCCCCGTAGGCAACGATGGTAAGCAGCGTTCCGAACAGAATGATCCAGTCGATGCTGCTCATA
>DASVCT010000208.1:0-6823 GCA_036381475.1 Cyclobacteriaceae bacterium
AGAAACGGTTTTGCCGGGGCACCCGTTTTCTGAAACCTCAATATTTCCAACTGTCATGGCAATTTCGGCATCCCGGCCAAGCAGGACAAGACATTATTAGGTATATATGGAATCCGACGTGCGTCGTATTTAGGCGGTCAAACATGCATCTGGCATGCCCGATTATCCCTGCCTGCGCCTCAAGGGGATCAAGAGTCGTAAAGAAGGGTCGCGTAAATACAGTCCGCCCCAGATCAGAATGGCAAGATACGCGGGGAAAAGAACGTGGGAGAACAGCGGGTTACCCACCCTCACGTGGGTGGCAATTGCGCCCCCAAGGTATCCCGTTAGGAGAATGGCGCCAAGCATGGCGGTACTTGGAATTGCGTAGAGGATTGTGCAAATGAGCGCCGTAAGTCCGATGCCCATCACAGCGCTCGCCGGGTACCCCAGTTCTACGGTGCCCTGCACCGCAATGTCCAGACTGAGAATTTTCATGATGCTGTCAAACAAGAGAAACAGAATGGCAAGTGCACTGAGGATGTAACCGCCCCATGGGCGCCGCGAACGGATTTCAACTTGGGTACTCATTTCAAGGTTGGTTTATACAATAGAAGGGCAGTCATCGCTGTCGCTCCGCCGGATGCCGTTCCAGGATGCCGCGCAAATTTTCGAGGCTCGATTCCATATCCTTGCCGAGCGCACCCCGAAACAGCAGGTGCAGCGCGTTCAAGGGGTAAGGGTTTCTTCCAGACATCGACCAGCTAACCCGGGTACGGCCCTCGGAAGCGTCTGCCGTCGTCATATTGACAGCAGCAATCCCCTTAAAGGGTCGTTCGAATCGCACTTCGATGTCGACACCCTCATTTTCGCGAATCGCCATGATTTCCTGCTCGCCTTTTCCCGCCTTATCATCGCCATCCCACGCGTACACAAAACCCGGCGTACCATCAGTTCCGCGAAAGGCCTTAGCCATGTGGGGGTCAGCCATTACCCATTTGCTGTACAATTCCTGGTTTCTCACGTAGCGAATGAAATCAAAAACTTCTTCGCGGGGTGCGCGAATAAGAATGACTCTGTGGATCATGTACTCACGGCTGACAAATGCCGCAAGGATCAGGATGAGTGCCATGAGTATCGCAACCAGGGCAACTACAGTCAGAATGATATCCATGAGCAGGTGTATTAATTGAAATCAAAGGTAACGCAACAGAATGCTTTTGACAGGTGGTGAACCCGTCATTTAGCGGGGCCATTGCGACAAGGAGAATACAAAAGGTGATCAAAAACCTGCCAAATTTTGATCGATGCCTTTACGAGCGGGCGCCGATCCTGTCCGTGGGGCCGGGCGCGATCTCATCGTCGAGAACTTCGGCCGAAAACCCTAACCGTTCGATCAGTCGGATCACCCGGTCGGCATCGACCTTACCGGAGGCACTGACGACGCGCAGGATGCGGTCACAGTCATCCAAATCAAAAGAGGCGGAATATCCCGAGCAGTGGGAGCAAATTTCCTGGACCAATAACTCGGCGTAACGTCGGTCGCAAACATCGGTCTTGAACACTTCAACCATCGTGAATTCGATTTAGGTTCGCAATTATCGGGCTCCGAGCTTATTGTTACGAATATTTGGCCCGGAAAGATTCCTGATGTCGTCGACAAGTTCAGGAAGTCCGGCTGTGAAGAGATGTCCTCGATTTTCGAAGGTACGACTCACGGCATAGGGAAGCTTGTCGGCAAACTGAATCAGATGGTTGAACGGCACGACGTTGTCGTTACGGCTGTGATATAGAAAGATACGGGGGATCCGGCGGAGATTCGTTCCAAAGTCAGCCCTCAGGACGTACTCATCGACCTTCCATCCTCGCCTGCCGAAGAATACCGGCGCTACGAGGAACAACCCGAGGATGTTTTTTTCGCACGGCTCTTCGGAAAGGTACTTGAGCAGAACGGATGCACCAAGCGAATGCCCCACCAGGATCACTTCATCGTCGAGTGCCGAGAGTTCGCGGTCGACGGTAAGCTTCCATAATTCATACTCCGGATTGTCGGGGTCGGGCATTCTGGGGTACAATACGACAAAATCTTCGTAAAGCCCCCTGCGGAGGTGCCGTACAAGATCGTCGCTGCCTTCATGGGGGCCTTGTGTGCCGCCGCTGTGGATAAATAGTATCGGTGCCGCCATCGCCATGCCCCTTATGGTGTCTCTGTGAGTCTCTCAGACGCAATATTATCAGAGTATTTGACCATCAAGCAGGTGTAAATACGGCAATTTGAGTGGTTGATCGCGACATTACCGTTCGCTACTTTTGGGCGGGTTACAGTCCAGATCGATCGTGTTGGCCTTCAGGTGAATGCCGGGAACATAAATCGAATAACAGTCCAGCAGAATATGAAACATATTTCGATCCTCGTGCCGGAAGGCGCCCTTCTTGGGAATGTGGAAGGTCCCCGCCAGCTGTTTAGTTGTGTGAATGATTTTCTCGTCGCCCAATCGCGCGATCCGATATTCAAGGTACAGCTCGTTGGAATTTCGTCTGATACGAGACTGAACGACGGCTTGTATACTGTCAAGCCGGACTATCTCATTGACGACCTTGATCGAACGGACCTCATCATCGTACCGGCCGTCGACGGAGACCTTCGACGTGCGGTCGAACGGAACAGGGAGTATGTTCCCTGGATTGTAAAACAGTACAAGAACGGTGCAGAGGTAGCCAGCTTGTGTGTGGGCGCATTCCTTCTCGCATCTACCGGTCTGTTGAACGGACGGAAGTGTGCCACCCACTGGATGTTTGCCGACGAGTTCCGCAGCATGTATCCTGATGTCAAACTGGTGGTGGAGAAAATCATCACCGATGAGAATGGTCTGTATTCCAGTGGCGGAGCTTTCTCGTATTTAAACTTGATCCTTTACCTGATCGAGAAATACGCCAGTCGTGATCTTGCCATCGCTTGTTCGAAAGTATTCCAAATCGACATCGACCGCAACAGCCAATCCCCCTTCATCATTTTCAAGGGTCAGAAGGCTCATGAAGACGAAACGGTACTCAAGGCGCAGCAGTTTATCGAACAAAACTTTCAGGAAAAGATCACGGTCGACCAACTGGCGTCGATGTTGGCACTTGGACGGCGGAACCTGGAGCGACGGTTCAAGAAGGCTACGTCGAACACGGTAGTCGAGTACATTCAGCGCGTGAAGATCGAAGCCGCCAAAATGAGGTTGGAGACCTCACGTGAAAACGTCAACGAGGTAATGTACCAGGTTGGGTATACCGACACAAAAGCCTTTAGGACGACCTTCAAAAAGATCACCGGGATGTCACCGTTGCAGTATAAGGTGAAGTATAGCCACCGGGCGTCCTGACGGGGATATACTGCCTACTGCCCACTTCCAACCCCCTCCCGGTTCTCAGGGATATACCCCGACGACCAGAATTAAAGTTGAACGGCGCATATCCAACGACTGAACTTTATGCCTAAATTTAGTTCAGAGCCCCCACCACCCCATGAAAAAGTACAGTGGCAATATCCTGATTGTCGAGGATGACGAAGATGTCGCACTCACGTCACGGATGATATTAAAGCAGTATTTCGATGCCATTGAAATTCTCCCCTCGCCCAAATCCCTCGAATCAAAACTCAGGCAGAACACATACGACGTAGTACTCCTGGATATGAATTTTAAGGCCGGGGTGACGTCAGGGAACGAAGGCCTGTTCTGGCTTAACCGCATACAGACGCTCTCTCCCCTCACTCAGGTAGTTTTACAAACAGCTTACGGCGATATCGATCTGGCCGTGCGGTCAATCAAAGAAGGCGCCGTAGACTTTCTCGCAAAGCCGTGGGATAAAGACAAGCTTGTTTCTACAATTATCGACGCCTTCCAGCAAGCACGGGCGCGACGGGAAAATCGAGAGTCCAGGGTTAATCAAAAAGCGTTACACCAACACCTCAATCGCAGTAACGGGACCTTCATCGCATCGGCCCCGTCCATGAAACATGTTCTTGAGACGATAGAGCAGGTGTCAACGACGGACGCTAACGTCCTCATACTGGGCGAAAACGGAACAGGGAAAGAACTGGTGGCATTGGCTATCCATAACCAATCCAGGCGCGCAGATCAGCCCTTCGTATCGGTCGACCTGGGCGCAATTCCCCCATCCCTTTTCGAGTCTGAAATGTTCGGACATGAAAAGGGCTCATTTACAGATGCGAAAGAGACGCGAATAGGAAAATTTGAATTGGCCAACAAGGGCACGTTGTTCCTCGATGAAATCGGGAACCTCTCGCCCGAGCTTCAGGTTAAGCTGCTTTCAGTGTTGCAGAACCGACATATCTCGCGCGTGGGATCCAACGCGGCCATCCACACGGACGTGCGGATCATTTGTGCGACCAATGCACCTGTCAGCGACCTCGTACGACGCGGCACATTCCGCAATGACCTCTATTATCGAATCAACACGGTAGAAATTCACCTGCCTGCACTACGCGAACGCCGCGAAGATATACCGCCGCTGTTCAGCCACTACCTGGACGAATACTGCAGGCGATATCACAAGACATTCACCGTCGATCCCGCTCTGATGCAGCAGTTAGTACGCTACAGCTGGCCGGGAAATGTGCGTGAACTGCAACACGCTATTGAACGGGCCGTGATACTTTGCCCCAACCCGGAGTTGACACTGGAGTATTTTCAGTTGCATAGCCTGTCCGGCCAAATCGGAGATAACGATCGTTCATTGAATCTCTCAGAAATGGAACGGGAGGCGATAAGACATGCATTGAAAAAATGCAACGGAAACCTCACCCGAACCGCTGAAGAGCTGGGCATAGGCCGTACGACGCTGTACCGGAAGATGGAGGCGTATGGGATTAGGTAGGACACTAATCCGTAATCGGTGGTTGGTACCAAGTAGGGACGCACGGCTGTGCGTCCTGGTGGTAATCGGTAACCGATGATCAGTAACCGGTAACCGGTAATCGGTGGTGGGTACCAGGAGGGACGCACGGCTGTGCGTCTCCGGATAACCAATCTTAGTTGACCAATCTAAACGCAGTGAAGCAACTTGAACCCAAGGCAGTCCATAAAAAAAATTTTACGTCCCAGGGTGGCGCTGCGTCTCCTGGGGATATGCTTTTTTGGTTGCCTCACAGGGTACCTTGTCTTTGACTCGCCTTACTGGATGGCGGGGATATGGACAGCCCTTATCACGATCGGGCTCTTTTATGAAACCGTCCGGTTTGTCGACCAGTCCGAGCGAAAACTCATAGCCTTCCTTCAGTCGCTACACCAGAATGATTTCTCCGTAACCTTTTCGGAAAATAACAGGTCCAACGACTACGACCTTCACGTAGCCTTCAATCAACTCAATCAAACCTATAAGGCCCTCCGCTCGGACCGCGAATCGCAACACCAGCTTTTGCAGGCGGTTGTCGAACATGCTACCGTTCCTTTGGTCTGCTTTGAAGATGACAACGGCGCGATATTCCTCATCAACGATGCGGCGAAAAACCTGTTCCAGCTTCCCTTCCTTCAGAAGGTCCAGACGCTGGAGCGGGTCGACGTAACGCTGCCCGGGTTTCTTCGCGAGATCGAAGACGGCGAAAAGGCTACGTTCAAGCTCACCATACATTCCCGAATCGTATTCCTATCCGTTCTCTCGCGGCATATCATATTCAGAAACAAATCCCTGAAGCTCGTTGCGTTTCACGACGTAAGCAGTGAACTGGCTGCGAAAGAGGCAGAGACCTGGCAAAAACTGCTGCGCGTACTGACGCACGAGATTTCAAACTCGGCCATCCCCTTATCAACGCTATCGACTTACATCCGCGAGATGCTCGAAGAAGCGGAAGGTCAGGAAAGGGAGTTGACCGACGATGAACGCCAGGACCTCAGGCAGAGCTTATCGACCATCGACAGCAGAAGCCAATCGCTAAGAGAATTCGTTCAGAATTTCCGATCGGTGAACACCATTCCCGAGCCAAAGCTCGAAAGGATCTCACTCGACGAACTGGTCAGGGAGGCAACCCACCTGTTCGCCAGGGAATTTGAAAAAGACAACATTTCGCTGAGGATAAATGGACTTCAATCTGCGGGTAAGGTATTTGCCGACAAAAACCTGACCATGCAGGTGCTGATCAATCTGATCAAGAATGCAGTGGAATCGATGAGCAATCTCAAAGACGACAAATGCATTGAGATTGTTACCGAAAAAACCGGGCAGCGCTACCTCAATCTCCACATTGCCGATACGGGACGGGGTATCCTGCCGGAGGACCTGGAACAAATCTTCATACCGTTTTTCTCGACAAAAAAAGGCGGATCTGGCATAGGTCTGAGCATCTCTCAGCAAATCATGCAGCGACAAAAGGGCGACATCTCAGTGCGTTCCACACCGGGAAGGGGAAGCGTGTTTACGATGACGTTCAGCGTATAAACAATGAGCGAATGAGTGAATGAGTGAATGAGCGAATGGAGTATGGCGGAACGATGATGCGGTTGAGATAACGTGTCACATTGAAACATCCCGGCTGTCTCAATGTGATACATATACCTCGGCGGAAGATCAAGAGGCTTAATTTCCTTAAGCTCTAGGCGTTGGCATACAAATCGCACAAAAGGTTCAATAGTTAAAAGCCGCCAATGCAAACCCGGTACCTCACTACGATACAAATGACAAGAATATAAAAGCGCAAACCTCACACCTATGCAACAAGTACACGCACAGGACTACAACAGAGCAAGTCTTATCGCGATCGGGATACTGATCATATTGACCGTCGGATTCTACAGAACCTATCTTGTTTTTTTCCCCACGTTCGAGGGCTTGCAATTCGTTC
>DASVCT010000209.1:0-12951 GCA_036381475.1 Cyclobacteriaceae bacterium
GTTTCTCATTCCTGTCGGGATCCCAGGCTGGTTGTTCGGTATCTGCTATGTCATCTACTCCATGTATGGCATTCGAACGAGTTTGGGCAACATCGGCCATGAAGCGCACCTGGGCGGAGCGTTGGTCGGCCTGGCTACCGCGGTGATACTCGTTCCTGCCGTCCTGCGGCTGAACACGCTGCCCGTAGTGCTCATCGGCGTGGCCGGCACGGCGTTCTTGTTGCTCATTGTGTTTAAGCCGGACGTGTTGAGAAGAGGGAGATGAGGAGATGAGGAGATAAGGAAATAAGGAAATAAGGGAATAAGGAAATAAGGGAATAAGGGGATGAGGTGTATAGGGGTATAGGGGTATAGAGGTATAGGGGTATAGGGGGTCTGCGGATTGTGGTGGATTAGTGATTATTGATTTTTGATTTTCGATTTTCGATTTGATGTCTGCGATTAGGGCCTATGACTTCAACACTCCAACACTCCAACACTCCAACACTTCAACACCTTCAACACCTTCAACACACATTAAAGAATCTCGTCCGCGACGATCGGTTCTTCCGGTTTCCGCAAACCGATATATCCCTGCACGTAATTAATGATGACAGAATAGTTTTTCAGGAATGCCATTCCAATCGACGCGTGGTTGTGCCGGGTTGAGCGAATGATGGCCACGGGCACATCGGTTGCAGTGTAGTCATGGAGATGCAGGGTGGCGACGGCGCGCGACCCGGCGATGGTTCCATTGAGGCCCATGCCGAATATTTCGTCGTCCGCCTTCGATACAAGGAGTTCCTTATCGGAAGATGCCACTAGTACGGACAGTATGGAACCGGTATCGACCAGCATTTCTGATGACAACTCCCCGTGCGGAAGCATAAATGTAGCGGTTACGGTCGGTCGGTGATGGGCAACTGACAGCGGGACATAATGATAATCGCGTGGAAGGCTGCGATGAAAAGCAGGGCGGAAAACGATTTCCTGGCGGGCCGGATGGATTTCGATTTCGAATCGCGTGAAGAGATCGTAACCGATGAGCCCGTCGACCTGGAGGTGACGGCGGAGCATTGATTTGCCGGGTACAACGACGATGGGCACGTGATCTCCGCTGATCGGCCCCATAGTAACGGTGTTGTTGAGCGACACGCTTCCTGTGGCGGGCTTTCCCTCACCGATGCCGGAGAATGTCACGGTAAAATCAGGAACGAGTTCGAACCTCTTTTCGTGTTGTTTGCCGAACAGGACGAGCGTTTGACAACCGGTGTCCAGGATCAGGTTCACCGGTACTTTGCCGTTAATGACGAACGGGAGTACGATGAGGTTTTCGACGGTGTAGTATGTCAATGAGAATTCGTCTACTGAATCGTCAAGCGAAAAGCCGGGACCCACAGGGAATAGAGAATTTCCACGTGTGACCGGTCCGGGGCACAGCGTCAGCGCGACAAACAAGACGAGGGTTCCCGCAGCTCTTATGGACGTCATGGATGGCTCTTTGAGGAGGTAAGCTACCCCTGAGCTACAGGTCGCACGAGACGCAAAGAGCTTGATTTTTAGACGCCGCCCAAAATCAGGATGCGCGTTTTAGATAATGGGTTACATCAAAAGTCGGTATATAGGTGGGTAAATCGGAGCTATTTCCGTAACCAAACCTGGGGTAACGGAATGCATCGAATAGGAAAAAAGGGGTATGGCGTTTACTCCGGACGTTTGTCGTTGTTCATGTTCATCGCAAGTCGTACCGCTTCATAGGCATTTACAATACCGCCCGCGATGCAAATCTGGTCGATGCGAACCTCTTCCTGCGTGTCCGGTTTCCTTACCTTGACGCCGTTGAGACGTCGCGTAGATTCCCGCAGGATGTTCCTGATGTCCTGTGCTGTGAGGTCAGGGAAGTACGACATCAGGATAGCCGCAACGCCCGACGTAACGGGTGATGAAAGGCTGGTGCCGTCGGCGCTGTCGTATTCATTGCCGGGGTCGGTCGAATAGATGTCGACACCCGGCGCAAAGAAGTCCACCGTCTTCTTTCCGTAGTTCGAGAACGAAGCGATCAGGTCGCTGCTGTCAGTACCTTGTGTGGAGGCGCCCACCTCGAGCCAGTTGGTGGCCTCCTTGCCGCTGCGGTAAAAGCGCGTGGGAAAGCTGTCGTCCAGGTCGTTGTTGTCGTTATCGTTTCCTGCGGAATGAACGATCAGCACACCTTTTGATTCCGCATAGCGTACGGCACGGTCGACGATCTCCTTTTGCGGGGAATAGCCCTTGCCGAAGCTCATGTTGATGATTTGCGCACCGTTGTCGACCGCATAGTAGATGCCGTTGGCAATGTCCTTGTCGCGCTCGTCGCCGTTAGGCACAACGCGTACAGGCATGATGCGGACATTGTCGGCAATGCCGTCGATTCCGACACCATTATGGCGTTTTGCAGCGATTAGACCGGCTACACTGGTGCCGTGTGAAGGATCAGGACCTTTGACATCGTTAGTTCCGTAATAGCGCTCGTCCGGGTCGTCGTAATTGTCGCCCACGATTTGGCGGGAATCGAAATCCGGGTTATACCCGATCTCTACGGCCGTGTGGTAGTGTTCGCAGACTTCGCCATTGTGGTCAATGACGTATTCGAATTCATCGAGAACTTCGTCGAGCGTGACACCGGGGGTAGTGTTTTGAAAGATCACCTTGATGAAGTAGGCTGCCAGCTCGATGTCTTTGTTGTCGGATTTGAGTGTATCGACCACGGCCGGGGTAATTTCCTCGATTCCGTAAGTTTCCTGTAGCAAGTCGACGGAGCGTTTGAGGTTTTTGTGAAACGCCTTGTACGAATCGAGTTGTTGTTGGCAGGTTTTGTAGTCATTTTCACTCTTCGCCTTATAGCGTTCGAACCGGTCTTTAATGAGGAGCCAGTAATCGTATTCTCGTTTTTCCTTCTTGCGGATTTTACGGTCTTCGGTATCCCCGAACTTTTCGCGGAGTCGCGCATATTCCCGCGTCAGTTCGTAAGTGTCGGCGCTCACATCGCCGATAAAATTCCAGCCATGAACGTCGTCGACGTAACCGTTCTTGTCGTCGTCGACCCCGTTGCCAGGAATCTCATCTTCATTCACCCAAATGACGTCCTTCAGGTCCTCGTGGTCGATGTCTACTCCCGAGTCCATGACGGCCACAATCACGGTCCGTGACGGTTTATCCTTAAGGAGCTCATAGGCACGCTCCACGGAGACCCCCTGAACGCGGTCTGTTTCCGGGTCGAGGAGAAACCATTCTTTGCGAAGGTCGAGGGAATCGGCCTTGGTGATGTAAGTATGTAGCGACTGAGCGTTTACAACCAGTGCGCTGATTATCAAGAGGCTGGTCAAAAGGGCCTTTATTTTTTTCATGCTGATGTCGTTTTTGGTGCAGGGCTTCTTCCCGTTTTTTGATTTGTGTGCGACCCATTCTTACAGGCCGGTTCCGGGTCAAACATAGTAAAGAGGCGCCATTCGGGCATTCTTTTTTATCCGGATGAACACATTCAGGCAAAAGTTGTGCAAAATCTTACTTTGGTGACATCTCCGGATGCGGCCCTAAACGAATTATCGCGCAAATGCGGACTTTAGCCCCCGCAACCGCTCGTGTTATGGAGATTTTTGTGTTTGTTGGGATAGCGCTGTTTTTCTCATTTTTCTTTTGGTGCGCCGTCAAGATGAATAAGGAAAGGGGACTGTAGGGGATAGAGATAGGTGCAGACGCAGATGCAAAGGTCTACCCCAAAAGGACTCGTTTGAACGGCACCCTTGCGTCTGCATCTGCCGACAAGCCGGGCGGGACGTCCAGAACCCAGGTGACCCCAACCAGTGAGGTACCTAACGGCTTTAAGACGCGTAGGGGTTATTTTTTCCAATTCTTGGCCCTTTTCATCAATCGGATAAATTCTCTCCCAGCAGCCGATTTGAAATACTTTTCACGTTTCCGCGCCTCATCCCTTGTGGGAAACTGTTCCGAATGAAGTAACCTAAAAGGTCGGTAACGCCTTGTCGTGTTGTTAAAACCGCTGTTATGCTGCTTGATTCTCCGGTCTAAGTCGTCAGTGATACCGGCGTAGGTAAAGTCGTAGGAACAGCTAACGATTACCTAAGCGTAGTACACAACGGCGTCCTCAAAAGGTCAGAAATGGGTCGAAACGTTAGGGATCACCTTGCCACAAGGGCTCCCCGGGGCGGTCAACCACCCTTAGACGATGAGACAAGGGTCTCAGCGTACAAAGAAATCTAGTGCCGAAGGTGGGACTCGAACCCACATGTCTTGCGACACACGCCCCTGAAACGTGCGTGTCTACCAATTTCACCACTTCGGCGGTTTGTTGGAACGGAATGGGACTTCAGCTGTCCGGCCAACCAACCTATTTCTTTTTTTCCTAACTCAGGCCCCCCTCATTCTCGTCTCATAACATAGTGTATGAGTCGCAGGCAGTCACCTTGAATATTACTCCTGCCGAAGGTGGGACTCGAACCTGCCCGACTGCGCAGCCGCAATTTTGATCTAAGTTTGCGTTAGTCGCGCAGGCGGGCCTGCCCGACTGTGCAACTCTGACTTTGATATCCCACGTTCCTCCGCACTTTGATCCAAGTCTACGTTAGTCGCGCAGGCGGGCCCACATGTCTTGCGACACACGCCCCTGAAACGTGCGTGTCTACCAATTTCACCACTTCGGCAATTCAGGTGCCCAGGACTGGACTCGAACCAGCACACCGGTAAAGGCACTACCCCCTCAAAGTAGCGTGTCTACCAATTTCACCACCTGGGCGGAAAACCCCGACGTTGTCGGGGCGTCAAAAGTAAGAAGCTTTGCAGATTTTAACAACGCGTCAGGGGCGATCCCGATTCGTATTTCCGGCCGGGTGGGCTGCTTTGACCCCAAATCCGGCTCCGGAAACGCCCCAACCTGCGATGTAGCCTTAACAATTTGACCATCAGAACTTTCGGGACAACACGACGGTTATCTCAAATAGCCTGTAAGCGAGCCGAGGATGGGATTTGAACCCACGACCTGCTGATTACGAATCAGCTGCTCTACCGCTGAGCTACCTCGGCTTATAGGCGCCCCCCTGATTCCTGTCTGGTATGTCCGCCAGGAGGCCCCTCAAATCGCGGGGAAATTTAAGTACAAAAACATAAATTGGCCCTTAGGAGTCGCCCTATGCTTTCAAAAAAATGCAAGTATGCCATTCACGCATTGGTTTATCTGGCCGAACGCTACGATCAGGGACCTGTGCACATCCAGGATATTGCCCAGGACCAGCGGATCCCTAAAAAGTTTCTGGAGGCGATCCTGCTCGAACTCAAGAACGCCAAGATCCTGAGCAGTAAGAAGGGGAAAGGGGGCGGCTATTACATGTACCGGAAACCCGAAGACGTCAACCTTATCGAAATCATCCGCCTCATGGATGGCGCCATCGCTATGCTGCCCTGTGTGTCGCTCAATTACTATGAACCTTGCGAGGAATGTGTAAACGAACACCTGTGTGGCATCCGGGATGCGTTCATCGGGGTGCGGGATGAAACGCTCAGGGTACTTTCCGAGCACACCCTAGCAGAGATTGTCAGGATCAAAGCGGAAAAGCAACGGCTGATGTAAAATTTGTTGAAATTTTGAAACGATTTTTCTTAAATACATGTACCTCAATTGTATATTGAGAACTCCCTCCATCCACCTGGGGAGTTAGTCTCTGAAGGACGTCAATATTTTCTTCAACAACCAAAACCAAATTAAGATGTCACTACGATTAGGCGATGTTGCCCCCGATTTTACGGCGGAGACCACCGAGGGCACGATCCGGTTTCACGAATGGTTGGGCGACAGCTGGGCAGTACTCTTTTCACACCCGGCTGACTTTACCCCTGTCTGCACCACTGAACTTGGGGTCGTTGCGAAACTGAGGTCGGAATTCGACAAACGCAAAGTAAAGGTCATGGCACTTAGTGTCGACCCCCTCGATTCACACGAACGGTGGATAGGCGATATTAACGAAACGCAACAAACCGCTGTCAACTTTCCGCTGATCGCGGACCCGAAGTTTGAGGTCGCCAACCTTTACGGCATGGTGCACCCGAATGCCAACGACAAGCAAACGGTACGGTCCGTCTTCGTAATCGGCCCGGATAAGAAAATCAAATTGACCATTACCTACCCGGCATCTACGGGCAGGAATTTCGACGAGATCCTCCGCGTGATCGATAGCCTTCAACTGACGGCCAACTACAGCGTCTCCACACCGGCCAACTGGAAGCAGGGCGAGGATGTGGTTATTGCTGGTACAATTCCTGACGAGGAAATTCCGAAGAGGTTCCCCAAGGGACACAAGAAGGTAAAGCCTTACCTCAGACTTACCCCTCAGCCCAATATCTGATCGCGGGTAAAATACCATAAGGAAGCAACCCCAACGGGTTGCTTCTTTTTTTATGAAGCCAGGTACTCTACGATACCATCACGGATCGCAGTGAACGTCTGCTTGAGCTGTGCTTCATTTTCTTCGAGAAGCGTAACGCGAAATCCCTGAAGCTCGGAACAGAACGAGGATATCGGTACCACGCACACACCCTTTGCTCCCAGGAGGTAGTAGACGAAGCGCTTGTCCAGGTGGATCGGCTGGTCCACCCAATCCTCAACCAACATCCGTATCGCCGGGTTGTTGATGTTCATGCGCTGGTCTGCACGGAGCACCCCGTCGCGGAAGATTATGGTGTTGTAAAACGCACCAAACGTTTCATTGAACGTAAGCTGTGGCACCGAACGCAGTAGGTCGGTAATAATCCGGCTTCGCTTGCCAATGCGTTCGTTCGTCTTGTCGCGGTATTCACGAAATCTCGGGTCACCCAGGATACGGGGTATCGCCATCTGCGGCAACTTCGTCGAACAAACCTCAATCATCTTGGCATTGTCGAGTGCGGCACAGTAGCGGCGGAAGTCATCATCACGGTCACGATTGTAATACTCCATCCACCCGCAACGGGCACCGGGCCAGGGTAACTCCTTTGAAATGCCTTTCATGGAGATGCCGGGAAGGTCCTCGATTATTTCCGCAAGCGAATAGGCTCTCGCACCGTTGTACGTGATGTTGATATAGATTTCATCCGCGACCAGGAACAACTTGAATTCCCTGGCGATCTCCACAATGCGTTTCAACGTTTCCAGCGGATACACCATGCCCGTAGGATTGTCCGGATTGATAATCAGGATACCCACGACATTGGGATTGTACTTCACCTTAAGGTAAAGGTCGTCAAGATCGGGATACCAATGGTTGTTCGGGTCCAGCCGGTAAGTCAGTGGCTCATGACTGGCATGTGCCGCTTCAGCGCTGGAATGGGTCGAGTACGCCGGCGACGGACCGATCACCCGTGACGTTGGAGTGATGTACTGGTACACCTTTGAGATGGCATCGCCGAGTCCGTTAAAAAAGCAAATGTCATCCGGTGTGATCTGTACGCCACCCAGGGCATTGGTCTGCTGCGCCAGGAATTCTCGCGTCGCCAGTATACCCTTTGAGGGACAGTAGCTGTACACCTCGTTGGTATGGGCGAGGTCCGCCACGATGTCTTTAATCCAGTCGGGTATGACGTGATTCTTTTGTATCGGATCTCCAATGTTTTCCCAGGAGATGTCGAGACCGAGCTTCTTGAGCTGTTCGGCTTTTTTTACGATTTCACGGATTTCGTAGCTGAGTTCTTTAGCGCCTTCGCTAAGTAATGGTTGTCGCATATAGGTGTTCAAAACTTGGGGATAAAAAGTAAAAAATGAAGGGAAAGGGGATAGAATGGAGCCCCACGGACTATTCCCTGCTCGCTCGCTCAACCGCGGCAAATAAGTCGTCTCTTACCTTTTGCACCTTTTCCAATTCAGATTCAAGATAATTGCGATAGCCAGTGGCATCGAGCGTATCATTTTCGGGATGGAACTCACGCATCCAAACCATCATGGCCCGGCTGGCGGAATCGAGCTGCGAAATCCTGCCCTCCAACTCCTGCCTCTCTTGTTCAACCATGTCTGGAGCATCGGTGATTCTTTCGCGGAGCTTGCGTTTCAGCGCGTAGACCTCATCCATTTTTTCCATGCCCTCATCATGCAGTCGCATAACCTCGTCGTACAACTCACCTTCCACATGCCCCGACGAGGGTGCACCGCGGTGGTCGTGACGGTTGTCTGAGTCGGCCGACTTCTCGCAGCCTGCCACCAGCACCTGGGCGACTATCGCCACCGTGATTAGGGTGTAACGCATACCATGCGGGCTTCGCAGTAAAGGTAGTCGGGTTTGTTGCCAAGTTCAAGTGGACGCCCCTTCATATCGCTAAAATTGCGCGGCGGATGGCTCCTGTCATACGCTCCGCATCCCACGACTGGAGCCCCTAACAAGCATTAGTTCCAATTTTTTTATCCGATTGTGCCGGAAGGTTCTTGGATTACAGTAGCTTTTCGTCTTATCTTTATCCCGCAATTGAAGCAAATGATGATCAACAACGCTTCCTTTTATTTTTACTACTATTTCTTTGGGTGCCGCAAGGGACTTCAAGAGTAGTACGTTGTTGACCGACAATAAGAACTCAAGGAAAGTCCCGTAAAAGCGGGACTTTTTCTTTATATGGACTTTGGTATGAATACGATTCATTATCACCGAAAAGGCAGCACCCCGCGCACCGGGGCACGTAACTAGTCAGCGATATGGCCAAGACCAGGAAAACAAAAGTCGCCATTCAGGGCATCTCCACCAGCTTCCACGAAGTTGCCGCCCTGGCCTATTTCAGGGACCCGATCGAAACGGTGGAGTGTCTCACCTTTCACGATGTCTGTGAAAGTCTGAAGAACGACACGGCGGATTTTGCGGTCATGGCCATTGAGAATTCCATTGCGGGAAGCATCCTGCCGAACTATTTTCTCCTCCAGGAATACCACTTCGTCATCGTGGGTGAACTTTACATCCCCATCCACATGCACTTGCTGGCACTTCCGGGTGTAAAACTTTCCGATATCAAGGTTGTAGAGTCGCACCCGATGGCACTCCGACAGTGTGCCGAGTATCTTCAAACCCTCAACGGAGTACAACTCCGCGAAAGCGACGACACGGCGTTGTCCGCGCGTATTATTAAAGAGAAAAAGCTTAAGACTACGGCCGCCATCGCCAATGAGTTCGCCGCAAGAAAGTTTGGTCTCGACATCCTTGAAAGGAGAATAGAAACGCACAAGAAAAATTTTACCCGGTTCCTCGTACTTCAACGGGGAAGGAACGGAAAGGCCGCGGATGGCAACAAGGCATCTCTCAGTTTTGAAGTTGCGCACACGGTGGGAAGCCTCGCCGATGCGTTGATGACTTTCAAGAATCACAACATCAACCTGACCAAGATCCAGTCGATCCCCATCGTCGGCAAACCCAACGAGTACTCCATCCACATTGACGTCGAATGGAAGCGAAGAAAGGACTACGATCAGGCGCTGGGAGAGTTGCTGCGCCAGGTGAGGAACCTTAGCATTCTGGGGGAATACAAGAAAGCTAAAATCGAATACAGGTAAAACCGGCTAACAAGATGAACGGCATGATAAAGACCGCAAACAGAATAGCGAACGTCGAAGAATACTACTTCAGCAGGAAGCTGGCGGAGGTGCGTTCGCTCGACAGTCCGGAACTGCCGGTAATCAACCTGGGCATTGGAAGTCCCGACCGTGCACCGTCTGCCGACGCCATTGAAGCACTGGTGACGTCCGCCCGAAATCCGGCTAACCATGGCTATCAAAGTTACAAGGGTATCCCGGCATTCCGGAAAGCGATCGCCACGTTCTATCAGAACATTTACCAAGTCGCCCTTGATCCCGAGACAATGATCCTTCCGCTCATGGGATCCAAGGAAGGCATCATGCACATCGCGATGGCATTCCTGGATGAAGGAGAAGAGGTACTGGTGCCTAACCCAGGGTATCCCACGTATTCATCAGTTGCCAAACTGGTAGGCGGCAACCTGCGCTACTACAGGCTCAACGAAGAAACGAATTGGGGTATTGACGTCGATGCGCTTCGCCGGACTGACCTGTCCCGGGTGAAACTCATGTGGATCAACTTTCCGCATATGCCCACAGGTAGAGTTGCATCGCGCGAGGAATTGAAGGCGCTCGTCGACCTGGCGCGGGAGAACGGAATCCTGATCGTCAACGACAATCCGTACAGTCTTATCCTGAACGGCCAACCGCTGAGCATCCTTTCCATCGAGGGCGCCGATGAGGTTGCGTTGGAACTCAATTCCCTCAGCAAGTCACACAACATGGCGGGCTGGCGCCTCGGATGGGTAGCGGGAAGAAAAGAATATATCGACGCGGTACTGCGCGTCAAGAGCAATATGGATTCGGGGATGTTTCTCGGCTTGCAACACGCCGCGGCTCAGGCACTACAAAATGGTCCGGATTGGTTTGAGCGGTTGAACGAGACGTATGCGCGTCGGAGGAAAGCGGCCTCGAAAATTCTCGATGTACTGGGTTGCACCTGGTCGGAGGATCAGGCGGGCCTTTTCCTTTGGGCAAAAGTGAATGACCGCGTTGCGGATGTGGAACGGTGGATTGACGAGATCCTGTATGCTACAAGAGTCTTCATCACCCCCGGTTTCATTTTTGGTGACGCCGGAATGCGCTACGTGCGCGTGTCGTTGTGCAGCACGGAAGAAATATTGAATGAAGCGCTGGGAAGAATTGAGCGGTTTCTCGCGAAGTCAGCCTCAGCCGGCATAAAATCGGAAGTCCAATGAATATCGGGGTCATAGGTTTGGGTTTGATCGGCGGATCCATGGCGCGCGACCTTCGTGCGACGGGCGTCGCCTCGCACGTCGTTGGTGTTGACCAGAATCCGGCGCACGCCGAACGGGCCCTGGCGCTTGGCCTGGTCGACTCGATCGCGGGGCTGGAGGAAGCCGCCGCCTCGGCGGATATGCTGCTGGTTTGCATTCCGGTGAACGCGATCCAGACGTACCTTGCCCACATCATGGATCTGGCGGGCAACGCCGTGGTCATCGACACGGGATCAACCAAGTCGCTGATATGTCGTGCCGTGCGTCAGCACCCGGCGCGCGAAAGGTTCGTAGCTGCCCATCCCATTGCAGGGACGGAAAATTCGGGTCCCGATGCCGCCGTCGCGGGACTGTTCGCCGGCAAGGTGAACATCATATGTGAGCCGGATCGGTCGGGAACCAGGGCGATGGAGTTGGCGCGCCTCGTTTTCGACGCCCTTCAGATGAAGACGACGTTCATGGATCCCGAAGAGCACGACAGGCACGTCGCCTATGTGTCTCACCTCTCGCACGTGAGTTCGTTCCTGCTCGGCCAAACGGTGCTGGATATCGAAAAAGACGAAAAAAATATTTTTACCCTGGCGGGAAGTGGGTTCGCGTCGACGGTAAGGCTTGCCAAAAGTTCCCCGGACATGTGGGCGCCAATCTTTGAGCAAAACGCAGGTTTCCTTACGCGTGCGCTGGAAGAATACATCGCACACCTGAAAAGGTTTCACCAATGCCTGGTCAACCGCGAAACGTCGCGGATGCACGAGATCCTTTCACGGGCGAATGAGATCAGGCGCGTATTGAGCGGCATTGAACTCAACCAACAGAAAAGCAATTCGCAACCGGCGAACATAGAAACAGAACATAAACCCTAGAAAACAATCGATATGAAAAAGGTACTGGAATCGGAACCCGTCACGAGCTGGCTGTCAGGCCTGGTCCGCCCCATCATCATTAGCGGGCCTTGTAGCGCCGAGACGGAAAACCAGATGATCATGACGGCAAAACAACTGGCCGCAACGGGCAAAGTGAATGTGTTGCGTGCCGGCATATGGAAGCCGCGCACCAGGCCAGGCCAGTTTGAAGGCGCCGGCAAGGAAGGACTGGCGTGGCTGATCCAGGCCAAAAAGGAAACCGGACTTCCCGTCACTACCGAGGTGGCGACACCCGAACACGTCGAGTTGTGTCTCGAGGCAGGCGTAGACATCCTGTGGATCGGTGCGCGGACCACGGTGAATCCGTTTTCCGTCCAGGCTATTGCCGATGCCCTCAAGGGTGTCGATGTGCCGGTACTCGTCAAGAACCCGGTCAATCCCGACCTAGAGCTGTGGATAGGCGCACTGGAACGGCTGAACAAGGCCGGTGTTAAAAAGCTGGGAGCCATCCACCGTGGTTTCTCGTCCTCCGAAAAGGGACCGTTTCGCAATGCGCCTATGTGGAACATGGCAATTGATCTGAAGACACGCATCCCTGAACTGGACATCATATGCGATCCGAGTCACATTTCAGGAACGCGCGACCTGATCCCGCTGATCGCACAAAAGGCGCTTGACATGGACATGGCTGGTCTTATGATCGAAAGCCATATCCACCCGGATGCGGCGTGGAGCGACGCCAAACAACAGGTAACACCCGCGACCCTGGGAAGCATCATCGAAAACCTTGTTGTACGGACGCCGTCCTCTTCCAACAAAAGCTTTAAGGACACGCTCACGATCCTTCGCGAACAGATCGACCACCTTGATGACGAGATCATGCAAAAGCTGGCGTCACGGATGAAGATCTCCGAACAGATCGGACAATACAAAAAGGAAAACAACGTGACCATCCTCCAGGTGACCCGTTGGGAAGAAATTGTGGAAACGCGCATTGCCCTCGGACGGGCTATGGGCCTGAGTAAGGAATTTACGAACGAGCTGCTGAAGCTGATTCACAACGAATCCATACAAGTGCAAACTCGTGTAATGAACAAGATGGAGGAGCGCGTCTGACGCCGTATTTCCGAAATGGGCTGTGCGCGGTACCAGCGGCCATGCGCTGTGAAAAGCAGGGGAAAAAGTGCTTTTTCCTTACATCCCTGTCGATCCCTGTCGGCTATGATGTAACTTGTTGCTTTTAACCTGTTGTCATGAGTACTTTTTGGCGCGGCGTTGCGCTCCTCTGCCTGGCTGGCGTTGT
>DASVCT010000210.1:0-14588 GCA_036381475.1 Cyclobacteriaceae bacterium
GTTTCTCATTCCTGTCGGGATCCCAGGCTGGTTGTTCGGTATCTGCTATGTCATCTACTCCATGTATGGCATTCGAACGAGTTTGGGCAACATCGGCCATGAAGCGCACCTGGGCGGAGCGTTGGTCGGCCTGGCTACCGCAGTGATACTCGTTCCTGCCGTCCTGCGGCTGAACACGCTGCCCGTCGTGCTCATCGGCGTGGCCGGCACGGCGTTCCTCCTCCTGGTCATATTCAAACCGGAGGTGTTGAAAAGGGGGAAATGAGGGATGAGGGACTAAGGAAATAAGGAAATAAGGGGATGAGGTGTATGGGGGTATAGGGGTATAGGGGGTTAGCGGATTGTGGCGGGTTAGTGATTATTGATTATTGATTTTTGATTTTCGATTTGATGTCTGCGATTAGGGCCTCTGAATTAGGGACACAAGCGCCGTTCATTCTGTTTACATCTTACTGTCATTTTTTGCTTCTTACATTCTGCTTCCCGCCCTATATTGAGCGATGGATTAAACTTTTGATACGCATGAAACCAATTTTGGCATTGCTGCTCGTGTTGGGGCCGCTTTTCGGGTGGGCTCAGCAAACGATTACCGATCAGGAGATCCTTGCGCTGTATGATGGCCTTCGGGTTGCGGACGTGTCCGATGGAATGGACATGGTGGGCCTGCGAGATGCAGGATTGATGGACACGCGCATTGAGGCACTCTGGAAAAACACCGACGACATGAGCCATGTCTTCTGTGGCATCGCCGTCACCGCCCGGTACGTACCAACCAACCGGATTCTGAAAAATCCTATGCCAAAAGAGGAATTCCAGAAGTGGGAGGGAGCGTGGTATTCCAATATATCCAGTGAACCGTTTGTCGAATTTCTGAAACCTGGATCCGTAGTGGTGCTTGACGTTCAGGGTGACGGCGACACCGGCTCAGTCGGGTCGTTTAACGGATTGTTTTGGGTGAGCAAAGGGGCCCGCGGTATCGTATCGAACGGCGGCATACGCGACACGGATGAGCTCATCAAGCAGAAGATACCTGTATACCTGGATTATATGAACCGCGGAAGGGGCATACGACCTGGGCGCAACGAGATCGAGTCGGTCAACAAGCCCGTCACCATCGGCGGTGTGCTGGTCCGTCCCGGTGATGTGATCGTTGCCGATGGCGATGGCGTCGTCGTGGTGCCGCGCGAACACGCGAAGGCAGTCGCAACATTCGCCCGCGAAATCCTCAACAACGACAAGGCCGGACGACGCAGTTTGTATCAACAGCTTGGTATGCCGCTCGACCAGACCGTTGAGACAGATAAGTAAACGAACCAATCCTTTATTATGCCCAGCACCGTCGTGTCCAACAGCGCTCAAGCAGGAAGCCGTACGCGGCCCTACCTGATACCCTTTATCCTGGTGACAATGCTCTTCTTTCTTTGGGCATTTGTTCACAACCTCGAACCAATCCTGATCCCCCACCTGAAGAAGGCTTGTCGGCTTACCGACCTCGAATCGGCGTTGATCGACTCGGCGGTCTATATCGGTTATTTTCTTATGGCCATTCCTGCCGGCCTTTTTATGAAAAGGTTCGGTTACAAAAAAGGCATTCTCCTGGGCCTTGCATTGTACGCCTCGGGAGCGCTGCTCTTCTTGCCGGCCGCCGACTACCGGGTATACGGTTTCTTCCTCGGTGCCTTGTTTATCATTGCATCGGGTTGCGCATTCCTGGAAACGGCAGCAAATCCTTATGTCACCATTCTGGGTCCTCCGGAAGGGGCGACTACACGACTTAATTTCGCACAGTCTTTCAATGGCCTCGGCGCTTTTATCGCGCCTGTGTTAGGAGGGCGACTTATCCTCAGCGGCATCGAGCACACCGAAAGCGAATTGCAAAGTATGTCTCCACAGCAGCTCGAGGGTTACCTCCAGATGGAAGCCGACGCGGTAAAAATGCCCTACCTCATCATTGCACTCGCTGTGATTGTGGTCGGCATTGTGTTTGTATTCACCTGGATGCCCGAAGTGCCACAGGAAACCAAAGCGCAGCGGTCGTCGCTGGCCAAGGCATTGCGACGCAAGCACCTCGCATGGGGCGTCATGGCGCAATTCTTTTACGTGGGTGCCCAGGTGTGTGTGACAAGCTTCTTCATCCGCTTTGCCCGATTTACGAGCGGGACTCCGGAAAAGGACGCGGCATTGTGGCTGGGTGGCGCTATGTTCGGCTTTATGATCGGTCGCTTTGCCGGGACGCTTTTCACCCGCTTCATTCCCGCGAATCGTCTGTTGGCGATCTACTCGCTGATCTGCGTGGTCCTGCTTGCAATTGCCATAATGGTACGGTCTGATTTCGCCCAGTGGGCGGTTGTTGCCGTACCCTTCTTCGAGTCTATTATGTTCCCGACGATCTTCGCATTAGCAATAAAAGACCTGAAAGAAGATACCGAAATCGGTTCATCCCTTCTCGTGATGGCGATAGCTGGCGGGGCCCTGTTCCCGCTGTTTATGGGGCTCATATCCGACAGCTACAACATCCAGGTCGCTTATGTCGTCCCCCTGATCTGTTTCCTGTTTGTGTGGTATTTTGGATGGCGCGGTTATCGCGTCGTGCCGGCGCCGCACCGGGAATGAGTTGCTATAAGGGCCGTACATAGTCCGCTTAAAGTGAAAATGCTTGACCGGTGATTCAATCAATTGAAAAAGAATCAGTTACATGAATCTTGATAAAGCGGAATATGATGTGGTCATTGTCGGTGCGGGCCCTGCGGGAGCGGCGTGTGCGATGTCCTTGTCACGCTCAGGATTGAAGGTCGGTGTGGTCGACAAGGCGAAATTCCCTCGCGACAAGGTATGCGGCGATGCGCTGAGTGCGGACGTCATAAGGCAGCTTCCCATGCTGTCGGAGCGCCTGGCACGCGACTTTGCAACGTGCGAAACCCGAACACCTGCTTACGGGGTGCGGCTCTATGCGCCGAACCGCACATCGGTCGACCTATCGTTTACTACCCAAGGTGGCTCGATAGGTTATGTTTGGCCCAGACTCGAATTCGACAACCTGCTCGTTAGTTGCATGAAAGCTGACGGAGGCTGCGATGTCATGGAAAATGTGGCAGTCACGAGCGTGTCTGTGGCGCCCGGCGAAGTGCACATACATACCAGCCAAGGGTCACTTCGCGCGCGGATCGTTGTGGGTGCCGATGGCGCGAATTCGGTCGTCGCGCGACTCACCGGCAGCAAGGACATTGATCGGAATCACCACAGCGCCGGATTGAGGGTCTATTACGAAGGGGTCAGCGGCTTTGATGAACGGAACCACATCGAATTGCATTTCTGCCAAAAAATTCTTCCCGGCTATCTCTGGATATTTCCCATGCAGGGAGGACGCGCAAACGTCGGCATTGGAATGCTTTCATCCGCGGTGGCAAACAAGCGGATAAATCTTCGCCGGACTCTGGACGAATTGCTACGCACCGACCCCCACCTGCGCGACCGGTTTGCAAGCGCACGGCCTCTGGAGCAGGCCAGGGGGCATGGTCTGCCATTGGGGTCGGTCAGACGAAAGCTTTCCGGCGACCGGTTCCTCCTCGTTGGCGACGCCGCATCGCTGATCGATCCTTTTACCGGAGAAGGCATCGGGAACGCGATCAGAAGCGGTCGCGTGGCGGCCGATCACATCGTTCAGTGTTTCAGCGCAGGCGACTTTTCAGCCGGGTTCAATCGCGCCTATGATCGTGAAATATATCGCCGGATGGGCAAGGAATTCAAAGTTGGTTATGCATTGCAACGCCTGTCGCGGATACCGTGGCTCTTTAATCTCGTCGTGCGAAAGGCGCGCAACAGCTCGTACTGGCATGAGTTTCTGTGCAGCGCGTTGTCCGATATTGACGTGAAGATGCGCTTCGTCAGCCCGCTATTCTATTATCGCCTGCTCTTCAACTGATCCAGGATATTGCGGGATAGAACAGGATACCCCCATGGGACAGGGAGTTTAGCTTCCAAACGGAAACTCCCGAACCCGATGAACAGGATTGCTTTCCGGATGAAACTGAAGCCCGGCGCTGCAGCAGAGTATATGAAACGCCATCAGGCGATCTGGCCTGAACTCAAGGCGCTCCTGAAAGAGGCCGGGATATCCGACTATTCCATTTTTCTCGACGAGGAGACGGGGACGTTGTTTGCCGTTCAGAAGAACGAGGGTGACCGAGGGTCGCAGGATCTGGGTAACACCGAAGTGGTTCAACGCTGGTGGGCCTATATGGCAGACCTCATGGAGACCAACCCCGACAACTCACCTCAATCAACCCCGCTGACGGAAGTATTTCACCTCGACTAGCATGGTTGCAAATTATCCTTACCGTTTGCGTGTGCGCATGGCTTTGTGGTTGCTCCTCGTGAGCATACTGATCTCCTGCAAGAACACGGCGGTGCCCGAATGGCCGGATGTTTCAACCGAAACGAGACCGTGGACGCGGTGGTGGTGGCACGGAAGCGCTGTTACGAAAGACGGCATTACGGCTGAACTGGAGGCGATGAAGAAGGCCGGAATCGGCGGCGTCGAAATCACGCCGATCTATGGCGTTTACGGTGAAGAGGACCAATTCGTCGAATACCTTTCGCCCCAGTGGGTGGAGTTGCTAAAGTACACGCTTGACGAAGCGGCACGGCTCGGAATGGGTGTCGATATGGCGACCGGCACGGGATGGCCTTTCGGCGGTCCCTGGGTGAGTGAGGAGAATGCGTGCAAGACGATGAACTACCGGGTATTCCGGCTCAAGGGCGGTGAGCGTATGCGCCAACCTGTTCTCTTTCACCAGGAGTCCTATGTGCGATCCGTTGGGACGCAAATCTACGAGATGCATGGCATCCACCGCGTTCCCGGCCAGCAAGTGATCGGTACTGTCTCCGAGCCGGCCACCCGGCCAAATGCAAGCCGCATCGTCATCAGCCAACTAGTCGAGCCAGTCGAGCAAAATCCCAACCTTCAGGCGCTTGCCCTTGACCAGGTGAAGTTCGATAAGATGCTGAAGCCGGTCGTGGTCATGGCATACAATGAAAATGGAGAAGCAATAAATATAACAGATCGGCTAAATGCTGAGTCCTATCTTGATTGGACAGCGCCTTCCGGGGCCTGGGACGTGTACGCCGTGTTTCCGGGTTCTCACGGAAAGATGGTCGAACGTGCCGCGCCGGGAGGCGAGGGGAATGTCATCGATCACTTTTCAGCGAAGGCCCTTCATGCTTACCTCAGCCGGTTCGACAGCGCGCTGAAAGATACCGACCTCAGCAACCTGCGAGCGTTCTTCAACGACTCCTATGAAGTGGATGATGCCCGGGGTGTGGCCGACTGGACGCCCGCATTGTTCGAGGAGTTCCTCAAGCGGCGTGGTTACGATCTACGTGCCCATTTGCCTGCGCTCTTTGGGAACGCTTCACTGAAAGAAAACGAACGGGTGTTGTGCGATTACCGCGAGACGATCGGGGAACTGTTGCACGATAATTTCACCGTAGCGTGGCGTGAATGGGCTGCGTCGAAGGGGAGGATCGTTCGAAATCAAGCGCACGGATCGCCGGCAAACATTCTCGACCTTTACGCTGAAGTGGATATCCCTGAGATGGAGGGCAACGATGCGTTACGGATTAAGATGGCGTCGTCTGCAGGACATGTCAGTGGCAAACGTCTTGTTTCCTCGGAGTCGGCGACGTGGCTCAATGAACATTTCCTGTCGAATTTGGGGGACATCAAGGCATCGGTGGATTTGTTTTTGACCAGCGGGGTGAATCACATCTTCTATCACGGCACCTGTTATTCACCCCAGGAGGATCCCTGGCCGGGACGATTGTTTTATGCGGCCGTGCATCTGAATTCCCGCAACCCGTTGTGGGACGATTTCAAAAAACTGAATCACTACGTGGCCCGATGCCAGTCGTTCCTCCAGAATACGTCGCCGGCAAACGACGTGCTGTTATACTTTCCGATCTATGACCGTTTCTCCGCGCCGGGCAGGGAAATGATAGAGCACTTCGACGGGGTCGGCGCAGCGTTTGACAGCACGGCATTCAAAGAAGCAGCGACTTGGATGCTGGAGCGCGGGTATACCTACGATTATGTTTCCGATCGCCAGATTCAGGGGCTCAGGGTCGAGAATGGGAATCTGGTCAGCACGGGAGGTGCGATCTACAAGGCCGTTGTTGTTCCCCATTGCCGGTACATGCCAGTGAAGACGCTGGAGGCCCTGGCGTCGCTGGCCAGCGCGGGGGGTAGAGTTCTATTATATAAAGGAGTGCCTGAGTCGTACGCCGGACTGCAAGATCGTGCCGCAGAATTCTCCGCGGCTTCCGGTCAGCTTGCAGAAGCGGGGTCGGCATTCCAGGGCGAGAACCTGGATGAGCTGTTGGAAGAGGCAGGCGTGAGAAGGGAGTTGATGACCGATACGGGGCTTTCGTTCGTCCGCAAGCGCGATGGGGATGGCTTCCTGTATTTTATAACGAACTGGACGGGTAAAGATTTTGACGGCACTGTCCGCCTGGCAGTTCCCGGAAAAGGGGCTGTGATTTATGACCCCATGGAGGGCCGGGCAGGAGCAGCGGAGGTGGTGGAAGGCGCCGGGGACGGGCTGACCATTCGTTTGCAGATCCGAAATGGTGAGGGGCTTTTGGTCCATACCGCCGTGCGAGCCGATCGCTACGTCCCCTTTCCTTATATACGTATTGCAGGGGAGCGCCTGATGCTGGATGGGCCCTGGCAATTGACATTCATAAAGGGTGGACCGACGTTACCCAAACCGCAGGACCTATCGGCGTTGCGATCGTGGACAGCACTGGATGTGGAAGGAGGTGAAAGCTTTTCAGGTACAGCCCGTTACGCCACGGTCGTTGAATTGCCCGACAGCTGGGAAGGCGATGTCCTGCTCGATTTGGGGACCGTAAAGGAAAGCGCGCGGGTGCTGGTCAACGGTGTGGCCGTCGACACGCTGATCGGACCGAAGTATGCTACTATAATAAGGAGGAACTTATTCACAGGGCGGGACACCCTTCAGGTGGAGGTCACGAATCTGATGGCGAACAGGATTGCGGATCTAGATCGGAGGGGCGTCTTCTGGAAGCGATTTTACAACGTAAACTTTCCGGCGCGCCTGGCTGAAAACCGGCGGGACGGATTGTTCAGTGCAGCCGGGTGGGAGCCGGTCGAGTCGGGGTTGCTGGGGCCGGTCAGTATGACGCCCGTGTCGACCTCACGGGAATGATGCAATCGATGACGCACTTTCGGGCTGCGGCATCTTCCCGTGTTTTGCGTGAGCCATATTTCGTCCCGGATGCAATCGATTTAATAGTGAGAACAATTGAAAATAACAATTGGAAGTAAAGAAAAGATTTGACTATCTTACAAAGGAAATGTGCAATCGATTGCACGTATTCACCCACTAACCCATAACAATGACAAAACCAAACCCCCTAGTCTATGCAGGTAAAACCTCTACCATCATTCTGCTGGCCACGGAAACTTCTGCTCCTCGGTTCAGCGATGTTTCTCAGTGTATGTTTTGTTTATGCGCAGGAGCAAACCGTATCGGGACGCATAACGTCCAGTGAAGATCAGCAGGGATTGCCGGGCGCCAACGTTCTCATCAAAGGTACCGCTACCGGCACCGTTACTGATGCTGAAGGCCGATACAGCATCCGTGTGCCAGCCGGTGACGCGACACTTGTGGTCAGCTCCATTGGTTACACGACGGTTGAAGTTCCTGTCGGCGGCCGCACAACCATAGACATAACGCTCCAGCTGGATGTCACGCAGCTGTCGGAAGTGGTGGTCGTAGGCTATGGTACGCAGGAAAAACGTGACGTCACCGCGGCCATCTCGTCCATCGGCGCGGAGCAAATCGAAAAGATTCCTTCCGCCAATCCCATGGATGGCATGAAGGGTCAAATAGCAGGTGTCGACATCCTTCAGAACGGAGGCCGCCCGGGTGAATACCCGAGCATCACCATACGGGGACGCCGTTCTATCAACGCCTCCAACGACCCGCTATTTGTCGTTGATGGCGTACCCATGACAGGGGGCCACGGCGACCGTCCTGAAACCAGCGGCAATGACGCCGATTCCGGTGCAGGGACGATCTACGACTTCAACCCTCAGGATATCGCTTCGGTCGAAGTGCTGAAGGATGCCGCGGCGACCGCAATCTACGGATCAAGAGGTGCAAACGGCGTCATATTGATCACCACCAAACGGGGCAAGTCGGGCAAGACGACCGTCAACTACAGTGGCTACTACGGTATCACCCAACCGTTTGCCACGATACCGATGATGGATGGCGCAAAATTCGCCGCGCTGAAGAGAGAAGCCAACCGGCTGAGCCCGCTCGGCGTTTCGGGTAGAACGGCATGGGAGGGAACGATCCCTCCGGACGATGAGATATTCCTCGATCCTGTCGAACTCAACTCGGCAACGAATGGATTGTCGACCGACTGGCAGGACCTTATCTATCACAACGGCGCGCAAACGAATCACCAGCTTAGCGTAGCCGGCGGTAACGACAAAACACAGTTCAATATCTCCCTGGGATATTACAATGAAGAGGGTATTGTAGACGGCGTAGACTATCGGCGCATTACCTCTCGCATCAACGTGGATCATACAATTAATAAAACGTTCAAGGTGGGAACATCCACCCTGTTCTCCACTTCGGTTCAGAACTGGGGATCGGGCAGCGTGGTGTCGGAAGCCGTAAACCAAACACCCCTCGGCCTTCCCTATGACGACGAGGGCAATATCATCTTCCTACCCATTTCCGACGGTATACGTTCAAATCCGCTCAGTGAGCTCGTTCCCGGGAAGCGTATTGATGAACGGAAATTCGATCGCATATTTTCATCGATCTATGCCGAAGTCAACATCACAAAGGACCTGAAGTACAAATTCCTCCTCGGTCCTGACGTACGCTACCGCACGCGCGGCGTATTCGAAGGCCAGTTTACAAACACCCGGAAAAATGGCTCGCCTGCGGCCGAATACGAAAATGAAACCAATTTCGGTTACGTTCTCGAAAACCTCCTCACGTATTCCAAGACGTTCCATGAAGATCACAATTTGACATTTACCTTCCTGCAAAGTATTCAAAAGCAGCAGTATGAACGTCACTATACATCAGTCGAAGGCTTACCGTACGAAACCCAAAAGTGGTATAACCTGGCAACGGCCGGTTCTAACATAAGGGCTATTCGGAGCCGATGGGAAGAATGGGCGCTTGCTTCCTTTATGGGACGGGCAACGTACTCGTATAAGGGCAAGTACCTGTTGCAGGCTACATTGCGGTCCGACGGTTCTTCCCGTCTCGCCCCTGGAAAGAAGTGGACCAACTTCCCCGGGCTCTCGCTTGGATGGCGTATCATCGACGAACCCTTTATGTCCAACGTGGGACTACTGAGCGAACTGAAACTCCGTGGATCGTATGGTGTAGTGGGCAACACGGCGGTCGACCCTTACCAGACCTGGGGGCGGTTGACCAGCACGCCTACTGAATATTCCTGGGGTGACGCACCGGCGCTGGGATTCGGGCTGGATGAAATACCTAACCCTCAAAAGGGATGGGAGAAATCCTCCACCGTTGACGTGGGAATTGATTTTGGTTTCTTCAACGGAAGGTTGAGCGGTAGCCTCGATGTGTACGAAACGGAAACGACAGACCTTCTTCTCAATCGCGCGCTACCGAAGACTTCAGGTTACACGCTTATTCAGCAGAATGTTGGTTCAACGCGAACTCGCGGCGTTGAGTTAATGCTCACTGCTAATATCATCGACTCGCCGGGCGGATTCCGCTGGGATGCCAACTTCAATGTGGCTTCCTACAAGGAGGAAATTGTCGATTTGGCCCAACGCGATGCCGAAGGAAACAAGACGGATGATACGGGTAACAAGTGGTTCATTGGCCACCCGATCCGCGTATTTTATGACTATGACAAGATCGGAATCTGGCAAGCCGACGAATTTGATCTGGCGCAGTCTATGATGCAAGCGTATCCAGGTGAGATCAAGCTCCGCGATGTCGATGGCGACGGCGTCATCACGCCGGACGACCGCACGATTCTGGGCGATGATATCCCGGATGCTTTCGGAGGCCTGACGAACAACTTCTCCTTCAAGGGCTTCGACTTGTCGATATTCCTGTATTACCGTCTCGGTTTCATGATTGAAAGTGTATTCCACGACGACCAGGCAACGATGCAAGGTCGATACAACAACCTGGACGTGGACTATTGGACCATAGACAACCCTTCCAACGAGTATCCGCGGCCGAACAAGAACCAGGAACACCCGCAGTTCGATACGTCGTTGCGTTACAAGGACGGCGGTTATGTGAAGCTCAGGAACATTACGCTGGGCTACAACTTCCCCAGCAGCATCACTGACCGGTTAGGAATGAGCGCATTGCGCGTCTATGTCACCGCGCAGAATCCCAAGGTTTGGTCAAGCTACAAGGCGTACGATCCGGAAAATGCAGGATCCGTCAGTTCTGGCGACATGCCTACCAACAAGCTGTTCCTGGCCGGTATCAACGTTACATTTTAATGTCAAATGATGAAGGTTATGAAAATCAAAGCCATATTATTTGCCGCTTCCTTGTTGATGCTGACCACACAATCGTGTGACAAGTTCCTGGAAGAAGAGCTTATCTCCGACGTTTCCGCCTCGTCGTACTATACGACTGCAGCGGGTCTTGAAGATGCCGTGGATGCCTCTTATCACTGGCTGAAATGGATACACAGCAACGAACGTGCTTACAGTCTGACAATTTTTGGTACCGACACCTACACGAACGGTGCCGATGGTGGTCACAAGTCGTTCAACTACTACGATAATGGGCTTAACTCGTCATCAAGCCAGATCGAGGAAATGTGGGAATACCTGTATAAGGGCATCAATCAATGCAACGCGGTTCTGAACCGCTCGGGGGCCATCACGGACATGGACCCTGCGCTCCTGGAAATCCGCAAAGCGGAAGTCCGGTTCCTTCGCGCGTATTACTACTTCATCCTTGTCCAGCAATGGGGCAGCGTACACCTGAGCCTTGAGGAAACCGAAGGTGCGCAGGTCGAGGCCAACAAGACGCCCGAAGCAGATATCTACGCACAGGCGATTATCCCTGACCTGGAATTCGCCATCGCGAACCTGCCCGACAAGCAGAGTGACTATGGGCGCGCGACGAAGCCGGCTGCCCAGTTCATGTTGGGCAAAGCGCTGCTGACGCGCGGGTGGAAGAGTTTTGGAAGTGCCGCTGACTTTACCGCGGCAGAGGAGCTGTTCACCCACGTAATAGAAGATTACGATTTCGCACTCCAGCCTACGATGGAGGACCTTTGGGATCAGGACAACCAAATCAACAGTGAAATCATCTTTGCTGTACAATATTCACCTGACCTCATCCTTAACGGGAGTGAAGGCAACCGCGGTCACCTGTACTTCCTCATGGAATATGACGTCAGGCCCGGTATGATTCGCGACATCGAGAATGGAAGGCCGTTCAAGCGCTTCAGACTCACGCAATATATGCTTGACGTATGGGGCAAGGACCGCGACATCGACGCACGCTATGATCAGACGTACAAGCACGCCTGGATTTCGAATAACCCGCTGAGTATACCGTCCTGGACTGCGGAGAACGTCGCCGCCGGCGCCAAGAATGCCGATGGTTCACCGGCAGTTGCCGGGCAACCCAAATACCAGGTGGGCGATACTGCGATCTTTATTCCTGGTCCCGGCAGAGAGGCAGAATGGACGCCTCAGAAACGACTGCAAACGCGCTATGCCGTATACCTCACCAATGAATACACAGAACGCGTCTTTGCTCACATCAAGAAGTTTATAGATCCACGGAGACCCTCGATTCAATGGGAACCCGGCTCGCGCGACTGGTTTATTGCGCGGCTTGCTGATGCCTACATTTCGAGG
Organism: Cyclobacteriaceae bacterium; assembly: GCA_036381475.1. Classification (GTDB taxonomy): domain Bacteria; phylum Bacteroidota; class Bacteroidia; order Cytophagales; family Cyclobacteriaceae; genus ZC4RG29. Next base: position 11,933 of record DASVCT010000210.1, read on the forward strand.
GCAGAGGCCAGGTTTAAGCTCTCAGACCTACCGGGCGCCGCGGCCGACATCAACGTAGTGCGAGCGCGCGCAGCGCAGCCCGGGAAGGAGGCGGATATGATGATCGAGGCCGACGATGTCACCCTCGACTTCATCCTGGAGGAACGAGCCCGCGAATTCGATGCAGAGCAATGCCGCTGGTATGACCTGACCCGGACCGGCACACTGGTCGATAGAGTTAAGGCCTACAACCCGGAAGGCGCACCGAACGTCCAGAGTTACCACGTGCACCGGCCGATTCCACAAACGCAACTCGACAGAACCCTCGGCGGCTACGAGCAGAATTGCGGATATCCAGGGGGACCAAGTTGTAACTAGATAAACCATCCTAAAACCCCACCAATCGAAAACAGGGCCGGAAGAAATAACGGCCCTGTTTTCTTGATATGAGTTCCTCCCGGACTTTCGTTCCGTCTGACAGATGGTTAACTTGTAATAGTGGGGGAGCTATGTCATGCTGTTTGAATGCCTTCTAATACCGTTCCACCCGTCATGAAGATGTTGTCATCGACTATCCAAAAAACAGATTCTCCTTTGTCCGCGAAAGCGGTGTTCCTTCTTATCCTAATGCTGTGTTCCTGCGGCAGCAACCGACCATCGGCACAAAACGAGCCGCGGGGCGTAAACAACCTGGCTTATAAATGGGGACAGGTGGCACTGGATGCCACCGCTAACGACACGGAATGGTTCAATCCCAGACCCACCATCACCTCCCGTTTTTTGGGACTTGTCTGGACCGCCGTGTTCGACGCATGGTCGCGCTACGACGCCAACGCGCGCCCGGTTTACCTGGAGAACGTGGACCGGCGACCGTCCAGTGAACGGACACTGAAAAACAAGGAGACAGCCATCAGCTACGCGGCCTATCGTGCAATGAGAGAGTACTATTATTCTGATTCTGTTATGCTGCGCAGGGTGATGGTCCGGTTCGGGTATGACCCCGACGACACGTCGATGGATCCCACTACCGCTGTAGGCATCGGCAACCTGGCCGCCCATGCCGTCATCGAATCACGCATGCATGACGGTTCAAACCAGACAGGCACCATGCCCGGCTGCAACGGCAAGCCGTATTCCGACTACACGGGATACATACCCGTGAACACCGCAGATGATCTCACAGACCTGAAACGCTGGCAGCCGAAATACTTTTCCGACGGAAAAGGTGGAAAGTTCGCTCCGGGTTGTCTCACGCCGCACTGGGACAAGGTTAAAACGCTGCTGCTCGATTCGGCAAGTCAGTTCAGACCCGTGCCGCCTCCAGAGATAGGATCGGAACAACTGGCGACGGACGTACGCGAAGTGATCGAATTACAGGCAAACCTTTCGGATGAAGACAAAGCCCTGGTGGAATTCATGCGCGACGGACCCCGGTCGGTACAACAGGCGGGCCATTGGTTCATTTTTGCGCAGGATGTTTCGGAGCGCGACAACCATACGCTTGACGAAGATGTGAAGATGTACTTCCTCGTCGAGGCGGCGGCCATGGATGCGTTCATCGCGTGCTGGGATGCCAAAATGTTCTACGATTTCGCGCGCCCTTACTCGCTCGTCCACGCCTACTACCAGGATCAGATTATCAAAGCCTGGGGCGGACCCGAAAAGGGTATGGTTCAGATGGACGGAACGGAATGGCGACCTTACTCTCCGGATACCTTTCTCTGTCCGCCATTCCCGAGCTACGTGTCTGGCCACAGCACCGTGAGCGGCGCATGCTCGGAGGTGCTGAGACTCTTTACTGGCAGCGACGAATTTGGCATTGAAGTCAAGCTCGTACCCGGAGCGCTGACCGAACGCCCTGAAAATTTCGGTGACACCGTCACGCTTAAATTTCCAACCTTCACCTACACCGCCGACCGCGCCGGAATCTCCCGGGTCATGGGCGGCTACCACATCCAGTCCGACAACATTGAAGGCCTCACCTTGGGCAGGCATGTGGGGAGGAGGGTGTTTGAGAAGTATGCTGAACTGGTCGGGGGGGAATAGGGAAATAGGGAAATAAGGGTATAGGGGTATAGGGGTATAGGGTGTATAGGGGTCCACGGATTAGGGTTATGGGAATGCCGTGAATTAGAATTCTTTAGAAATTTTCGTATGGAGGAAGGTGATTGGATATATGATGAAAGCAATTTTGGAGTGGACGATACACCGACATCGTACAACTCCAGGAAGGATTTTACCACGCTCGAGGCATGGAAGAAATGCCGTCTCGTACGGCAATTTTTTTATGAAGGCGTAATCCCATCATTACCTTCTGAGGAACGATACAACCTTGATATACAAATAAGAAAAGCTGCGGTTAGCGTCACGGCAAATATCGCTGAAGGATATGGCCGTTATCACTTTCAAGAGGGAATTCAGTTCTATCGTGTGGCCAGGGGTTCGTTATATGAGCTGAAAGATCACCTGATCGCCTGTCAGGATATGCGTTACATCGAATCATCCACATTTGAGCGCGGCATTTCCCTCATCGAAGATGCCAAGATCACTTTGAATGGCTTTATCAATTATATCAGGAACCAGAAGCCATCCAACTAACTGAATTACGTATCCATGAAGTCCATACGTCCATACTTAAACTTTGGCAATTCTATGCAGATGACGTTGCCGTTTTTTC
>DASVCT010000211.1:0-11260 GCA_036381475.1 Cyclobacteriaceae bacterium
TCAGGCCGAGGATAAGCGGAAAGAAAAAGGACTGGACAACGGTCAACCGCAGCGATTTCTTTCGATAGGCCTCCGTTTCCAGGTCGAATCGCCCGATCGACTCCGCTTCACGATTGAACGACTTCAATACCCGGATGCCGCTGAATGCCTCCTGAACAAAGGTGGATAGCTTCGACTGACTCCGCTGTATTTCATCCGAACGACGCTCGATGATGTTGTTCACAAAGTAGATACTGAATGAAAGAAGAGGCAACGGCAAAAGCGCATAGAGTGTCAGTTTCGGACTGATGTGGATCATCAACGGAATCAGTATCAGGAACAGGGTGAACAGGTTGATGCCATACATGATGGCTGGCCCCAGGTACATTCTCACGCGACTTACATCTTCCGAGATCCGGTTCATGAGGTCGCCCGTGTTGTGTCGGCGATAAAAACTCAGGGGGAGGGACTGGTAATGATTGAAGATCTCGTTCTTGAGGTCGTACTCGATGTGGCGCGACATCACGATGAGGGTTTGTCGTACAAAATACAGAAACACGCCCCGGAGGAGGGCCATGAGCAGTATCAGCCCGGCGTATACGAGTATCGAAAAGGCGAATGTTCCGAAGAATTTTTCCTGCAGGTCCATCGATCCGAAAGACCTGTAGAGGTTAATGTTATCGACGACAAGATCGATGGAAAGCCGCACGAGGGGGCCCGGAATCACCTGGAAAATGTTCGAAATGATGGTGAAAATGGTTCCCAGGATAAGGTGCCACTTGTATTTGAGCAGGTATTTATTGAGATAACGTAACGCCTTCATTCAATTCCTCGTACCGATCTGTAATAATACGCAGTATGCAAGGTAGGGTTCTTGGGGGGAAATAAGGAAATGAGGGAATAAGGGAAATAAGGAAATAAGGAAATAAGGAAATAAGGGAATAAGGAAATAAGGAAATAAGGAAATAAGGAAATAGGGGAATAAGGGTATAGGGTATATAGGGGTATAGGGTGTATAGGGGCAGTAACGATCGGAGGTTGCGTGTAGTGATTATGTTTAGGACTCGCGCGCCTTTAGGGGATTAAGGGGCGAGGGAGGGGAAAGGGAATAAGGGAAATAGGGAAATAAGGAAATAAGGAAATAAGGAGATAAGGAAATAGGGGAATAAGGGAATAAGGGAATAAGGGTATAGGGTATATAGGGGTATAGGGGGTCCACGGATTGAGTGACGGGATTAGCGGATTACCGGTTACCGGATTACCGATCACCTCTACTTCTTACCAGAGAACATTCCCTTGGGTTCGTTGAGAGGATGGTGTAATTTTGCGCGAATTCGTTCTTTTTCATGCTAAACAGGAGGAATCTTCGAATCAAGGTAATGCAGAGCCTTTTTGCTTTGCATCAGTCGCGTGAAGCAAACTATCAGCTTGCTTTCGACCAGGTACGGGACCGGTTCACTCCTGATTTGAATTCCATGGAAGTCCAGGACCGGGAGATGCTCGCTTTGCGCAGCCAGCGTGCTGCCCAGGCGCTGGCTCAGGCTTTTGAAGACGAGGACCGCCGGTTTGAATCGGATGACGACGTCGTTTCTGCGGCAGTGCGGGAGGCGCTATCATCCTATAAAGACCAGTGTGCGCGCGATAAGCGATCCTATCGCTCGCAGATGGTTCGCGAGGCCGAACGCATTTATCACTATTATATTGCTGTGTTGGGCCTGGCAGCTGCCATGGCAGGAGTAGCCCGATCGGACCGGAAGGTTTCCCATACCAATTTTCTCAACAACGCCTGGATCAGGGCTCTGGAGAACAGTGCCGAACTAAAGGAGCAGGCACGCAAGCTGAATCAGGGCTGGGACGGGCGTATGCCGCAGGTGAAGACCTGGTTTCGCGACGTCGTCCGCGTGGACCCGGAGTACCAGGCTAACCTCGACCGGAAAGAAGTCTCGTTGAGTGATCAGAGGAAGTTCGCCAACTATTTCCTTCGTAGGATACTATTGGGTAAGAATGCGATCAGCGATCACTTCGGCGAGGAGGTGATCGGATGGGCGGAAGATCGCGAAATTGTACAGGGCATGGTGGAGAAGACCATCAAGGCCTTCGATCCATCCCAGCAGGAGCACATTTCCCTACACACGTTGTCAGTCAACTGGGATGAAGACAAGGACTTCATAGAACGGCTGTATAACGAAGCGGCGGACCTGGCAAAACCATACGCTGACCTGATCGCCAACAACACGCGCAACTGGGAAGTAGACCGTTTGCCGCTCACCGACAAGATCATCCTGGAGATGGCGATAGCGGAGATTCTGAATTTTCCGAACATTCCCGTTAAAGTTTCCATCAACGAGTACATCGAGCTCGCAAAAAATTACAGCACCCCTAAAAGCCGCCAGTTTGTCAACGGCATCCTGGACGTTATCGCCAGGGAGCTCAGTGAGTCCGGAGCGGTACGAAAGAGCGGGCGGGGGCTTATTGACAACAAGTAACGGTCGTTCACCCGGCAAAACGACGCTCTTTGGCACGTGGGTTGTTAAAATATCCCAAATTCTTGATTTTGCGTTTTGACGCGTGTTAAATTTGAAAATTATGAGCAAGAAAAGCGGAAACTCGTTCTTTGCTTTCCTGGCGGGTGTTGCGGCAGGAGCTGTTCTCGGTGTACTGTTTGCGCCGGACAAGGGTTCCAGCACAAGGGAAAAATTATCGTTTCAGCTGGACAAGTACCGGAAGATGCTGGAGGAGCTGATCGATGACTTTGTTTCCGGGCGTGAAACACCCCTTACCTCCGAGGCAAAATCGCAGGGCCAGAAAGTTGTGGACGAGGCAAAGAACAAGGCTGAACGATTGCTCGAAGATGTAGACGAACTGCTGGAACAAATCAGGGGAAAAAAGAATTAAGAAAGAGTTAACGAAGTGTCAAATACGAATTGAACAAGACAATGAGAAATCTGGTCGGACTTGTATTGTTGTCCCTATTGCTTGTGGTGATGGTATCATGCCGGGACAAGGAGGCTGAAAAACGAATCGCGCAACTCGAAAGCCGGATTGCTGAACTGGAAGGCAAGGGTGCAGGCGTTTCCAACGCTCCCCAAACCACCGCGGCAACACCGGAGACCAAACCGGAAGGTCCGCTTCCCGTCATGGAGTTCGCGACGCTCGAGCATGATTTCGGAACCATCAACGAAGGTGATGTGGTAGAATATACCTATAAGTTCAAGAATACGGGTGAGGCTCCGCTGATCATCCAACACGCTCAGGGTTCCTGCGGCTGTACGGTGCCCGATTGGACCAAGGAGCCTATTCCAGTAGGTGGCGAGGGGTACGTAAAGGCAAAATTTGATTCCAAGGGTAAACCCAATATTCAAAACAAGACGGTAACGGTTACGGCGAACACCTGGCCGAAGCAAACGGTGCTCCGGTTCAAAGCGATGGTCGTACCTGCTACTGCATCCCGCTGACAGCGCATATGAAAAAACTCAGGAAAGTCCCGGATCGCCCGGGACTTTTTTTATGCTTGCGGTTTTTTTATGCCCGAAGTAGCCCCGTATCCATCCCATTCACCCCAAATGTGTAACTTAGCGTTTCGTTAAAATTCGATATATGCACACCATATTAGCACAGGCGCAGGCGCCGGGAAGTCAGGTGCCGCAATTGCTCTTTTTCGGCGGTATCATCCTCGTGTTTTATTTCTTTATGATCCGGCCGCAACAAAAGAAGGCCAAGGAGCAAAAGAAGTTTGTCGAGGAAGTGAAGAAGGGCGACCATGTGGTGACCATAGGAGGAATGCACGGTAACATCGTCGAGATGGACGGTGATACGGTCATACTGGAAGTGGAAAAGGGTGGGCGTATACGCCTCAACAAGTCGGCAATCTCCATGGAGGCAACCCGGGCGGTCAGGAAATGAGGATACAGGCTCAGGGCGAAGGTCCGCACCACCCTGGAATGCCCTAAGAAGTTCAGGCATCCTTTCCGATTATGCGGTTTGTCAATTCCATATTCCGTTTGCTTCACGTCAACAAAAAGAATTGGAAGGCAATCGCTTTATGCGTACTCGCCGCCACCATCTTCTGGTTCCTCGATTCGCTTAACGATAACTACACGGCGAACGTCAACTTTCCCCTGAAATTCGAATACGAGGACACGGCATACATTCCCGTGGACCCGCTGCCCGATCATCTCACGATAAATGTGTCAGGCATGGGATGGGACCTGTTCCGAAGGAGCGCGGGGCTTCGTGTTTCGCCGCTCGTCATTCCCCTCGAACGACCGGCTACGGTTCGCAAGATCGTGGGCAGCACGCTCCCTGCACTGTTATCCGATCAGGTCGTGGGGTTGGAAATAAACTTTGTCGTCGACGACACGATCTATGTTAATATCGAGCCCCGCGACCGAAAGTGGTTGACGCTTCGCATCGACTCGATTGAACGTTTTATCAGGCCCGGCTATGGCCTCGCCAGCGCGATCCGCATACAACCCGACTCGGTACTGGCCAATGGGCCACAGTCTCGCATTTCCGAACTCAAGCGTTCGTTGCCGCTGTTGCTGGAGCAGACAAACATCGATGAAGACTACGATGAGGAAGTCGAAGTTATGGTTCCCGGAGAGCCACTTATCACCTTCAGGCCGCCCAGCGTGAGCGTTAGTTTTCGGGTTGAAGAGTATGTGGAGGTGACCGATTCAGTCCGCCTCGTCCTGGTAAATCTGCCCGAGTCGGCAAAGCCCGATCTGCAGATTGAAAAACTGCCGGTAACGCTGAGGATCCGCCGTAGCCAGGCAGATAATCTTGAGTGGGACTCGTTGCGGGCTGTTGTAAACCTCAAGGGTTTCAAGGGAGGAAGGATCAGCGCCGAACCGGAAGTGAACGGTCTCCCCGGCGGGGCAAAGGTTATAAACATCGACAGCGTCCACATCACCTATTGAAGGGATTATGCCGATTTTTCAGGTAGGGCTTACAGGCGGCATCGGCGCCGGCAAGAGCGTAATTGGGCGCATATTCGCTCTTTTGGGCGTTCCCATCTATGATTCCGACAGCCGGGCGAAATATGTAATGACCACCGATGGAATTCTGATGTCCAACATACGGAAAGAATTCGGACAATTGTCGTTCAATCCGGATGGATCATTGAACCGGTCGTACCTGAGTGAACTGGTTTTTCGAAACCCGGATCAACTGGAAAAATTGAACCGGCTTGTTCACCCGCGTGTTGCAGCCGACTACGAGGACTGGGTTGCAGAGCATGCGCACCACGACTATGTAATCAAGGAGGCTGCGTTGTTGTTCGAGTCAGGATCCTATAAACGGTTAGATCATATCGTCCTCGTCGTAGCGCCGGAACCACTTCGAATCAATCGCGTTGTAAGCCGCGACCGGGGAAGAACCACGGATCAGGTTCGGAGAATTATGGCACAGCAATGGAGCGATGAAGAAAAAATGAAGCGGGCAGATTCCGTCATATGGAACGACGAGTCTGAACCGGTGATTCCGCAGGTTCTGAGTCTCCATGAGAAATTCAGGACACGCTCGGATCGCGCGGAGATATGAGCCCGTCAAAGGAAGTGTATTATGGGACGATATTTGTTGATGGCGTGTGGTATAGCTTCACTGCTCTTTTTTTCGTGCAGCGCGAAAAAGGACGGCTCCGTTGCTGCCAGGCCGCGTGGCCCCGTACAGGCTGACGGCTTTCTTGTCCAGCCAACATCGGTAAGTGAAACTGTCGAAGTGCCGGGCACACTCTTGCCTGAAGAGGAAACAGATATCCGCGCTGAAGTAAGCGGACGTGTGGTCCGCCTTGACATCCCCGAAGGGGGCGTTGTGCAGAAAGGCAAATTGCTGGTAAAGCTATTCGACGGCGACCTGCAGGCGCAACTCAGGAAGCTCGAAGTGCAATTGCAGATTGCACAGAAGTCGGAAGAACGACAAGCCGAACTGTTGAAAATAAACGGCATCAGCCAGCAGGACTACGACCTCGCCCAACTCAACGTAGAAAACCTGAAAGCCGACATCGAGGCTACGCGCATCGCGATTTCGAAGACGGAAATAAGATCACCCTATCGAGGCACACTGGGACTTCGCCAGATCAGCCTGGGTTCATATCTCTCTCCCAACGACATCGTGACCAGTATCCGGCAGGTGGATCGGCTCAAACTCGAATTCGCCATTCCTGAAAAATATGCAAAGGCTGTCGGCCCTGGAGACAAGGTGCGCTTTCGTGTTGACGGCGGAGATCAATGGCACGAGGCAACGGTGATGGCTACCGAGAACAGCGTCGACGAGGCGACGCGAACCCTTACGGTGCGCGCGCTGGTCAGGGAGAAGCACCGGGAACTCGTGCCCGGGGTTTTTGCGAAGGTAAATCTGCAACTCGGGCGAACCGACAATGCACTGATGATCCCTACCCAGGCGGTCATTCCCCAGGCGCGCGGTAAACAGGTCATCCTTTATTCCGGCGACAGTATCCGTTTCCGCGAAGTGGAAACCGGGATACGGGATTCGGCTTACGTCCAGATTACACGGGGACTCGAGGCAGGCGATACTGTAATCATCAGCGGTCTCATGGCAATCCGACCGACATCGACAGTGAGACTGGATAAAATCCTGACTCACGAGTGAGAGAAGAATGGGTCAAAACAGTTAGATTAACTGTATGAATATTTCAGAGCTGAGTTTGCGCAGGCCCGTACTCGCCACCGTGATGAGCATCATCCTGGTCATCTTCGGTATAATAGGCGTTTCCCGCCTGGGCGTACGCGATTATCCGGTAATCGACCCGCCCAGTATCAGCGTCCGGACCTCCTACTCTGGCGCCAACGCTGACATCATTGAATCCCAGATCACTGAACCCCTTGAAAAAGCCATCAACGGCATTGCCGGTATTCGCAATATTTCATCTGCCTCGAGTGTTGGCGTAAGCTCCATCAATATAGAATTCGACCTGGGCGTCGACCTGGAAGCGGCTGCCAACGACGTGCGCGACAAGGTATCGCAGGCCGGACGCAGCCTTCCACAGGACCTGACCAGCCCGCCGGTCGTATCCAAGGCCGACGCCAATCGCGATGCAATCATCGCCATGACGGTTCAGAGCAGCACCAGGAATCCGCTGGAGCTGACGGAGTATGCCACGAACAATCTCGTGGAACGGCTTCAGACCATCCAGGGTGTAAGCAGCATTCAAATCTGGGGTGAGCGCAGGTTCGCTATGCGCATCTGGCTGGATCCCGCAAAACTGAGCGCATACGGACTTACCGCCCTCGATGTGCAGCAAGCATTAAACCGCGAGAATGTTGAACTGCCATCCGGTAAGATATCCGGCACCTCTACCGAACTTACCGTGCGCACATTCGGCCGATTGTTCACGGAGGAGGACTTCAACAACGTCATTATCCAGTCGGCGCCCACGGGCGACATCCGGCTGAAGGACGTGGGACAGGCTGTGCTTGGTCCTGAAAACGAAGAAACCGTGTTGCGTGAAAGCAACGTGACCATGGTGGGGCTTGCCCTTGTTCCACTGCCGGGCGCCAACTTCGTCGCGATCGCCGACGAATTCTACAAGCGGATGGAGCAGATTGAAAAGGAAGTGCCCGACGATATCAAGCTCAACATTGCGATGGACCAGACCGTGTTCATCAAACGCTCCATCAGCGAGGTTGAAGAAACGTTGTTCGTCGCCATCGCCCTGGTCGTCCTGGTCATCTACTTTTTCTTCCGCGACTGGAGGATCGCAGTTCGCCCACTCATCGACATTCCGGTAGCCCTGGTTGCTACCTTCTTCATCATGTATGTGAGCGACTTTTCGATCAATGTGCTCACCATGCTGGGCATTGTCCTCGCTACCGGGCTGGTGGTGGATGATGGTATCGTTGTGACGGAAAATATCTACAAGAAACTCGAACAGGGAATGAACAAACACCGGGCGGCATTGCTCGGATCTAAGGAGATCTTTTTCGCAGTTCTTTCTACATCGATAACACTGGCGGTCGTGTTCCTGCCCATCCTGTTCCTCCAGGGATTTGTCGGGCGATTGTTCCGTGAATTCGGCGTCGTCATCGCCTCGGCAGTGCTCATCAGCGCGTTTGTCTCGCTGACGCTGACACCGGTACTAAGCGTGAAACTGACGCGTGAACACCACCAGCATTCCTGGTTTTACCGCGTTACCGAACCGTTCTTTTCCGGGATGGAGCGCGGCTACCAGCGTATGCTCGCCGGTTTCCTGAAAGTTCGCTGGGTGTCACTCATTATTATCGCCGGCTGTCTCGCTGTCGCTGGCCTGATAGGAAGCCAGATTCAGTCGGAGCTCGCACCCCTGGAGGATCGGAGTCAGTTCCGGTTGCGGCTTTCTGCACCGGAAGGAACATCGTACGATTACATGGATGCGTACGTGCAAAATCTGGTGGATTTCCTTACCGACTCGATCCCTGAGTACAAGATCGCCTTGTCGGTTACATCGCCCGGATTTTCCGGCGCGGGTGCCGCCAACTCCGGCTTTATCCGCGTAACCCTGACTGACCCCGACCAACGGGAACGTTCGCAGGACGACATCGTGCAAATGGTAACGCGAAACCTCGGCCGGTTCCCGGAAGGGCGAGCGTTTGCAACCCAGGAGCAGACGATACAGGTGACCCGGTCGGGAGGGTTGCCCATTCAATTTGTTTTGCAAAACAACAACTTCGATAAGCTCAAGGACGTTTTGCCCAAGTTCCTCGCTGCCGTCGAGGACCATCCCGTGCTCGAAGGCGTCGACTCCGACCTGAAATTCAACAAACCCGAACTCAGAGTACAGATCAATCGCCTTAAGGCTACACAACTTGGCGTCAGCGTACAGGACATTGCCCAAACGCTTCAGTTGGCGTATAGTAATCTGCGATTTGGTTACTTTACCAGAGACGGCAAGCAGTACCAGGTTATCGGTCAGGTTACCCGAATGAATCGGGATGATCCTGACGACCTGAAGCGACTGTATGTGCGGACGCGGTCCGGTGATCTCGTGTCTATCGATAACCTGGTTACCGTCGAGGAGTCTACGACACCTCCTGCACTATATCACTTTAACCGCTACCGCTCAGCGACGGTCTCGGCAGGACTCGCGCCGGGCAAGACCATTGGTGACGGCATCGAAGCCATGGAGGAAATTGCAGCCAACCTTCTTGATGATACATTTAACACGTCGCTTGCGGGCGTGTCGCGCGACTTTGCGGAGAGTTCGAGCAACACATCTTTCGCGTTCGTACTTGCCATCATACTCGTATACCTGATCCTGGCTGCCCAGTTTGAGAGCTTCGTGGATCCACTCACCATTCTCTTTACGGTTCCACTTGCTGTGGCAGGTGCGTTCATATCGCTGTGGCTCTTCGGGCAAACGCTGAATATCTTTTCGCAGATTGGGATGATCATGCTGATAGGCCTCGTAACGAAAAATGGGATTCTCATTGTCGAGTTTGCGAACCAGCGGCGCGATGCAGGGCTGGCCAAGATGGACGCTGTGCTGGAGGCTTCTCGTTTGCGTCTCCGCCCTATCCTCATGACGAGCCTCACCATGGTGCTTGGAACACTTCCCATTGCGGTCTCGCTCGGAGCAGCTTCCACCAGCCGGCAACCTTTGGGAATCGTCGTCGTCGGAGGTATACTCTTCTCCCTGGTCCTGACGCTTTTTGTAATACCTGCGATATACTCCTACCTGGCGCGACCGCGGAAGCATGTTGAATTTGAGAAACGGGTGGCAGAACCGGCCCCCGACGAACTGGTGTATGAGAATTAGCCAAAGTGCGGCAATTGCATTGATCCTGTCAATTCTCGCGCCTTCGCTGAAGGCGCAGCAGATGGTAAGCCTCAATGAAGTGATCCAACTTTCATTGGAAAAGGATTACGACATCCATCTGGCCCAGAATGCGCTGACGGCTGCGGAAACCGATGACCGATACTCCATCGGCGCGCTGCTGCCGCGGCTTAATGCGACGGCCAGCAAGACATGGAATAACAATAATCAGCGGCAAAGGCTTCCCGACAATACCGAACGAAAACGCGATGGCATAAAGTCTGAGAACATCAGCGCGTCGGCGCAACTTCAATGGCTGTTGTTCGATGGTACACGGATGTTCGCCGCACGCGAACGCATTGCAGAGATCGCCGAACAGGGAGAACTGCTCCTCCTCGATCAAATGGTAAACACGGTTGCTTCCGTGATCAACAACTATTATTTCATCGTCGCCCTCAAACAACAGCTGAAGGCAACGCAGGAACAAATGGCTGTCAGCGAGGAACGTGTAAAACTTGCGGAGCTTAAGCTCGAAGTCGGCACAGGCGGAAAACCGGAGTTGCTGCAAGCAAAGATCGACTTGAATTCACAACGACGACAGGTCGTCGAGCAACGCACGGCCATTCGGCAGATCAAGGATCAGCTCAATGGCCTGGTCGGGATGCAGCTGCCGGATGGATTCGATGTGGCGGACACCATTGTCATCGATCTCAATCTTGATCGCGAGGAGATCGTCGCGGAGATCGCCAGGCGCAACTTCGAGCTGCAGGCGCTGAAGAAGAATGTCGATATTTCCAACCTGACGATAAAGGAGCGTAAAGGCGAACTATACCCGTTTCTTTATTTCAATTCAAACTACAACTTCAGCAAGACAGAGAATGCGGTAGCCATCAACAACTTTACGCCGTTGTTCAACCAGAACCAGGGACTCAACTACGGCTTTTCCCTGACGGTTCCGATTTTTAATGGATTTGACACCCGGCGTCGAATCCGGTTGGCGCATATCGATGCAGAGCGCCAGCAGATCCTTTACGACCAGCGCCAAACCGCCGTGCTCATTGAGGCTAACAATGCATTCGATAACTACTACAACGCGCGGGAGGTGATGAAGATCGGGGAAGAGACGATCTTGCTTGCGCGTGAAAATGTGCGTATTGCGCTGGAGGGATTTAAGCGGGGCGTGACGACATTCATAGAACTCCGCACCGCACAGATAAGTCTCGAGGATGCCTACACCGAGCTGATCACCGCGCGGTATAACGCGAAAGTGGCCGAAACCGAACTTCTCCGGTTGTGCGGGCGGCTGATCCAGGCCGTTCCGGGAGTGGAGTGATTCGTTGTGTCACGATCGATATGACACACATAATTCGACTCCCCGCGTTCAGTAATAACCACGCCAAAAAGCCGACTCTGTGTGGCTCCGCGTCCTCAGTGGCTCTGTGGTTAACGTTTCGAATATTTTAAATCGTCAGCGCTTGGTGAGATCCGCAAACAGGCTGTTGAATATTGCCAGGATTAAGCTAAACGCCAATC
>DASVCT010000212.1:0-2752 GCA_036381475.1 Cyclobacteriaceae bacterium
GGGATAGTCGGGGTTATGCACCTTCAGGTTCGGATAAACCTGCTCGTAGATCTCGACGATATCGTGGATGAAGCGCTCGTCTTTGGCCCAGCGATACGACTCACACGGGCAAAGGTTCAATCCGAAGCGCGTATACTCCCGTCCCGGAACGGATAGCTTCTTTCCCGTGCCGTCGCCCTTCCAGTGAAACTGACTGCTGGCGTATATTAAACCTTCAACATTGTAGTCCGTACTATAGAGCAAAAAGCGGATGAGTGAATTCGAGTCGTCCAGTTCAGGATCGGCGGTGATTATGATGCGCGGTTTATTCTGTGCCGAGGATGCCGCTGGCATCAAGGCAAGCATCAGAGCAGAGATGATTACGATCAATATGCGATGGAGCCAATCTGAATAGTAGACAAGATTCTTCATAGGTGTGGTTTTCGCCGGCAATAAGATACAAAAAGTCTGACTTGGGCAGCCGGGCAAACATATCGGGCACTTTTTTTGTTTTATACCCAGGTATCCTAATCAAAGGAGGTGTGCCATGAAAAGCATTTTGAAATACATGGTTCCGATGTTTGCGGTGATGGTGTTTGTTTCTGCTTGCGGGTCGGGCAAGAACGCAGCACCTGTACGGTATGGGCAAAATATGATACTTGACCGCGGAGAAGACGACGAGGAATATGAATTGGTTATAATTGATTCAGGCTTCGACCGGTGGTTTGCCACGCATTCACGTCCGATGAGCTTTCATTCGCCACAGTTTTACGAATCGATGAACCACAGATATGTGACTGCCTGGAACGAGAAGGTCATCACACATGGCTTTCGACCCAATTCTCCCTTCCAACAGCGGATCAATTACAATCCTGGCGTCGATTATGGGCTCGAGGTGAACTATAAACTTTACTACTACTTCAAATACATTGAAGATGTATACGGACGGTTCCTGTAAAACGTCTTTTATGAAACAAAAAGGGCGACGTGTTGTCGCCCTTTTCTTTTTCACACTTTTACCTATTCTAATTCTCACCCAGCTAACATCATATAGGTGAAAACGCCAAGCGCGAAAAGTATCGCAAATAGCATGAATAGCATATTATAATTGATCCGCTTTTTCATCACAGATTACATTTAGGATGATAGAAATGGTTTAAGCCCCGGCTGCATTGTGCCGCCGGTTCGGTGTAATAAATGGAAGTAGACGCGGCTTAAGCCTTAGGCGGAGGAGATGGTAGCTCGTGGGGTACCGATTTGAAATTACTGTTCGGATTTGAAAAATTAATCGTTACTGCTTTGTACGGACTGACAAAATCAATGTCCTGCACAGGCGAGTCGCAAAGGTTTATTTCCAATCCGAGAAACCTGCCTTCCCAGTCGTCGCTGCCGGGTTCATCTGCGGCCTTAACGAGGACTTGAACAGACGGATCAGTGTTTCTCGCAGCAGATCCACCCCGCATGTCAATACTGTCATGCAGCACCAGTGAGGCCAGCAGGAACACTACGGCCCTCATGAAGTACAGGGATCTGAAAAAATTCATCGTACAAAGTTACGATAAATGGCTGCATTCTAGTTCGCTTTCCAATTGCCCATTATTTCCTTAATATACGAGGTCACATTCTGACAAGAACGAACATCAAAGGTCATGGGTCGATTCCTTGCCATGGGCGCGGTATTGCTCGCCGCATTAGTCGCCGGCTATTTCATACGAAAAGCCTGGATAATTCATGCGGGGGGTGGCCGAAAGGCCCGCCAGGCCGCGCGCAACCTCGAACTGATGCGGGAAAGGGTCGGCATTACCATCCCTGCCCGCCCTGCGCCAGCCCAGCAGCCCTCGGGTCCGAATCCTGCCAACTTTGAGGAATCAAAGGTCCCTCCTTTTCAGTTGCCTGACCCGCTGGTTTTGAATAATGGCGCACGTGTCTCCACACCGGAAGAATGGTGGGAAAAGCGCAGGCCGGAGATTGTTGAGGACTTTGAGCGCGAAGTCTTTGGTCGTGTGCCCAAAACAGTTCCTCACGTAACGTGGCGGGTGGTCTCAGAGGAAACCATTGTAGTTGGCACCTTTCGCGCGCGTCAGAAGGTGCTGGCGGGGGTAGTTGACAATTCTGCCTTTCCCGGAGTGACGGTCGAATTAAGCCTCCTCCTTGCTACTCCCGCGGATGCAGAGGCGGCCGTTCCCGTTGTACTCAAGCTCAGTTCGATACGAAGGCCGCAGACGGAATGGAAAGAGTTGATGCTTTCGAAACGGTGGGGATATGCGATACTGGAACCCTGGAGCATCCAACCGGATCACGGTGCGAGTATTAGGGAAGGAATTATCGGTTTGGCGGGACGTGGTCAACCGCGCGACCCTGCCGACTGGGGTGCGCTGCGGGCGTGGGCCTGGGGTGCCAGCCGGGCATTCGACTATCTGGAAACCGATGCCGACGTTGATCAGCTTCGAATAGGAATCGAAGGTCTGTCGCGCTATGGCAAGGCAGCCTTAGTAGCGATGGCAATGGATCAGCGCTTTTCCGTGGCGCTCATCGCGTCGTCGGGTGTTGGCGGCGCCAAGATCATGAGGCGCCGTTTCGGTGAACAAGTTGAAAATGTGGTCGTCCGCCAAAATTACTTTTGGTTCTGTGGCAACTTTCTCAAATATGCCTCTACCCTAACACCAGGTGATCTTCCCGTTGACGCCCATGAACTTGTGGCCCTGTGCGCTCCGCGTCCGGTCTTCATAAGCGCGGGATCGCTGGATAACGGCGACCGGTGGGTCGATCCTAA
>DASVCT010000213.1:0-6656 GCA_036381475.1 Cyclobacteriaceae bacterium
TTCGAACTTGATCGGCGCACCATTCAGCTTGCGATTGGTTCCTGCATTCTTGTCAATTTCAAAGACGCCACCCGCTTTCGGTGAATAGACGTATAGCTTTCCCGCGCTGACACCTACTGGAAATGGACGGACTTTGTCGCCCGTTGCAGGACCACCTGCCTCGATCGATTGGTCCCACATCAGCGTACCCGAGTTGAGGTCAAGGATGTTGACTTCCCGTGTAGTGGTAAAGAGCAGACCCCTCGGCGTGATTTCGGTACTCACAATGTCGCCTTTGAGTTTGACCGACTTGTCGTATCTCAGTGTACCGTGGTCGACGTCCAGGACATTCAGGTAGTATTCCTCGCCCTTGTTCGTAAAGGCGTTGTCAAATCCCGTAGTTATCACTATTCCCTTTTCTGTCGCGATGTAGCTAACCACGCTCCCCTGCGTCTTAATGCCTTTGCCTTTCTTACCCCACATCGTCTCGCCAGTCTCATAGTTTACAAGATTGATCGTAGGCTTCTGGGTGCTTCGCGGGCAGATGATAATGCCGCGTTCATCCATGATGACCTCATTGAGCATGTCCTGTTCTTTCGCCGGGGCTTTCCACAGTGGTTTGCCCGAGGCAAGGTCAAAGGCATAATACAGGTTATAATAAAACTTCGCGGGTTCATTCGAAGATGACGATGTGGTCGTGAATCCAGAACCCGTTTCTGACTCGATACCCGTTGCCAGGTACACAACATTCTCGCGATAAGGCGAGAACAGTACGCGCCCTTCTATGGCTCGCTCAATCGAATTCTTCCAGATTACCTCTCCCGTAGCAGTATTGATTCGCATACAGTATCCGGGATGTGCGATGATCATGCTCTTGTCGTCCACTTCTACGGGCTCTGCAATGAGGCCCTGAAGATTCGACAGCTGCTGCATTCCCGCCTGAAGTTTCGCCAGGAAACCTTTTCCCGTGGACGCAACTTTAAAGAGTTCATCATTTGACCACAAGAGGCTTCCAGAGCGAATGTCATACATAAATAACGTTGCCGTCAAATTGCCGCGGGCTGCACCAATGATCAGCAGTCTGCCCGACTTTGGCAGAACGTGACGGCTGAGGATGCCAATTCCTTCTTGCTGAGAATCAAAGACGGTTGTGCCGGTCGTTACATCGATGATCGCCTGCATGGGGAGCACAGATTCCTCACTGATCTGCCGTGCGACCGCGATAAATTCCGTTCCTTCGATCTCTTCGTACCAGGAATTGTCCAGCGCCGCAAATTCCTTTTTCTCCCACATGATCTTTCCATCGTCGGGATTTACAGCATACAAACCCTTGCTTGTACTGACGATAATATAACCCAGCGAATGGATGCGCTGCCAGCTGATCGGACTGGTGAATTTGGTGGTCCATGCTGCCTTTGTCGGTGTTTGCGCTGTCGATACATAGCCAAATGTCAAAGCCAGCACTACAAGTGCCGATGAATACAAGCGTGCCTTCATGATTTTTTCATTGATGGGTAAAACGTCAAAAAAAATGCAAGACCTGATCCTGCAACAGACAATAAAAAGTCTTATAAAGCTACCAACTTATTGCCTGCATGACGTGACAACGTAAGAATGGATACGATTGCGAAAGAAAAATCCCAGGGATATGCTTTGCTCTTATCCACCATGTTGCGTAAAGGCAATACCCCTGCCCGCAAGCTCGTGTAAGATCGGCTTGTAAAGTTCTCTTTTTACGGGTATAGCTACCCCCCGGACCGACAGGCGCCCTTCCAGCAGCAACTTTGTCGCGATACCCAAAGGCAAACCGACCGTTGTGGCCATGGCCGTATGCCCCTTAGTGCCTACGTGTGTCATTTCAACCTGGACGCTTCTTTCCTCACCGCCTGACTGATACACAAACCGGTGCAGCATGACTACGAGGTCGCGGTCATCCTCCTTCAGTGCCCATTTCTTCATGAGAATATGTTCAAGGACCTGTGCAGGAGTCCCGGACGTTAGTCCGACAGGCTCGTCGCTGAAAAGTCCAGACCACCGCAGGCATTCCATTTCCGGACCATCGACGGCAACACCGGCGACACTGGCAAGAACTTCTTCTACAGGGCGGTTCAAGGGAGGGAGAAGGGAACGCACGAAATCAAGATGTGTCGTGATTGCAGTTTTGTCCAATACCCTGGTATCGTCGCAGCATCCCAGCTGAACGAGCACGTTCCAATCGGAACAGAATCCCTTATATCGAAGCGTACCCCGTATGATCGTTCTCGTTTCAGGGATTCCATACAGATCGATGTATCGCAGTGAGTCGCGGTTTGGGTACCCTTCAAGAACGCCGATTCCCGGCACGTCAAACTGCGTCGTTGAACAAAACAATTTCGTGTACGGTATCCTGATGATCTGACCATCGCGTAAGTACTCCGCATCACCTTGCTGTCCGGCGAGGACAACATTGCGCGGGTTCCATGTAAACTTGTAACGCCACGGATTTTCAGGATCGGTATCAGGCGCTATCAGGCCGCCGGTAAAAGACTCAAAAGAAACGATCGATCCCCCCTCACTATGGATTCGGTCGATCATCTCCATGGCGCTCATGTGATCAAGGCCCGGGTCAAGACCGCATTCATTCAGAAACAGGAGCCCGGCTGAACGTGCCTCGGCGTCAAGGGCCATCATGTCCGGGGTAACGTAACTTGCTGTCAACAGGTGGCGTCGCTCCCGCAGACACAGGGTCGCAACGGTTACGTGCCACGCCGGCGGAAGCATGGAGATAACTACGTCGGCGCCCCGGATGAGCGATGCGGCCTCTGCTTCGTTTGCAGGGTCGAACGATACGGCTGTGCCTCTGGGATGGTCTTTAACGGCAGCATCTGCTGCCCCGATCACCCGGTCGGCAACCGTGACTGACCAATCCCGGGACGTAGACTGTTCCAGAAGATATTCGATCAGTACACCCGATGATCGGCCGGCGCCCAGCACAAGCACGTTTCTCATGCCGTCAAAGTAAATCAAAAAAGGGGCTCGCCGTGAAACGGTGCTGGCTATTCTATTTAAAAATTGATAGCCCGCGGCTGAATTGCGGAGTCAAATCATTATCTTTCATATGAGCTCCCGGCCATGGCGAAAATTGAAACTGTCAAGCATCTTGAAGATCTCGACTCCGAATCGAAATATCTTATCCATAAGGCAAAGGAGGCGGCTACCCATGCTTATGCGCCCTATTCGAAATTTCACGTCGGCGCTGCCCTGCTGATGGACGACGGTTCATATATGACGGGCACTAACCAGGAGAACGCGGCTTTTCCTGCCGGAATGTGTGCGGAACGTGTGGCACTCTACGCGGCCGCCGCAGCGAATGTTTCGGCGAAGATCACAAAAATTGCTGTTGTCGCCCGACGCAAAGGAGGCAAAGACCTGGTTCCTGCAACAAGCTGCGGAATATGTCGTCAGGTGATGCTGGAGTTTGAAACACGCCAGAAGTCGCCGATACAAATCGTCATGCTCGACCGGCAGCATAACTGGATTATCGCACCATCCGCCGAATCTCTACTGCCTTACGGCTTCACAAAATCTAACATGGAGCCGTCGGACAACAAGTAATTTTTTATTTTTAGATCATGAATTTTTTGAGGAACAGGAGTCTGGCCTTCCAGTACTCATTTTTGCTGGCCGTTCTCGCATTCTTTTTTCTTGTCCAGTATCTCGTAGTCCGACACACAGGAAACACACTGGAGCAACTTCATTATCAGCGAGACGTTGCGCGCAAGACCCAATTGATGGCGCAGGACGTATATGCGGATGTCGTCCTGCATGCAGACGGGCGTGAATCCGCCCGCGATATTGGTGCGAGGCTCGCACAACTGGCGCACGCCATGGACGTATTGTCGGATGGTGGCAGAGTGGAGGGGTCGACGCTGATCCTTGATCCCTTGCCCAGGCTGCCGCGCATTGCTTTTGATGAGCTGCAGGAACGGTGGGTAACGTTCATTGAAACGGTTGAACGCATTACGGATGCTGGGCCGGGCCAGAGCCGGCGCGATCTTAGTCTTGCACGAACTCAGTGGGAAGGCGTGTCGTCGTGGTACAACCGGCTTGTCGAAGATCTCGACACCATCATCGCAGCACAGCGTTCGCTTCACCGCAGCGTGCTCGCGGGTGTTGGCGTTTTCGATATTGCGTTGTGTTTCGCAATGTTTTTCCTTTTCAGGCGCATGCTTCTGGACCCGCTGAAGCTCATGCGCAAGAATACAGCCTCCCACAATCATACGACGAACTTGCCACCCAATGAACTGGGCGTTCTTGCCGCGGAGGTGAATCACGTCATCGAACAGTTGAAGGACGCCTCCGACTTTGTGAAGGCCATTGGCGATGGGGATCTCTCCATACGTTATGAGACTTTCGACAAAGATTACAAACCCGGAACAAATCGTCTTGCCGATTCACTCGTCGATATGCAATCGCGTCTCAGGCAATTAAATGAAGAGGATCAGAAACGACAGTGGACCAACGAAGGGCTCACGAAATTCGTCGACATCCTTCGTTCCGGAAACGACGACCTCAGGGCGCTCGGAGACAAGATTATTTCCACGCTCGCTACGTATACGGGGTCAAACCAGGGAGGCCTGTATCTTCTTAATGACGCAAACGCGGCGGATACATATCTCGAACTGGTATCTCTTTTCGCATTTGATGTGAAGAAGCATGAGACCCGCCGGATAAAGATCGGAGAGGGTATACTCGGCCAGACCTTCCTTGAAAAGCAGACAACCTATCTGAAATCGGTGCCGGAAGAATACGTACGTATCACGTCTGGTTTGGGAGAGGGCAGTCCTTCGTCCCTGCTCGTCGTGCCTCTAAAGATCGATCAGGATGTTTTCGGGGTTGTGGAACTGGCCTCCTTCAATCCATACCCCGATCACGTTATCCGTTTTGTAGAACGTCTTGGGGAAACGATCGCCTCCACGGTCGCTACCGTCCGTGCGGCCCAGCGCAACCGCGAACTGCTGGAAGAAGCCCGTCAGGCCACCGAGATGATGCGCTCGCAGGAAGAAGAAATGCGCCAAAACATGGAAGAACTTCAGGCCACACAGGAAGAGATGGCCCGAAAGGAGCGCGATTACGTCGCCCGTATCACCGATCTCGAAGCCCAACTTGCCGGAAAAGGCAGTGCCGCCGACGTGGGGAAATAGAAGCCCCGGCATTCAGCCTCGTCGAAAGAAAATGACCGACATGGTGACCAGGCAAAATTGACCGGCTTCCCGGGCGATTCAACACGTGTACCATTTGTACCGCAAACGCAGGCCCCCGGTAGGGGGAACAATCTTATTTTTGACTCCTGTGAAGGTAAATTAACAGGGTTTTCATGCAGGACATCGACATTGCGGACCTAAAAAGGATATCGGAGCTCATATACCAAAAGCACCGCTACGACTTCAGAAACTATGCCATGTCCTCCTTTAAACGGAGGGTCCTGCGAATCATGGAGATCAAGCGTCTTACAGTTGAGTCGCTGCTCCGCAAACTTAATGACCAGCCGTCGTTCATTAACGAATTTCTCGACGAACTTACCGTCAACGTAACTGAAATGTTCCGCGACCCAAGTTTCTGGCGGGTCATGCGCGAAGAAATAATTCCCTCCATCCTTCTCAATCACAAGCAATTCAAGATATGGCACGCCGGATGTTCGTCGGGCGAAGAAGTGCTTTCGATGAGCATTCTGCTGAAAGAGATGGGCATCCTGAACGACGTGACCATCATCGCGACCGATCTCGACGTGAACATTCTCGACCGGGCAAGGGCTGCAAGCTACCCGGTCAAGAACATGGATCTGAATGAGAAGAATTACATCCGCTTCCAGGGAACTAACTCACTGCAGCATTACTACAGGGTTGAAAACGGCACGGCCATTTTCGATCCCTCCCTCATGAAGAACGTGAGCTTTCGTCGTCACGACCTCGTTCTGGGCGAACCTTTCAACAAGTTCGATCTGATCCTGTGCCGCAACGTCATGATCTACTTCAATCAGGCGTTGCAAAACGAGGTCTTGAAGAAATTTCACGAAAGCCTCTTCAAGTACGGGTATCTCGCAATCGGTTCCAAAGAATCGCTGATCTGGTGCGACTATTCGAACCGGTTCATCGTGGTGAACACTGAAGAAAAAATATATAAGAAAATAAAGGACTAGGGCGAAGTTGGTCAGGGCCATGAACAAATACAACTTAAATAACAGCTACAAGGCCGTTGTTATTGGGGGTTCTGCTGGCAGCTTCCAGGGGGTGGTAAAGATATTATCACACCTGCCCAAGAATTTTCCTTTACCAATCATTATGTGCCTGCACCGCCTCAAGCATGTTCGCCACGGTTTCGTCGAAGCCCTTTCGCTCAAGAGCGTTGTCCAGGTCACGGAGCCTCACGACAAGGAGGCGATCCGTAAGGGCGCTGTATACCTCGCGCCTGCCAACTATCATTTGTCGGTCGAATTGGGAAATTATTTTGCGCTTTCCACCGAAGAAATGGTGAACAATTCCAGGCCGGCGATAGACATCACATTGTTTACGTGCGCCTATGTGTATAAGGAAAAACTGATAGGCATACTGCTCTCTGGAGCGAACAAGGACGGTGCATTGGGAATGCGTTCCATCAAAGAGCGAAAAGGACTGACTATAGTTCAGGATCCGTCGGAG
>DASVCT010000214.1:0-3136 GCA_036381475.1 Cyclobacteriaceae bacterium
TGTGAAGCAGCGACTTACCGCTGATGGTAATTCCCGCATCCTGCTGGACAAGGTGTCCGTTGTTGAAGCGCAGTACGCCGTTGTACGGCTGGCGGTTCCGGGTTACAAGGACGTCCTCCGCTACCGAACGTGCATGCAGAATGGTGACATCATCAGTAATCTTGCCTTCCTTGACCTGGATCTCGCCGGAGAATGACGGCAACAGCTCTTTTCCCGTCATGTGTGAGGAAAGTCGTTCGCGATCGGCATCGACGTGGTCGTCATAGCGTCCCGCCAGTACCTCAAGGTCGGCCACCTGAAAATCGTTCTGATATTTTTCTTGCCACGCGCCCGAGGTCAGCACAACAAGTCCGGTCAACATGCATATAATGATCGTGTCAATGAACGGCTCCAATATGGCGACCATCCCTTCAGACACCGGTTCGTGCGCTTTGGCCGCGGCGTGGGCAATCGGGGCAGACCCTTGTCCCGCCTCGTTCGAGAACAGTCCGCGGTTCACACCTCGGTTGAAGGCGAAGGCAATGGTTGCACCCAAGAACCCTCCGGTTGCCGCTGAACCCGACAACACGTCTCCGAACATGGCGGCCACCGACGGGACAATGTTCTCTGCGTTGTACGCGATCACCAGCAGCGCACCAACAAAATAGAAGAGGGCCATGAAAGGTACCAATTTCTCTGTTACCGCAGCAATCCGCCGGATGCCTCCAAGCACCACGAAGCCGAGAATCACGGCAAGCACACCCCCCGTTATCATGTGGTCAATTCTGAAGGTGGCATACATCGAGTTCGCAATGCTGTTGATCTGCGGAAGGTTACCCGTGCCAAACGACGAGAGCACCGTTGCAATCGAAAATATCACCGCGAGCCATTTCAGGTTCAGCGCATTCTTCATGTAGTACATCGGACCACCGGCGATGTGACCTTTGGCATCCACTTCACGATACTTGTGCGATAAGGTTACTTCAACAAATTTTGTTGTCATCCCAAGAAACGCGGTGACCGCCATCCAGAACAATGCGGCAGGACCACCCAGGTGTACGGCATACGCTACGCCTGCAATGTTACCGGTGCCCACCGTGCCGGATAGCGCCGTCGCCAAAGATTGAAAGTGAGACGTGTCACCCAAATCAGAATCCTTGTCGTATTTGCCCCGCACGATGCGCAATGCGTGACGGAAAAAACGGACCTGGGGAAACTTCAGGTATAGCGTAAAGAATAATCCTGTTCCCAGCAGCAGGAACACAAACCAGTTCGACTGCCCGATATAGCTATCAATAAGGGAGAGAATTTCATTGAGACGTTGCATCTGAGGGTGGTTCGTTCGTTTAGGCGGCTCAAAATAGGACAATCGACCCTAAAGAAAAAGCTGACACGCAAAAACGACAACCTCCGCGCCAGCCCGCACAACAGCTCGCACACGGTGCTTACTTAGGAAATAGTAGAATTACTCCTGTTCGGACACTGTCCCGCTGTCGGTAGGCGCGGGCTCCGAAAGATCGGCATCGGTAGTAGATTGTACGATTCCATCTGTCGTAACAGGCGTCGCCTCATCTTGCCTGGTACGGCGATCACCAAAAAACTTCTTTTGCATCACGAGGATAATCACCACACCGACAAAGATTGCAGAATCGGCGATGTTAAACACGGGACTAAAGAACAGGAAATAATCACCGCCCACGAAGGGAACCCAATCCGGCCACACAAATTCGAACATGGGAAAGAACAGCATGTCGATGACCTGCCCATGAAACCAGGGCGTAGGTGAACCGGGGAGCTGGTTGTTCAGCAGTACTCCATAAAACGTGCTGTCAATTACGTTACCCACTGCGCCCCCGAGGATAAGTCCCATGCACCAGAGAAATCCGGGGTGGACACGTCGCTTCGACATCTTCCACAGGTAGAATCCGATCGCTATCATGGCAACGATCCGGAAAATCGTGAGCGCCAATTTTCCAAACTCCGTATTCCACTTGAAACCGAACGCCATTCCGGGGTTCAGAAGGTAGTGCAGGCGAAACCAGTCGCCAATTACGTTGATTTCCTGGTGCAGGTACATGTTGTGATGTACCAGCATCTTCGTCGTCTGATCAATGATGATCACGAAGAGCGCAAGCAAAAAGTACCGGCCTGTCTTCATTTTTTGACACTTATCTTCACCTTCAGCCGGAAGTCATCCAGCTCTACGGGCAGGCCATCGGGAACCTGCGGTTCCAGGTTGAGGACCAACGCCTGTGTTTCTTTCCGGATGTAGTCGCTATACGTGTCCAGCGCCTCTGCAACTGTTTCCGGCTGGCGCTCCACGTCGATAAGGATCTTGTCCAGGACTTCAAGACCCATATCCTTTCTGATGTTTTGAACACGGTTCACAAAATCGCGCGCAATCCCCTCCTGCCGAAGCTCTTCCGTGATCTGAACATCCAGGGCAACGGTAAGCGTGCCGTCGCTTGCCACCGACCATCCCGGTATATCTTCTGAGGTGATGATCACATCGTCGAGAGCAAGATCGAAACCATTCCGACGGATAGCACCCTTTTTCTCAATTTCATCAATGTCATCTGCAGAAAACGATTGGATAATCGCTACCGCTTCCTTCAGCCTCGGTCCATACTGCTTGCCAAGTTTCGGAAAATTGGGCTTGACCTTCTTGACGAGAATGCCTGACGTGTTGTCTATGTATTCGATAGCCTTCACGTTCACTTCCGAAAGGATGATTTCCTCAACCGGTTTCAGCCGTTCGCGAAACGATTCATCCAGTACAGGGATCAGCACTCTCCGAAGGGGTGTCCGCACCTTGATACGTGCACTCTTTCGCAATGAATGCACAAGCGAGGAAATGCGCTGGGCGTAATCCATCGAGCGCTCCAGTTCCTCGTCGATACGATCCTGCGCAGGTGCTGTGATGGTGGTAAGATGTATTGATTCGTGACGAAGGGGTGTGCCGTCAGTGACGGCCTTCCCCCTGATATTGTCCGTGAGGTTCTTGTACAGCCATTCCGCAAAGAAGGGGGCCACCGGCGCCATGAGTTGTGCCGTCACGAGAATACACTCATACAGGGTTTCATACGCCGCCTTCTTGTCTTCACCCAGTTCGCCTTTCCAGAACCGCTTTCTGTTCAGACGCACATACCAGTTCGAC
>DASVCT010000215.1:0-19830 GCA_036381475.1 Cyclobacteriaceae bacterium
GGATGTACGCGTAAAATTTCTTGGCGCCGCCGGAACCGTGACAGGATCACGTCACTTGTTCACAGTGGACAATTTCCGGTTCATGCTGGATTGCGGGCTGTTCCAGGGCCTTAAGTCGCTGCGGCTGCGGAACTGGGAGCCGTTCCCCGTCGACCCATCCACCATTGATGCCGTCGTTATCAGCCACGCACACATTGATCATACCGGCTACCTGCCCAGGCTTGTCAAGGAAGGATTCAACGGGCCGATATACTGCACGGCGCCCACAGCGGACCTCATGGAGATCATGCTTCTCGATTCAGCAAAACTCCAGGAAGAAGAAGCAGAGTACGCGAGAAGGAAAGGGTATTCGCGCCACAAAAACCCGCTGCCCCTTTACACCGAGGAGGATGCGCGCAGCACGTTCCCCCTGTTCAGGACATTTAACTATGACGAACGCTTCAGTATAAACGACAGGATCGAGATCGTTTACCGGGATGCCGGTCATTTGCTGGGTTCTGCTATCGTGGAAGTGTATATCAAGGGCAATTCGCAAACGAAGAAGATCGTTTTTTCCGGCGACCTCGGCCGGTACAGCCAGGCTATGCTCAACCCGCCCACATCCATTTCTGACGCCGATATCCTGCTTATCGAATCAACGTACGGAGATCGTGAGAATCCCGACGAGGACCCCGCCACCGACCTCGCACGCATAGCAAACGAAACTTTTGATCGGGGTGGCGTACTAATCATCCCGGCTTTCGCCGTCGGACGAACACAGACCCTGTTGCTTCATTTGCGGCGACTCATGCAGTCCGACGTTATTCCCGATGTGCCGGTGTATGTGGATAGCCCCATGGCAATTTCCGCAACCTATCTCTTTTACAAGTACCCTCAGTATCACCGGATGGGGACAACGAGCCAGGACCTCGCGCATGAGATCGAAACGAACATGCTGGTGATGGTTAAATCGTCCGAGCATTCGCGGATGTTGAATACGCTTTCCTCCAAGGCGATCATTATCTCTTCGAGCGGCATGATGACCGGCGGACGAATTCTCCATCACATGTATCACCGGCTGCGAAACGAGCGCGACACCCTCCTCATTGCGGGCTATCAGGCCGAGGGAACGAGAGGCCGCAGCCTGCTTGACAAATCGCCGACTATAAAGATCTTTGGTGAAGAAGTACCGGTAAAATGCAAGGTCGAATTCATCAGTTCGATGTCCGGCCATGCCGATCGGTCAGAACTTTTCCAATGGATGGAGGGATTTAAGGAAAAGCCCAAGATGGTGTTCACGGTCCACGGCGAATCCCCCGGGATTGAACACTATGCCCAAGCCATCCACGACAAGTTCGGATGGAAAGTTCTCGTGCCTCAGTACATGGAGTCGGTTAGTTTGTTTGAAGGGATTTGAAGCTTAATGTGTTGATGTGTTGATGTGCCTGGTAACCATATACCCTATACCCCTATACACCCTATACACCCTATACACCCTATGCACCTTACACACCCTTATTCCCTTGTCTCCTTATTCCCTTATTTCCTTATTTCCCTATTTCCCTATTTCCTCATTTCCCATCCCCAAGTAACTGAAACCTATGAACCCCCCCGGTCCTATTGGTGTATTTGATTCTGGTATTGGCGGACTTACGGTATTTCGAGAGATCGCAGGTCGTTTGCCGGAGTATGATTTTGTTTATCTCGGCGACAATGCCCGGGTCCCATACGGAACGCGATCGTACGACACGGTGTATCAGTATACATGGGAGTGTGTGCAGCATCTTTTCCGGATGGGATCACGACTCGTCATCATTGCATGCAACACGGCATCAGCCAAGGCGTTGAGGACGATACAACAGCGGAATCTTGTGACTATGGAGAACCTGTATCGCGTTCTTGGCGTGATCAGGCCGACCACGGAAATAGTCGGCATGCACTCAAAGACGCGACACGTCGGTATCCTGGCAACGCAGGGCACGGTAACTTCCATGTCTTACGTAATCGAGATCAACAAATTTTTTCCTGACATACAGGTGTGGCAGGAAGCCTGCCCCATGTGGGTGCCGTTGGTGGAGGCCAACGAACACACGTCGCCCGGCGCCGATTATTTTGTTGAAAAGAACGTCACGAACCTGCTGAGAAAATCACCGCGGATCGACACCATCATCCTCGGCTGTACGCATTATCCCCTGCTTGTCGATAAGATTCGTCAGTTCTTACCGGATCATATTGAGCTGCTGGTACAGGGTCCGATTGTAGCCGCCAGCCTGGCCGATTACCTCCAACGCCACCCTGAGATCGATGCCTTATGCACGAGAGGCGGCACGCAGACGTTTTACACTACCGAGTCGACGGAAGACTTCGATGATAAGGCACAGCGGTTCCTGGGTAACAGAGTGGAATCCATGCATCTGCAGTTATAGTGGGAAATGGGGTCAGAGGTGCGGCCATTCAATCTTCACCCTTCAATTCTTCAATCTTTCTTATTATTGCAGCCGGTTAACCTAAGCCCGCATGAACGCTATCGACACGGTAATTTTTGATCTCGGGGGTGTCCTCATCGACTGGAATCCCCGCTACCTGTACCGGAAGATTTTCAAGACCGACGAGGAGATAGAATGGTTTCTTGGAAACATCTGCACGGCGGAATGGAACGACCTGCAGGATGAAGGCCGTTCTTTCGCCGAAGCGACGGAAGAGCTGATCGCGCGGCATCCCGAATGGGAGATGCCCATCCGCGCGTGGTACGACCGGTGGGAGGAAACCATCTCGGGACCCATTGACGGAACGGTTGAAATTCTTCGCACCGTCCGAAGTTCAAACCATAACCTTTACGCGCTGACGAACTGGTCGTCAGAAAGCTTTCCCATCGCTTTAAAGAAATTCGACTTCCTGAATTGGTTTGATGGCATTGTTGTTTCCGGCGTCGAAAAGATGCGTAAACCGGATCCCCGATTTTTCCGGGTGCTGTTCGATCGGTACACCGTAGAACCCGGCCGTTCGGTCTTTATCGATGACAACGAAAAAAATATCCATGCCGGGAGAGAACTTGGTCTGAACGTAATCCGGTTCGTAAGCCCGGAGCAACTGCGCACAGATTTGACGAAACTCGGGATCGTCGTGTAATTGTCGCGCCTTTTTCGTATACTCATGGGAGGATCCTAACACCAACCGACCATGGGAAAATTTGTCGTAAGCACACGTAAGGACGGCGAATTCCAGTTTGTCCTGCAAGCCGCAAACGGACAGGTGATACTTACCAGCGAGGGATATACAAGCAAGGCCGCCTGCCTTGACGGCATTGGTTCCGTGAAAAAGAACGCTCCTCTTCCCGACCGTTATGCCCGCAAGAACACCGCAAATGGGAAATACCACTTCACCCTGACAAGCACCAATGGACAGGTAATCGGCTCCAGCCAGGTTTATGAGAGTCAGTCCGGAATGGAAAACGGGATTTCGTCAGTGAGGATCAACGCACCCGAGGCACCTATTGAGGAGGCAGCGGAAGTCAAGTAAGTAGCAGACGCAGATGCAGATGCATGTGCGTCTATCAAGGGTGTTGGTAGTTCAAGATGACGGTGCTAATGATATCGCAGCACTCGTGCAACTGTTCCTCAGTGATCACCAAAGGCGGAGCCAATCGGATAATGTTACCGTGAGTCGGCTTGGCAAGCAGCCCTTGTTCCATCAGCTTCACACAAACATTCCAGGCTGTGTCTGACTCCGGGCTGTCGTTTATGACCAGGGCATTGAGAAGGCCCTTTCCCCGTACGAGCTTCAGCAACGGCGCCTTGTGTACCAACTCAGCCATCCGTTCCCGGAAATCCATTCCCAGGCGATAGGCATGTTCGGCAAGACCTTCATCCTTCAACACCTGCAACGCCTCGATGGCAACCGCAGCCGCCAGTGGATTACCTCCGAACGTAGAGCCATGCTCCCCTGGCCGGATCACCAACATAATATCGTCATCAGCAAGAACGCACGACACCGGCATCACCCCGCCAGACAATGCCTTGCCCAGCAACAGGATGTCCGCCCTCACGTCCTCGTATTCGGACGCAAGCATACGGCCCGTTCGCGCCAGGCCAGTCTGGATTTCGTCGAGGATCAGAAGGACGTTGTTTTGCGTGCACAGTTCGCGGGCTGTTTTGAGATAGCCTTCCTGCGGAACAAAAACGCCAGCCTCACCTTGAATCGGTTCGACCACAAGGCCACATGCGTTAGGATTGCTTAAGGCAGATGCCAAAGCCTCCTTATCGTCGTAGGCGACAATCTCGATTCCGGGAAGGTAGGGCCCAAAGCCGCGCCGGGCGTCCGGGTCCGTTGACGCCGAAATAATGCTCGTGGTGCGGCCGTGAAAATTGCCTGTCGCGAATACGAGTACAGCCTGGTTATCCGGTATCCCCTTTTTCTCATAACCCCATCTTCTGGCCAGCTTCATGCCCGTCTCCACAGCTTCCGCGCCGCTGTTCATGAAGAGGCTTTTCTGGTAACCAAACGTTTCACAGATGTATTTTTCGGCAAGGCCAAGCTTGTCGTTGTAAAATGCGCGTGAAGTCAGCGTCAGCTGTTTCGCCTGCGTGATCAGCGCGTTGATAATCCGCGGGTGGCAATGACCCTGGTTGACCGCGCTGTAGGCAGAAAGAAAGTCGTAGTACCGCTTGCCTTCCACATCCCAGAGGTACACGCCTTCACCGCGGCAAAGCACCACGGGCAGCGGGTGATAATTGTGCGCGCCATATTGATCTTCCAGTGTTATCGCTTCCTGGCTTGATGCCACCGATTCATCCAGCATATTCCCCGATTTGATATCCATAACCGCCAAATTTACAGAAATACAGGCACAACCGGTAATTTAGCCGGGGTGCTAAAGTTTGATTACCAACAGTTGTACAAAAGAACCAGTGAGGTGACACTGATTGTCACACTTAGTCCTGATATTGCAACCGAGTTAAGAATTCCCTGAAGGAGCCCTGCGGCCCCAGGAATGTGGATTGGAAAAAGACTGTTCATGGAGTTGATCTTTCTCATAATTGGTGTCGTTCTTGGAGCTGCTGCCGCCTGGTTGGTGGCGAGAAGCAGGGCTGTTGCCGACCGCCGCCAAAATGAAACATCGCTGGTGGTGGAACAGGAAAAGGTGAAATCGCTCACAGAGCAACTGGCGGAGGCCCGCCGCGAAGGCGAAAACGAACGGTTGAAGGTGCTCGATCTGAATCACTCGCTCGCCACCCTGGAAGCCGACTACCGGAACCTCGAAGAAAAGCTGCGGGAACAAAACCAGGAAACCCTTGCCCTCCAGGAGAAGTTTACCAAGGAATTTGAAAACCTCGCCAACCGGATTTTCGACGAAAAGAACCGAAAGTTCACTGAGCAAAACAGAACCCAATTATTCGACATGCTCAAACCACTTGGTGAGCGTATTGTGGAGTTTGAGAAAAAAATCGATCAAACCCACCGCGATGCCATTGAAAAGAACGCGAGCCTTTTCAATGAGCTAAAGAACCTGAAGGACCTCAACCTGCAGATGAGCGAAGAAGCACGCAACCTAACCCGCGCGCTCAAAGGCGATACGCGCACGCAGGGCGCATGGGGCGAATTTATCCTGGAAAGCATCCTGGAAAAATGCGGATTGGAACGAGGGCGCGAATACACCGTGCAGGAAGCCTACGTCGCGGCCAACGGTCGTCGCCAGCAGCCCGACGTGGTCGTCCACCTTCCCGACAGCCGGCACATTATTATCGACTCCAAGGTAAGCCTGAAGGCATATGACGCTTACGTGAACAGCGAAAGCGATGAACAACGTGGCGTAAGCCTGAAAGCCCACCTTCAATCCATTCGGCAGCATATGCGCCTTCTGACCGACAAGAACTACCAGAAGAACTACAGCGACAACGGCCTGGATTTCGTGATCATGTTTATCCCGCTCGAGCCTGCCTATCTGCTCGCGATACAAACCGAACCCACCCTGTATGAAGAGGCGTTTGACAAGCGCATCGTTTTCGTCAGTCCTACGCTCCTCCTTCCTTCCCTCCAATTGATCCGGAGCGTGTGGCGGCAGGAGTACCAGAACCGCCACGTCCTGGAAATCGCCAAACGCGCCGGAGACCTGTACGACAAGTTCGTGGGCTTTACCGAGGACCTGCTTACACTGGGCAGACACCTCGAAAGCTCAAAGCGGTTTTACGACGACTCAATGAAAAAGCTCAGCGAGGGCAGCGGAAACCTCGTCAGCAGAGTTGAACAGCTTAAAAAGCTAGGCGCCAGGGCCGACAAAGCAATCGATCCAAGACTTCTCAGCAGGGCGGAAGATCAACCCCAGCTTTTCGACTGACCAAACGCCCATCCGGGCTCTTGGGCGAACAGGCCAGTAAATTCTTTGTGCCTGACATAAAATGGTTTGACATTTGCCCGTTACTTTGTAAAACCATTTTTGAGTTTTGGCCAGGATTCGAAAGATCTTCCTTTATTTTTTGCTGGCGTGCGGTGTCTTCGTAGGCGTTCTCGCAGGAATTGTCGTCCTGTACAAAGACCGGCTCATCAACCAGTTTATCCGGGAGGCAAATGAGAGTCTCAACACCAAGGTCAAAATCGGTAAGACCGACATTTCCTGGTTCGAACGCTTTCCGAATCTTTCCATCGTCCTCACCGACGTCTACGTCGAGGACAGTCACGAGGGAATCTACCCTCTGCTGACAGCCGACAAAATCTCTTTCCAACTGGACCTGATCGCCGCACTGCGCGGTAACCTGATCTTCCATGGTCTCACGATAACAGGCAGCGAAACGAATCTGAAGATCGACGCGAACGGCGTCAACAACTACACCATAACGAAAAGCACGTCGTCTGATACGACCAAAGGCGTGCGTTTCGATCTTGAGAACGTGAGGCTCGCGGATGCGCGGGTCCGGTATGTTGATTATCGCGTGGACGAAGAGTATATTTTCTTTACACCTCAACTCCGCGCCAACATCAACGCCCGCGGCGCACAATACGGAATCCAGGCGGAGGGCGACGTCAATACGGAAAAGGTCCGCATCAAAAAATCCGAGTTGTTTGCAGGAAAACAATTCCAGATCGACAGCGACCTCATTTATGACGATGACCTGCGCAAGTTATCCATCAATCCCTCAGAACTTGAACTTCAATCGTCGAAGTTCATGGTCAGCGGTACTTACGAATGGAAAGATGATGCGCTCATAGACCTTAACGTCGAAGGCCGCGATACCGACATCCGAACACTGTTGTCTTTTACGCCGGAAAAAGTGTACAAGCGCTTTGAGCGATACCGGAGTAAAGGCGATATGCACTTCAGCGCACATCTTAAAGGCAACGTGGGCAGGAACACCAGCCCTGCCCTTTCCGCGTCGTTTGGTTTTTCCGGCGCTACTATCTACCATCCTGAATCGCGCTCGCGAATCGAACAGGCGAACCTTGAAGGCTCTTTTACCAGCGCGCATGTTGCTGATGCCGCGGAAGCTGTTCTCGTGCTGAAGAATATCAACGGACGACTGAACGGCAAATCATTCTTTTCGGATCTCACCATCCGGAATTTCTCCGACCCCGCCCTGCAGCTTGACTTTCGGGGCGTGCTCGAGGCAGGGTCCCTCCTGGATCTGTTTCCCGTGAAAGATGTCGGAGCAGTTTCGGGAGAGCTTTCGGCCGACGTCGCCTTCGCCGGTCGGCTGGCCTGGCTCAAAAACCGAAAATCGTCACAAAAAGTCCAGGCCCGTGGCTCCATTGAACTGAATGATCTCGCCTTCCTTTACGGCAGGGAAAAATTTCCGCTACGGGATATAAACGGAACGCTTCAGTTCAACAACCACGACCTCGCACTGAGCAACGTAAGGGCGCGGCTTGGCAACAGCGACTTCCTGGTCAATGGGTTTTTCAAGAATGCCGTCGCGTTCCTGTTCTTCCCCGATCAGCCGATTGGGATAGAAGCCGACCTGCAATCGCATTTTGTCGACCTGGACGAGTTGTTTGCACTCGGATTTTCTCCAGACACCGGAAATGCAAAAAAAGGCGAATACGAGTTCCGGATTTCCGATGATGTCAACCTCAAGTTCAACTGCAAGCTGGGTTCTCTTCGCTACAAGAAGTTCAAGGCCCGGGATGTCAGCGGCGACCTTCTCGTACAAAACAGTACCGCCGTATCCCGGAACATAAGTCTAACGTCGATGGGCGGAACCATTTCCGTATCCGGGCGAGTCGATGCGCGACAGGCCGGTCGCGTGAACGTTTCAAGCGTGGCCAAGCTGGCGGGCATACACATTGACAGCGTTTTCTACGTGTTCGAGAATTTCAATCAGTCTTTCATCCGCGACACACACTTGAAGGGACAGGCATACGCCGACGTCGACCTGAGCATGGTGCTGAATCCCGCCTTGCGTCTATTTTCGGAGACCCTGGTGTCGGATATCGGAATTGTCATTCGCAACGGCGAGTTGAACGACTTTGAGCCAATTAAGAAACTGGACAAGTACCTGGATGACGAGGGGTTGGACAGGGTGCGCTTTTCCGACATCAGGAACGAAATTCACATCGAAAACAAAAAAATATATATACCCCAGATGGAGGTGCTGACGAACGTCACC
Source organism: Cyclobacteriaceae bacterium (assembly GCA_036381475.1). Taxonomy (GTDB): domain Bacteria; phylum Bacteroidota; class Bacteroidia; order Cytophagales; family Cyclobacteriaceae; genus ZC4RG29. The sequence goes on from DASVCT010000215.1 coordinate 8,577, forward strand.
AATATGCGCATCAGCGGAACCCATACGCTGGATCAGCAAATCGACTACCGCATAGTGACGCCGCTCCGAAGCTATCGGAAGATTAACCTTGGTGAGGCGAAGGCGGCGATAGAAGATAACGGAAACGGCCAGAGCAAACTGTACCTGAAAATCGCCGGCACTACCGACAACTACCGCGTGGTGTACGACACGGAGTCGGTGCGAAAGAAAATCGGCGAAGACATCAAAAACGAGATCACTGAACTGAAAACCTTGTTCCGCAACGGCGGGCGACGCGAGGAGGCCGAGTCGGTTCCTGAACCCGAAGAGGACGACTATTTCGATTGGGACCACTAGAGGGCGGTGACCAGTAATCGGTGATCGGGTGATCGGTGATCGGTATCGGTGATTCGGCGCGGCGGCTCCCTTTAGGAACGCAAGGGTTGCGCGAGGGCAAATCAACCAGGTGAATCTGGTCGTGACTGGTATGTCACTTTCTTAACTTAGTGACACGGGATAATCGGTGATCAGTAATCGGTGACCTGTTCACGTCATTCAGTCAAGGGTAGTTCGCCCGTGCGTTGGCTCCCTTTAGGGACGCAAGGGTTGCGCGAGGGAATCAACCAAGTGAATCCCTCGAGGCGGAGATGTCACTTCTTAAATCAATGACATGGGGTAATCGGTGGTCGGTGATCGGTACCACAATGGTAGTAGAGATCATGTTATGGGGACGCACGGCCGTGCGTCCCTACCGGTAACGTACTACGAAATAGCTTCGGTCAGGTAAACATTGAGAGGCCTCATCGCATCAAATGCCACGAGCACCGACTTGTAAAATCTGCGGCTTTTGACTTCTTCGTCCGAAAACACATGCTCTGTGATGAAGCTCTTCAACTTTAACAACGCAGCGTCCGGGTGATCCTTTGGATACCCTCGCGGAATGGTTTTCAGTTGGTCGCCATCCCACAAACCGTCAAACCATTTCCTGAACTTCCGGTCCGAAAGGACCCGGTGAAGCGATTCCCCGTTGTAGTCAATCTCCTGCCGAACCTTCGCCAGCTTTTCGGCTTCCGGCATATACAATCCGCCCGCCACCATGCTCTTGCCTCCGGGTTCGATATGAAAATAGTACCCTGGCATGCCCAGTCCTTTGCCAATCGACGAGAACGCTGCCGCGAAATTGGTCTTATACGGTCGCTTGTCCTTGCTGAACCGCACATCGCGGTAGATACGGAAAATCGATTTTTTCGGATCAGTGCCTGCAAGTGTCGGATCGATGGTCGGAAGGTCCTTGCAGAGTTGCGCGACAAATTCTTCAAACTCCGCGCGCGCATCCAGGTACCTGTTCTTGTTCTTCTCGAACCATTCGCGGTTGTTGTTGCGTGCAAGGGACCTGAGGAAAGAGAGTATGTTTTCCATTCAAAAAAAGACTTGATTCAGTATCTTGATTTTTTACGTCACGTCTGACGGCAGGTTACGATGTGGGCCCAATATGTTCCACGACTTCTTCCAGCCCAATGCCGCGGGAGGCCTTGACGAGAATGACGGCGTCGTTAATTTCTGCCGACTTCAGTGCGCGGATGAGATCGTCCTTGTTTGAGAAGTAATGTGCGTGCGGCAACTCGTCCGCGGCGACGGCCATCAGGGTTCCACACAAATATACTTCGCTAAACCCATGCTGTTTTATCGTCGAGGCAAGGAGCCGATGCTCCCGCTCGCTTTCGTCGCCCAACTCGAACATGTCGCCCAAAATGAGGACTTTTCTGGAACCCGGCATCGCGAGAAGGTTTTCGATTGCCGCCTGCATAGAGCTCGGGTTAGCATTATAGGCATCGAGGATAATGGTGTTGCTGCCCTTCTGCACGACTTGCGACCGCATGTTTTCGGGCCGGTACGCGGCCACAGCTGCGTTTGCCTCTTCAGGATCTACGCCGAAGAATTTACCGACACACAATGCCGCGGCCAGGTTTTCAAAGTTGTAGGCGCCGATGAGTTGTGTCGTCACCTCCTGACCGTTGTCGGCGATCAGCCGCACGTAGGGGTCCGCACCGAGGAGCTGTGCTGTGTAATAGTCGCCAGATGCAGGGTAGGCTACCGTCGACTTGAACTTCTTCGCCATTCCGGTTAGCAACGCATTTTGTGAATTGACGAAGACCACACCATTGCGAGCGGCCAGATGGTCATACAGCTCTCCTTTAGCGCGGGCGATCTGCTCGATCCCACCGAACAATCCGATATGCGCTCGCCCGATATTGGTAATCAGTCCGTGGGTCGGGTCGGCAATGCCGCAGAGCATAGCGATCTCACCCACGTGGTTGGCTCCCATTTCCACGACGGCAATCTCATGGTGGGGTTTGATGCTGAGCACAGTCAGTGGCACGCCGATATGATTGTTTAGGTTGCCTCGTGTCGCATGAACCTTGAAACGCCTGGAGAGTATGACGTGGATTAATTCCTTCGTTGTTGTCTTGCCGTTAGACCCCGTAAGCCCCAGGATCGGAATCTCCAGCCGGTCGCGGTGGCAACGTGCCAGCTTTTGGAGCGCATAGAGTGTATCAGGGACGAGGATGTAACTCTTTCCTTTCGCGAATTCGGCCTGATCTACTACCGCATAGCTGGCCCCTTTGGTTAGCGCCTCGGCGGCGAACTCATTGGCGTTAAAACGGTCCCCCCGAAGGGCGAAGAACATAGATCCTGGCGCAATATTGCGCGTGTCGGTAGAAATGCCTGCCGACTCCAGGAATTTGCTGTACAGCTCGGGAATGCGCATTGCACTCAGTTGCTTTCTGGTAACTATCTTGCAGGCAAGATAACAGGTTGTTACGGGCCTGCGTTATTGGGATACGAAAGAATATTGCATGCAGCGGTTACTATGGTTGGGGTTGTTTGCGTGTCCTGCATGGGCCTTCGGGCAATTCGCGTACAGCCTGGATCAGTCCATCCCCGTTACGCGCGCTGACGGCAGCCCTTACGAACTTCCCTGGTCGGGTGGATTAAACGCTGCGGAGTACAATAGTCTTGACCTGGATCAGGATGGCGTCGCCGACCTGGTTGTCTTTGACAGGATGGCGAACAAGGTAACGACCCTCATCCGTGAAAGCGAACGCTATCGTTATGCACCGGAGTATGAGACGCTCTTTCCCGTGGTCTCCAACTGGTTGCTGCTTCGCGACTTCAACTGTGATGGCAAACCGGATATTTTCACTGGCGACATCCTCGGTATTCGCGTGTTCATCAACCGAACCACCGATACCGGCCCACTCCAATGGGAACAATTCCGATTCTTTGCCGGCGAAGGACTACCGAAAAGCGAGGTACTTCTGACGAAGGGTTTCTCCGGACTCATCAACCTCCAGTTGCAATACGACGATCTGCCCGCCATATCCGACGTCGACAATGATGGAGACCTGGACATACTCACAATAAACTACAACGGTGAAGGAGGCGTGGAATTCCACAAGAATTTCAGTCAGGAACGCTACGGCTCCTGCGACTCGCTTGAATTTGAACGCATCTCGCAACGTTGGGGCAATGTGCTGACATGCGGATGCGGTGAATTTGCGTTTGGAGGCGCGGGATGTCCACCCCACGGCGGCGGTCGCATCCAGCACAGCGAAGGAAAAGGGCTGCTGGCCTACGACTTCGACAACGACGGGGACAAAGACCTTGTGGTTTCCAACGGAAATTGTGACGAGGCGTTTTTGCTTGAAAACACCGGCGACATTCAAGATCCGGACTTTTCCTCCGCCACACCCTTTCCCCAACCCCAGCCGGCAGCGTTTCCCTTATACCCCACGCCCTTTCTGGAAGACGTCAATGGCGACAACATCCTGGACCTTTTGATATCGGCACAAGTATTCGCAAAGGACCACCTCCAGATCAACCTGCGTGAATCCAGTTGGCTGTATGTTAACTCTGGCACGAACGAGTCGCCCGTATTTGAATTCCAGGAACGCGACTTTCTGCAACGCGACATGATCGACGTTGGAGATAGCGCCGTCCCCGCGTTCATGGACACGGACGGCGATGGCGACCTGGACCTTGTCGTCGGCCAGATGAATACAGGCGGTGAACTGACCGGTTCCCTCAGCTTTTACCAAAACATCGGCACGCGTTCCGCTCCGTCCTTCAAAATGATCACCGACGACTATCTCGGCTTCAGGGCACACGGCTTTTATAACATCAAGCCTCAGTTTTATGATGCTAACGGCGACGGAAGGACCGACTTGGTTTTCACGGCCACGAGTTCGACAGATCAAACGACCGGCTTGTATGTGCTGCACAACAAGACCAATACCGGACTTGATGTCTCAGGGCAATCTCCCGTGCAGATCTCCTTTGACATGCTGTTCTCCGAGAACCTGCACATGACCGATGTCGATGCGGACGGACGTCCTGACGTACTGGTGGGAAGGACAAACGGTTCACTGCAATACTGGCGTAACGGTGGGCCTGATGGCGCTATCAACCTGACGCTGGAAAAAGCGGATTACCTGGGATTTGGCCCGAGTGTAGAGCGGCAAAGCCTGGCGTTACACGCTGCCGACCTCAATGACGATGGAAAGACCGACCTGATCATCGGCGATCAGTACGGGCACCTCGGCATCATCAGTGATTATCGCCAGACCAGCCAGGAAGTGGAAGTCGTCAGCGACATAGTTTACGATGAATTTACGGACGCCTACACGGCCCGAAATCTCGGCGGCCGGATCTGGCCCGCGGCTGCACGGTTGTTCGAAGCGAGCCCTCCTGTAATTGCTGTCGGCACGCTGTTGGGTGGGATGAGCATCCTGCGAAACGACGCGGGATCCACCCCCTCGACAGAACTTATGGTGCGCGTCTTCCCCAATCCCACTCGTGCGTCAGAGGGAATCACCGTCTGGACCAACCGACCGGTTGTCGTACAGCTGGTATCACTATTAGGCCAGGAGTTGACCCTGCCTGTTGCGGTTGAGCCCTTCCGGGATCATGCTCTTCCGCTGCCCCGCGTGGCTGCGGGACTTTACCTTTTGCGGTTGACCGCCGGCGATCTCAACTACACCCGTCGGGTGGTTATTTTCTGATCGGGGATCTTCGGCAGAAGGGGACACGCGATGTAGTCTTGTGAGGCACGGGGATCCCGGAATTTCGGCTATTTTGCCGCGAAATTGATGGGAAGAAAAAAACAGACATGCCTCGTTATGCCTTTATTTTCGATATGGACGGCGTCATTGTGGACAGCAATCCATATCACGAAATCGCCTTGCGCGAGTTTGCAGCACAATATGGATATCGCCTTACCGATGAAGATTTGCGGGATCGGATATTCGGCCGGACTAACAAGGACTGGATTCCCCAGCTCCTGGGGACCTCTGATCCGGAGGCGATCGCCCGTTATGCGGACGAAAAGGAAGCGCTTTACCGTGACCTTTATGCGCCCCACATCCGGCCGCTAGACGGCCTTATCGCGTTCCTGGAGAAGCTTAAGGCCCAGGGGATACCGCGTGCAGTCGCCACGTCGGCTCCCCGCGAAAACGTAGACTTTACTCTTGAAAAGACAGGTACCCGATCCTATTTCGATGTGATTCTTGATGAATCGTTTGTTACCCGGGGAAAGCCCGACCCCCAGATCTACCTCAAGACCGCAAAAGCGCTGAAGTTGTCGCCATCGCGGTGTATCGTCTTCGAGGATTCGTTTTCGGGCGTTCTTGCGGCCAAAGCGGCCGGCTGCCGGGTGATCGGGATCACGACGACCCACGAGAAGGACGACTTTCCCCCGGTTGACAGAGTAATAGACGATTTTCGGGGCCTTGAGCCGCAGGAGTTGCTTGCAGAACTCCAAATGCAGGGATAATTTGGCCCTGCGGTTGGATAATTGAGGGTGTTTTAGCGATATTTGCAGTCCCTTTTCCAGAAGGGGAGAAACCAAGGAGACTATGGCACGAGTTTGTCAGATAACGGGAAAAAGGCCCCGGGTAGGCAATAACGTATCGCACGCGAACAACAGGACGAAGCGGCGTTTTTACCCTAACTTGCAGGTGAAGCGTTTTTACGTCCCTGAGGAAGGTCGCTGGATCACCCTAAAGGTGTCCACGAAGGCGATCAAGTCCATCAACAAGAATGGTATTTCCGCCGTACTGAAAGATGCCCGGAAAAAAGGCACGCTTTCGATCTAGTTACGGGAACCTCAAAAAAGGAAGGATATGGCAAAGAAAGGCAACAGGGTACAAGTAATCCTCGAGTGCACGGAGCACAAGAACAGCGGGATGCCCGGAATGAGCCGGTACATCACTACCAAGAACCGGAAGAACACAACCGAAAGACTCGAGTTGAAGAAATACAACCCGATTCTCAAACGGTACACGATTCACAAGGAAATCAAATAAGGTTTCACACACTATTGACGATATATCATGGCTAAGAAAGTTGTTGCAGCGCTGAAAAAGGTTGATGGAAAGAACTACGCAAAGGTGATCCGCGCGATCCGTTCCGAGAAAACCGGCGCCTACACGTTCCGGGAAGAAATTGTGCCTGTGGAGCTCGTGAAGGAGACCCTGGCAAAAAAGTAATCCAAAGGAAAATAGCTTTGTTGTGAAGTCCCTGATGGGACTTTTCGTTTTTTTACCCTTCTGTACATCCGAATCATTCTAAACACACCTCATGTCTTTACTGGGAAATCTGTTTTCGAGAGAAAAGAAGGAACAGCTGGACAAAGGTCTGGACAAGTCCAAGCAGACCTTTTTCTCCCGTCTCGGAAAAGCCATCGCGGGAAAGTCGACCGTAGACGATGAGGTGCTCGACAACCTGGAGGAAGTTCTCGTTTCCAGCGACGTAGGCGTGGAAACCACGTTGAAGATCATCGAAAGAATTCAAAAGCGGGTTGCCCGCGACAAATACCTGGGAACCGCCGAACTCGACCGGATTCTAAAAGAGGAGACCGCAGCGTTGCTGGCAGAAAACAACACGTCAGACGGCGCGGGCATTGTGCTTCCTGATGGTGTCAAACCTTATGTAATTATGGTTGTCGGGGTGAATGGCGTCGGCAAGACCACCACCATCGGCAAGCTGGCGGCGCAGTTCAGGAGGATGGGAAAGTCCGTTATCCTCGGGGCGGCCGATACGTTCCGCGCGGCCGCGGTAGACCAGCTCAAGCTTTGGGGTGAACGCGTTGGAGTACCCGTAGTAGCACGCGGCATGAACACCGACCCGTCAGCTGTAGCTTTTGATGCGGTCAAAACTGCTGTCGACCAAAAAGTCGACGTAGCCATAATCGACACCGCTGGCCGTCTTCACACCAAGGTCAACCTGATGCAGGAGTTGTCGAAGATACGCCGGGTCATGCAAAAGGTGATTCCCGAAGCGCCTCACGAGGTGCTCCTCGTGCTCGACGGGAGTACCGGTCAGAACGCCGTAGTTCAGGCTCGCGAGTTTACGAAAGCGACGGACGTCACAGCGCTGGCCATTACCAAGCTCGACGGAACCGCCAAAGGCGGCGTAGTCATCGGCATCTCCGATGAATTCAAAATCCCCGTGAAATACATTGGCGTCGGCGAAAAAGTAGACGACCTCCAGGTATTCGACAAGATGGCCTTTGTAGAATCGCTGTTCGGCGAGAGGGAGAAGTAAGTGGTAATCGGTAATCGGGTAATCGGTAACCACGACGTTTATTCCGTGCTGCCCCTATACCCATATACCCCTATACCCCTATACCCCTATACCCTTATTTCCTTATCTCCTTATTTCCTTATTTCCTTATCTCCTTATTCCCTTATTTCCTTATTTCCTTATCCCCTTATTCCTCCCCACTTCCTCATTTCCCCCTCAACGGCAGCCGCACTAACACCAAATAACTAAACCCCCACGTTGAGTCCCCTTCGTTGCTCCCGTATCCCGGAACGTCATGCGGCTCCATGTTTCCCGTTCCTTTTGTGGAAAGGCCAAACTTGTAACGGGCAGTGTAGCCCAGCCATACCACCTTCCACAACTTCACGCGCAAGCCACCCGTAAGCTCAAGCCAATGGGCGCCGGCGTCTTCCGTATCGAATTGCACGTCGCGTGTGCCCCATACGGGGTCATCGATGGTTGCAGTGAGGGATTCCGAAAACATCGATCGGCCGTATCGCGCACCGAGGAACAGGACATTCCCGAGCTTGTCGCGGGGAATGAAATTCATGTCGGCGCCTACTCTGAAATAGGTGCCTTTATTTGCGTAAACAGCGGAGTCCGACTCCAGATCTCGTTGCCAGCTCCCCATCTCAAAGGCGAGGAAGAAGCGGTGGACATCGGTTTCTGCATTGATTTCCCAACCTGAAAAACGGTCGTCATACTTGCTGCGGATCAACGCCAACACGTCAGTGCCAACGCGAATCCCCGTGGGAATGAAATCCCGGATGGTTACAGAATCCCGTTGCTTTTCTTTCTGTGCGAAAGCCGTGATGCCCGTGCAAATCAACAATATGCTAATCAGGGATAATCTCAAGGTTCGTTGTGTTTACGGGATACGTCGTCTCCGCATTGAGTACTTCGGCTTCCGAAGTAAAACCTGATGAGACAACCGTCAGATTGGAAATAGCCATGCGCGCGCATGTTTGATGGAGCGTCACCGCTGTCCGGGTGTAGCCAATTTCGATGTCAACGGGTCCGGTTTCCAGGTCGAAAGTAAATCGGGTAACATCCGCCTGATCGTTCAACGGCAGCGTGACAGATGAGACCGTCTGACCTTCATAAAATACGTCAGGTGAGTAGTCGGTCGTGATACCGTTGAGTGCAAGCTCTACCGGTTCTCCATCGTCGCCGTGCTGATCCACGAAATCGATCTTGATCAGATTCGTGTCAGGGCAGCGCTGTAACAGTACATTGGTTACAGCCGGGTCCTGTATGGAATCTTTAACGATCAATACCTTGTCAAAGTCACCGGATGCTGTAAGGTCTGTGAAGAACGTTTGGTCGCCGCATACGGAATACCGTGTCCCGGTCACCGTGCGATAGTCGACCACCAGGTCGGCCACTCCTTCGGTGAAATTAAAATGATAGGTAACGGAACTTGACTCAGGATTGAGCGGAAGGATGAAGCTGCTTGCCGTATCGTCGCGAACCAGCACACTGGTCGAAAAATCCGAAGAGATGCTATCAACAAAGACATCCATTGCTGTACCCAGGCTGTCGGTGCCCATACCCAGTTGACGAAAGCCGATTTTCATGCGATCTGTTGTGGGGCAACGATAGATGACATAGTTTGTCGTCGGCTCCCTCCCTGGCTGGTCGTTCACCAAGCGGACGGAATCAAAATCGTGATCTTCCACTTGTAATCCGGAGATGATAAAACGCTCACCACAGTCTTCGGACACGAACTGCACCTTCGATGTATAAGTCGCGTGCAGATTTCGTGCGACGGGTCCGTCCGGACCGGCAAACTGGAAGGTGATGTCGGATTCGCTGCTGAGCACATCCAACGGCAGTTCCACGCCTGTGGCAAGTCGGTTCGGATAAAACAGGCTATCCGTGCCGTTCACCGTAATTCCGAGCAGTATCACGGTATCGGCCCGATTGTCAGCCATTTTGCGGAACGAGATACCGATCACGCTGTTGTTCAGGTTATAACAATCCGGCTCATCCAGGCATGAGAGTGCCAAAAGGGCAAAAAGCGAATACAGGCCTACCTTTCTGATCATGCTGAAACGCGGGGTAAAGATAAATTATGCGTCATAAGACCAAATTCGCCTCCGTTTTATTTTTAGTACCTTTGCCTCCCCGAAAATCACGAAAAAACGGCTTTCGGGGAAGGTACCAAATGAGAACGAAGGGTAACAGAAAAGCGCGTGTCAACATTGTGACGCTGGGTTGTTCAAAGAACCAGGTTGATTCTGAAGAACTATTGACGCAACTGCGGGGCAGCGGCATTGACGCCGTCCACGAATCGACCCGCGATGATGCGAGCGTTGTCGTAATTAACACCTGCGGCTTTATTGACAGGGCAAAACAGGAATCGATCGATACGATCCTTCGCTATGTCGACGCCAAGACAGAGGGGCTTGTCGACAAGGTATATGTTACAGGATGCCTTTCCCAGCGATACAAGGACGATTTGCAAAAAGAGATTCCGGACGTTGACGCCTGGTTCGGCACGCGTGATCTTTCGCGGTTACTGAAGGTATTGCACGCCGACTACCGCAAGGAACTGGTTGGGGAACGCATTCTCACCAATCCAAGCCATTATGCTTACCTCAAGATATCCGAAGGGTGTGATCGTCCCTGCTCGTTTTGCGCCATCCCGCTCATGCGAGGACGACATGTCTCCAAACCCATGGAGTCACTCGTAGCCGAAGCGCAGAGCCTGAGCCGGCAAGGCGTTCGGGAACTGTTGCTCATCGCCCAGGACTCCACCTACTACGGGCTGGACCTCTATGGCAAACGGACCCTCTCCGAACTTTTGAAACGGCTTTCCGATGTGCCCGGAATCGAGTGGATACGACTCCACTATGCGTTTCCTTCCGGATTTCCGGTAGATGTACTCAAGACTATGGCGGAACGCCCCAACATCTGCAAGTATCTGGACATACCCCTGCAACATGCTTCCACGCGCATGCTCACGTTGATGCGGAGAGGCATCACACGGCAAAAGACGGAAGAACTTCTCGACTGCATCCGATCCGAAGTTCCCAATATTGCGCTTCGTACGACACTCATCGCGGGCCATCCTGGGGAAACCGAAGATGATTTTGAGGAACTCATCGAGTTTGTGCGGAAGCAGCAATTCGAGCGACTGGGTGTATTCACCTATTCACATGAAGAAGGAACACACTCAGGAACAATGACCGATGATGTGCCTGAAATGGTCAAGGAAGAGCGGGCGGCGCGACTAATGGAAGAACAACAGGAGATATCGCTGCGACACAACCTGGCTCGTGTCGGCCGTGTAGTACGCGTGCTGGTCGATCGGGTGGAATCGGATGTGGCCTTCGGTCGAACCGAATACGACTCTCCGGACGTCGACAATGAAGTCATCATACACGAACCGACGGGACTGCGTACCGGCGAGTTTGTCCAGGTCAGGATAACCGAGGCCACCGAATTTGACCTGATTGGAACCCGGTATTAATGGCCGCCGCCGGTCAGCCCAATCTTCCGTGGCTAGAGAAATCGCTCCTTTAAAATTGCGCCAACCAACATTTTCTGAAGAATTACCGTAATTCGGCTTATGGTCTTCCCGTGTTTTTGCCCCATCTGTTTCTGATATGCACCTGAGCAAGATCCCTTTCTCCAGTACCAAAGCGTTTTCAGATTTCTTCCTTGATTA
>DASVCT010000216.1:0-9708 GCA_036381475.1 Cyclobacteriaceae bacterium
GTCACCCAGTAATGCCAGCGCAATCATGGCCATATCGTGGGGGTCGGCGGGCTTGCAAAAGCTGACGTACTGCCCCCCTGGATCCCACTCGCGCAGCATGGGGAACTCGGTTGCCACAATCGGCAGCCCCATAGCCAAAGCCTCGGCCACCGTGCCTCCAATACCTTCCTCGGGCGTGGTTCCGAACAGCGCGAGGTCCCAGTCTTTCATGGCGTCATATACATCGGCAGTGTCGCCATGAAAGACTACGCGAGACTCCAGCCCCTTTTTTGCCACCAGGTCTTTCAGGGGTTCCAGGAGGGGGCCCCCTCCAAGGAGGTTTAGAACCGCGTTGGGATACTCCCTGACAATAATGTGAAAAGCCTCGATGACGGTCCTGTGGTCCTTAATAGGGTCCAGCCGGGCGAGCATTCCCAGGATCACCTTCGAATCTTGCGTAATACGCCTGGGTTCTTTGGCCATTACTGAAGGTTGTGTTATGGGCTTACGGGTCACTTTATTGGGAAACCTGCGGTGGTACACGCTCGCGCCCAGGCTCTTCGCCACGTAGCCCGTTACGGATCGCAGGTAAACGGGATTCTGAGGGCGTAAGACGAGCGATTGAAGCCATTCTGACCATCCGTTGCCGACAGGGTTGCCAATATGGACGAAAATATCCGCGCGGTACTTGTTCAAAGCGCTGATCATAAACGGCATCCGAATGTTCGTCCATACGATAATGCATTTGAAAGGACCATCTGGTAGCAGCGCGGCGAGGTTACGATAAAAAGAAATTCGTCCTTTGGAAAAGACATCCAAAACACTCACTGTCGCGCCAGCAGTTCGCCATTCAGTCACCATCGGTCCTTCCTTGTCTAACACCACGACCGTATGTTCAAATTGCGGGGTAGCTTTCATAAAGTTCCAGCAGTTTTTCTCCACACCGCCTCGCACGGCCAACGCATTGATGTGCAATATTCCATTTTCGCTATGCCGATCTGATCCTGTTGTCATTGCACTTGGTTATTCTATGCTTCTCAGAATGAGATGATTTAGATGTCCTTTACCGGGAAATTACTATGGCACGGTACAGGTCCTTGATATCTGATGCCATTTCAACAAAAGTACGATTTCGGCCAATTGACTGTCTGAGGTGGATGAGTAAGTCCCTGTTGTCGAGCAAACGTTTCAATTGTCTCGCGAGATCTTCACTGTCTCCCCAGGCAAACAAGAGACCGTTTTTCTGATGCTGTATCCGCTCGGCGATGCCCGCGTGGTTGGTTCCAATGACTGGAACGCCGGCAGCGAAAGCATCAAACAAGGAGAGTGGTCCGGTTTCCGGCCACAGGGACGGGATAACACAGACATCCATCTTACTGAGTTCCTGGACAACATTCTCCGGCGGAATAAGTCGCGGCGGCATGAATCGCATGTCGCCTTCAACCGATTTGCGCAATCCCTGGCCGTAAGGCGAGTCATCCCAGTCAGGTCCGAAGAAATGAACCTCAACTTTTGCATGTAGCGGAAGTCGCTTCACTGCTTCAATCAGGATGTGTGATCCCTTGATGTTTACGTTTCGTCCTAACAGCACAATTTTCAGGGGCTGGTTCTCGTCCGTTGGCTGACGATCGATGCCGTTCAGGGATGGATGGCCGCCCATCGGAATCAGTTTTATCTTTTCGGGCGAAACCTGATTCGAAATCAGCAGGTCGCGAACCCACGAGGCGTGAACCTGCACCGCGTCGACGTCACTAAAGAATTCGTTGAAACTGCGGTGGAATCTCTCAGTGCTATGTCTTAGCAGAACATTTCCGCGTTTATTTATGGGAATGTTAACGGCTGCCATGACGTTGGCCAGGAGGCTTGGTATGCCCTTCGTCTGATAGCGGCACGCTGTACAGCGCTGGTCAATTATCTTTCCATCGCAAGGAACCCGGTTCGCGCGAATCAACCCTTTTTGCAAACACGAGTTGCCAGGCGAGTGATAAGTTACGAGCGTCTTGACACCTGCTGAGCGGCAAGCGCGCAGGTGGGACAACGATGCTCCGGCGCAAAAATCGTGAAAGTGAACGAGGTCCGGTTTGAATTCTTCAAGCGTTTCCTTGAATCCCGGCAGGTCGTCATAGACGTGGCTCCAATATGATTCATAATAATCCGAAATTGTCGGAGGAGGAAGTATGCGAATTGGAATTCCCTGGTAGGTAGTGTCGGTGACAGCTGCTCCCTGGTGATAAACGACAAGTTGCTGAATTTCCGGGTTACCCTTTACCAACTGATAGACAAACACCTCTTTACCCCCGGTATTCTTAGGAAAAAAAGTAGAAGGAAGATGCAACACTCTCATACAGCCGACGCGAACATTACTTGACTTCTCTACACCGCTACGTCCGAACTTCATCTGGTCTTAGAATATCCATGGACTGAAGAATCGGCATCCAGAAATCCTTGTCCGGTCCCCACCACCGATGGCAACCGGTAGGCAGTTGGAAATTATTGTCTGCGTATAGTCTCTTACAGTTGAACTCGAAGCTAAACTTAAGCGCCTCATTGTAATCTGGAAATTTCATCCATGAAAATTTCGGCCCCGCAAAATAACCCCAGAAAAAGTCTTCATAACCTTTGAAGCCGTTTAACAGATGGAACGTATTGTTATACACTCCCAGGTAACCCAGCAGATATACTCCTTCGTAAAAGATTCTCCCCTTCCAGTTCTTTCCGCGTTTTAACCATTTAACGTCGTCACGATCGTAGAACATCTTCCAGGAGTGGAGAATTCGCAACATGCTGGATATCTTTCGCAAAGAAAATCCGCCGTTCCCTACGCCTATGTATTGCGCTTTTTCGAATTCAGTCACGTAGTTCCTGAAGAAGGGAGCGCCAATGTAATCATATCCCTGACTGCACCAAAATCCAAGGTCGTCCCTAAAGATCAAGGCGTCTGGTTGATATATAAGCAAGTATTCATAGGATTCAAATCGCTTGTAGAACAGTGGTCGGGTAAGCAGTTTGCTATACGTAATGACATCTTTGAAGTAGCCCTTGTCAAATGTTTCGACCCCAACGTCAGATAGTGCGGAGGTCTTGTTGATATAGTATGAAACGTTCAGCCCTTCGGGTGCGAAGAATCGGATCGGGTAGTGAGGGCAAATTGCGATTAGACGATTGATAGAAATCTCCTCATACCCGCTGAGCCGTTCCTTGTATACAGGTACTGTAATTACGAGGCTTGTTTCTTGCTGGCTATTGTTGCTCATTTGATCCTTAACATCTTAACCCTCACAAGATAGTATAACAGCCTAATTGAGTCTGTGAAATCCTGCTGTGCGAGGATCCAAACCCTACGCAGTCTTGAGAACCCCAGGCTCTTGAGATATTTCAGCCTAAAGTACGTCATACCTTGTGGCTTGTAAAAGTAATTGCTCCAGTACGGCTTGGTGTTCCCGCCCCAGTGGACAACCAATGGATGATCCGACGTTTGCGGCTGACGGTACGCTTTTAAGGACTTCGCAAACGAGGATGTTAGCTTTGGGTCATCATGATAATAACTGCTGAGGAAGTGAAAAAATGTCGATCCAATGTTCAGTCCATGAAAGCTCTTTTTCATCAAAATGTAATTCAGTAAACCTTGATCCCCGGGGAATAGGAAGTTGTCGTGTTTCTTGTTTTCTTCGTATGCCGTGACGAATTCGTCGTACGAGATTAATCCTTTACGGGAATAAAAGACACCACTTAAAAAGAAATAGGGAACGAATTCTCTCCACCGTGTTCCCACAATCCTTTCCATCACCTCAATTCGAAAAAATGCATTCCTGATGTCATCGTCGGTATAGGAATAATCGGGCTTGTATGCCGAAGGGTAGAAATCGCATTCCATGTCGATATGCTTCAGAATGTTGCCGATGACAATCGTATCAGCGTCCAACACAAGGAATGGATCATAAGGGCCGTGAAAGAACGGCAGTATTTTGGAATACCCCCAACCCGTGAAGAGCTTCTTGTCTAGCGGCCCGTCGATGTCCCGCGTGAAAATGAAACCAAGTTTGTCATCTCTGTGCAGCCAAGGGGGTAGTTCGAGTTCGCCGTCTACCAGTAAAGTGATGGGTATATCCCCGATGGAATCTCGAATGCTTTGTATGGTGCCGAAGCAGTACTTGAGATCCCCGCCATACGTGGCGATATAAATACCAAAGTTGGGAGGTAGGAGCATCGACGGATCCGAAGTCTATTTGAAAATCATTCGGAACGGTGTCAACAAAAATTTGCCAAGCTTGAAAGCGTGCGAGTTTCGCGTGGCCCTTAGGATATCGGCCATCTCCTGATAGGCATGTTGATACCAGAACCATTCGCCATGGACGTGGTAATCCCCGCGTGGGTGGGCATGTTGACGCAGCCAATCCCTAAGTTCGGCGCGGATATTCTTTGTGTCGATCAGCACTATGCCTAAGCCATGGTTGTGGGTAAATTCGAAAGTGTGCTCGTGTTTCTGCTTCAGTTCTTCCCAAAGCCTATATACACCAAAATCGTCCCGTCTTTCGGCTATGTCGTGAAAGAGCATGATTGACGGATCGCTCATCTTGGGAAGCCACTGTTCATAATCGTGCCGGACAGCATCATAGGTGTGAAGGCCGTCAATATGCAGCAGGTCAATGTTGGAAGGTTCAAAATCCCGGCTGGCTTCGTCGAAAGTCTTTCTTAGAAGCTTTGCAAATGGATAGTGCTTGTTCGTGTAGGAGAGAAGTTCATCATAGACGGTACCCGAGTATCGGCCTGAATGCGCTTCACCTCTCCAGGTGTCTACTGCGTAGACCGATGTTTGCATGTTGTGGTCATAGACACTTTCACACATTGCGAGAAACGAGTTCCCTGTGTGGGTCCCCAACTCCACAATACACTGCGGCTTCATCTCCTTTACCAGGTCGTACACGAAAGGGATGTGACCGATCCAGTTGTATGGTAATGATATTCTTTTCGGGTTGGTAAACATTACAGTGGTTATTTGCGAAATCACAGCTTATTCTTAAGCTTTACCTGAAGGATTTGATGGTTAGGAAACATAATCTTTTCGTTCACAAGCGCTTTCATCGCGCGTTCCCATCGGCTGAATAACCTGTTTTTCGGGTTTTTGATCTTAAGAATCGTCAAGGGTTGCTTGACAACCAAGTATAGAAAATCTGCAAAACTGATGAATCGAGCCAACCAAAGTCGGGTCAGTATTCTATAGCTGAAAAGAACTAGCTTATGGCGGAATGCTTCCTCGCTAATCAGGATGTAGCTGAATGCCAGGTTCATCTTGTATTCCTTACTGTTGTGGTTTTCGTTTCTGAACAATTGATATATGCTGTCGAGAATTCTCTCTTTCGTTCGTTGTACAAGTTTCATATCGGAGCCGTAGCCTTTTTGGCTTATACTCTCTGATCGGTGACGCCGGCAGTAATGGTCGGGTTCTAGGTGAAGGAACTTTCGGTATGTGGGCTGTGTGAACAGGTACCTGATATGGAACTCGAAGTCTTGCCAGAAGGGTAGTGATTCGTCGAACCACTGGTCCCGGGCCAGCAGGGCCTCCTTTCGATGTATGGGGCCGGACGTGTGCCAAACTACGTCTTGTCGGAGAAATCGGCAGAGATCATTTTCCTCGGAATCAACATTCCACAGATAGTTGTAGTCACCAATCTTCTCCTTGAATACCAATGTATTGAATACAAGAAAATCGCACTTCGGGCTCTCTTCAAAATAGCGCAGACGCCGCTCGAAGCAAGTTGGTGCAAGCAGATCGTCGGAGTCCAGGAAGATGAGGTACTTTCCCCTGGCTTCACGAATACCCATGTTACGGCAATGGTTGGCACCTTTTGGGGCGGATGTACGCTGGAGTATTCTGATTCGCGGATCGCTGCCGAGCGTGTCGCGTATGTACTGGAATGACCCATCCGTTGAGCCGTCATCCACGAGTAGGAGTTCCCACCCGGCGAAAGTCTGGGCGCGTATAGAACTTATAGTTTCGTCAATGAATTCGCGACGGTTGTAAAATGGAATTATGACAGATATAACAGGCGCGTTCATTTATTGATGTTGTCACCTGCGGCAAAAATACTTCGGATTTTCGAAAACAGGTAAAAATAGAACAACTTGTTAATCAGTAGATTAGGGTGATGGGAGACGATCGTAGGCAAACTCATCCCGTTTTGCTTGTTGACCAGAATGAAAGTGGACAATATCACCGCTTTGTAATCTTGCGGAATGTCGGCTGCCGAGGACCATTGGAAAAGTTTATTCCACAATAACTGCTTATAACGTGATACGTCGGAATCTCTGAGTACCCGATTATCGCGGTGAATTCTTCGTTGGGCAACGGGTGCGTCTATACTACCGGGATAAAGTCTGCACTGTGCAGCTATTTTGATGAACATGAAAGTATCCTGGGATAGCTTCAAGTCGGTGTCAAACAAACCGGTTTTGTTGAAGACATCTTTTCGAAGCACGATTCCGTCGGTATGGAAGACGCCGTAACGCCCCACAGCTTGACAATAGAATACTTCCTCAGGAGGAATTCGTTTATGGATAGTGGTAAGGAGTTCCGAGCGTTTTCGTAGCCATTTCTCTTTGGACACTTCATCCATAAAGTGCGTACCGACCGCATCGTATACACCGTCGGCATCTGGCGTCTCCGCGAAAACCTTCATCGCGGGTTTGAAGCGGTCAGGCAGCATATAATCGTCGGCATCCAGGAAGCAGATGTAGGGAAATTGTGCGCTCGTTATTCCCAGATTCCTGCTTGCTCCGGCACCATGGTTTCCTTTATCGGGGTGCTGCAGCAGCCTGACCCTGTCATGATGATTACTCAATTCCTGGCAAATTGCGAGGGAGGCATCGGGAGAGTTGTCTTCAATAAGGATTACCTCACCTGTTTCGGGCTGCATTAACGCGGACTCCACGGCATCTCTTATAAACCTTTCCGCATTGTAAACGGGAATGATGACGGAGACCTTCATACAGACGATTGAATGATTCTTTTAAGACCCCCAATGCTTTGTGTGAGGGAGAACTTTTCTTCTATGACTCTTCTTGCCTTGACTCCCATCCGGATTCCCATTTCAGGATCATCGAACAAGGTATTTACATGGTAGGCCATTTTATCCACGTCCCCTTCATCCACGAGGAGCCCGGTTTCGTTTTCAATTATGACATCGGTTATGCCCGCATGTCGTGTGCTTACTACGGGCAAGCAACTGGCGCCGGCCTCCAAAATTGAGTTGGGAGTCCCTTCCTTGTCATTATCCTCCGCTGTAATTGAATGTTGAATGAAAACGTTGGCGGCCAGGTAATGATGGATCACATTACTATGTTCCAGCGGACCCAGAAAGTTCACCGAGTCATAGATCTTCAGAGACCTTGCCAAACTTTTGCAGGAATTGAACAAATATCCATCCCCGATCATATTTAGCTTTGCGTCGGCATGCTTTTCAAGTATCTTCTTAAAAGAAAGTAGTACCAAGTGCGGCGCTTTCTTGTCTACAAATCTGCCGACGAACAGCAGTGTCTTCCTATGTTTCTCTCTCGGCAGGCATTGAAATGATTTGAGATCCACGCCATAGCTGTTGTAGTGGACCTTATCCTTCGGCGCGCCTAGGGCAATTAATTGTCGGCACATGTCCTTGGACACACCAATGATAGCCTTTGCATGAACAAACGCCTCTTCATACTTTCTTTTATAATCCTTCAAGACCGTGCTGCGGTATGCCTCATGCCCGTGAAAGTGTATGATCAACGGAAGTCCAAAATGCCTGGATAACGCGACGGCGTCTGCTCCTACATGGCCGTATTCGGCGAGCAGAACCTTGATATCATTTTCTTCTATAAGCTTTCCAACAGCGTGAGTCGACTTTCGCCTGCGATAATAATGTGATAGAAAAGTCTTCGAAAGAGAAAGGGTTATCTCTCTGCCAATGAGAGAGTGCTTATAGATATTTATGTACGGTGCACCCAATTCCCTAATGTGACTTGAAATAAAGGTTTCCGAAATTGCAGGCTCATCCTTATTCAGGAGTATTAAGGCGTTGTTCTGAGTATTGTTTGCCATTTCGTCAAGGGCGTATCACATTTGGACCCAGGTACTGTGCATAGACCGGATTTTGTTTCTCGTTGCTCTTAAGATGGACAGTATTAAATTCTGACTTCTACTGTGTGTATAAAGCTTGTAAATAACATAAGGCAGCGATAGCAAATCAAACTTTAGTGCATGGTTAATAGCAATTGATCTTTGCGCTTTGAACGAATCGACTCGATGAGTTTTATTTTTACCCGTGAAGTGGAAGTTGCCTAAAATCACATCGGTTCGGAATATTTTGAATCTCTTAAAGGCCCTCAGCAGAAACCAGTAATCCATAGTATAATGCTCGTCAATTGGGAAATCTCCAATGGTTTCCTGCACTCTTCTGACGTAAAAATAGCTCGAGGGGTTAACGGGAAATCTTCCCCTCAAAACCTTGAGATCGCTGTATTCAATCGTCGGGCGGCTTATCGACTCGGCGCCGTTTTTAAAAACCCTGGTTTGGCCAACGACCATATCAGGATGATGTTCGGCGAATATTCCAACAATGTGGCCGAAGATATTAGGTGCAAACTCGTCGTCAGCATTGAGATATACTATTATGTCCCCTGACGACAACCGAAATGCTTTGTTCATGGCGTCGGATTGACCCCTATCAGGTTCAGAAATCCACCTGAGGTGTGGATAGCCATTAAGTATTTGAATGGTATTATCAGAACTACCACCATCAACTATTATGTGTTCCCAGTTATCGTAGTCTTGATTTTTTACCGATTGTATTGCCCGTTCGAGGTGTTCGCCGGAATTGAGTGAGGGTGTGAGAACTGAGATTTTCACAGCTTACTTCTTTTTGGCTATTAGAAGAGCTTCATCAAAGCTTATTTTATCAAATACTTCAAGTTTACCTTCGACGGTCGCATCATATATTTTCCTCCCTGTGCGAGTGTAGAAGAACTTAGTATTCCGGTAAGCTAACTCCGATCCCTCTAGATCAGCGAGTTGCCATTGATGTCCTTTAAAATAGTTTGGATCGAAATGATTGACGTCCTCGCCGTGCATAGTCTGTTTTTCATTGGGATTGCCTTGCTGCTTGAAGCTATGGTCAACACCGACTAAGAATACATTCTTGAATCCCAAGTAATGAGCAACCTGCAGAGCCACATTGGTTACAGTGTATCCCTCATTTATTGGCTTTGTAAGGTCACCAGATGATTCCAGTCCCCCTTTTGTGTAGATGAAAAATGTATTGTCGTCAAAATTGCCAACATCCTTTGCGCCTACATAGGAAATAAATTTTGGAATTTTGAGTTTGTTGAATTCACCGATGCTTTGCTGTATAACCAAGGGGTTGACTGAGACAAGGAAGTCGAGATCCAATGAAACCCTTTTGAAAATCAGGAAGATTTTATTCAGGCCAAAGGTATAGTACTCATTCAAAGCTTCCAGGTTCATTTTGTTCAGCGACGGCCCATTGCCAATAATGAAGCAATCCTTGCCGGCAAACTTGTCTCGAAAGGGGACAAGCCTGGTTCTGTACTTATTGTACCACGTGGTGTAGTTCCTGCCCTTCTTTTCCAGAATCCAACTGTTGGCATAGTCTTCAGGGTTTGTTCGGTATCGCAAGTAGATCCCTGCGCATTTCTTGATCGCTAGAAATTCCTTCTGAATCCTGTTCATCCTTCCTG
>DASVCT010000217.1:0-7447 GCA_036381475.1 Cyclobacteriaceae bacterium
CCAAACACCCATGAAACCTGGGAGACACGATATTGTCCTGCTTCCCGACGGCACGGAGGGAAAGGTGCTGGAACGTTTTTCCACTGACCGGATCATCGTCTATAAAATCCAGAAAGGTCTGGAGATCCAATACTTCGACGAGCATAAGGTCAGGCTGAAGAAACGCCACTTCATGAACCGTGTGAGGGACATCTTCTCGCGATAGCGCTTTCGGAGTACTTGTCCGCCAGTTGTCCCGGAGTCATGCTCCTGGGCACCGGAGCTATTTGTGCGCCCTGAATTTTTTTCGTAAATAGCCCATCGCACAACGCCCAAACCCCCGTGAAAAAGGTACTGGCCCTGCTGCTCCTGGTTGTCTTCCTTTTCAACGTAGGAGGCTATTGCATTTTTTTCTGGGGGCTCGACTTTAGAGCAAAAACAAAGCTGGCGCAGCGTCTCGACTCCGGCAATTACTCGGGACTGGAAACATTTGAATTCAAAATACCCCTCAACATTCCCTATCCTATTCAGAACCAGGGCTTCGACCGGGCCTACGGGACGTTTGAATACAACGGCGAATTTTACGAGCTCGTAAAACAGAAACTTGAAAGAGATACCCTGTACGTCGTTTGCGTTAAGAACGATAAAAAGCAGGACTTGAACCGGGCATTCGAAAAGTACGCACGGGTATCCAACGATGCAGACGCTGGCGCTTCCCAGGCCGGCAACGATTTGCTTGCTAAACTTGTCAAAGACTTCAATACACCACCCCTGGCCGAAATTATCAAAGCCGATGGTTGGACCCGTACCCTGCAACACGGTGGCCTGGCCGAGGCTGTAATCAACATGGCCAGAGAAGTTATTTCTCCTCCTCCTAATTCCCGCCTTTCTTAAAGATTCCGGTTCTCCATTATTATGGTGAACCATAACCGATGGGCTATACGCCCATTGGCAGGATGCATGTGCCTGTGCCATAGCATGGAACAGGCTGCATTGCATTGGTATAATCATTAATAACCCCCAAACGACTATGAATAAATATACCCGACTGTTGCCGGTGGTGGCCTTTCTCTTTTCAGCGGAAGGGCTACTCATGGCACAAACACCCACAGATGCAGTAATGATGAAGCAGCGAGAGGCCTGCCTCGCCGTGATCTACGACTACGGCAGCTTCGACGAATACTGGGAAGGCACCAACCTCCGGACAAATGCTACGATCGCGACCGTACGCCGCACGACTGTGATGCCCATGATTGCAATCGGAATCCTGGACAACCTCAATCTGATTGTTTCAACACCCTACGTCCGGACAAAATCGGAAGAACCCAACGGAGGTAAACTCCAGGGGGCAAAGGGTTTTCAGGACCTCGGACTGGTACTCAAATACCGCTTTCTCAACCTGGAAATGGAGGGCGGCAAGCTGGCGCTTGTAGGCGCTGCAGGCTACTCGACACCCATGACCAACTATCTGTCTGACTACCTACCCTATAGCCTCGGGTTCGGCGCCCCTGAGGTAAGCGGCCGTGCCATCGTGCAGTACGAATGGAACAACGGCCTGTATGCCCGTGGCTCGTTTGCCTACCTCTGGCGCGGGGAAACGGAAGCGGAACGCGACTATTACTACAACAACGGCAGCTACTATACTGCATGGATGGACGTACCCAATGCCATCAACTTCCAGCTTGTCGCCGGAAAGTGGTTCCTCGATCACTCGTTTCATATTGAAGTCGCGTACAATTCGACAAAGTGTCTTACTGGCGACGACATTCGCCCGTATAATGCTGCGCAGCCGACGAACAAGGTGGAAGTCGGACAAGCCGGAGTAAATGCCCAGTATTTCTTTCCCAACATTAAAGGGTTCGGCGTGCTGGCTAATTATTCACAGATTATTAGCGGGCGCAATATGGCCAAGTACAGAAACATCGGCGTCGGCCTCACCTATCAGTTCAAATTCTAACCTCCACAAGTTTGCAACCATGAAAAAGAGATATACCCTTGCCTTTCTCGGCGCAAGTCTCAGCCTGTTGTTTGTCGTATCCTGCGACCGGGATCTGCCGATCAACGTAAGCTATACGCCCTATCAGTATGCGTCCCTTGATCCGAACGGTGGAACCTGGTCGACCGTGCTTCTGGATGCGCCCGATCAGATCGATATACCACCTCCGGCGGATGTGAACTCCACCGAGTACCAGTCCGAACTTGCCGAGCTTAAGGATGCAATGTCCGGTCTCACTTCTCAGCAACGAGAAGCCATTGACTACTGGACCAATAACCCATCGATCCGGTGGATGGAGATCGCCATGGAGCTGGTTGCCAAGTACAACCTGATCCCCGGTCCGAATCCGGATGGAACGTATACCTTGCCAAGTCCGGCGAATCCGGCAGGGCCGCCGCCATTTCCTTTTGCCCATCCGGCTTATTCGTGTCGGGCCTTTGCGTACATGAGCGTGGCGCAGTTTGATGGCCTGATTGCGGCATGGCACTACAAGTTTCTCTATCAACGCCCGGCGCCATCGCAAGTTGACCCGTCCATTGATGCGGCCTATGTCGATAACAGCTTGCCTTCCTATCCTTCGGGTGCAGCTGTAGTAACGATCGCTTGCCGTGATATTTTGTCGGCCATGTTTCCTCTCGAAAAGGAATACCTGGCCTCGCGCGCGCAAGAGCACCTCTCCAGCCTGTTGTGGGCCGGTGAAGCTGTGCAAAGCGACATCGACGCAGGTGAGCTTATCGGAAGCGAGGTGGCGAAACTCGCGCTGGCCCGTGCGGCCAACGATGGAATGAGTAAGGCGCAGGTCTCGAAGGCCGTGTCGGACTCGATCAAACTGGCAGCCTTCAACCGCTTTGGCTGGTCGTGGGAAAACCAGGAAATTCCAAAGCGCCCCGTCGGCCTTGCGCCGTTTTACGGCAAGGTGAAAATGTGGAATGTACCTAACGTTGAGCTAACCCGTCCTGGCCCACCGCCTGCCGTTGGTTCTGCAGAACTCCAGGCAGACATCGACATACTCGTGTCGCATCAGAATAATATGACGGAAGAAAAGCGACGCATCGCAAACTACTGGCAGGATGGTCTGGGTACATACACACCCCCTGGTCACTGGAACACTATAGCCATTGATTACATTCTGAAGTACAAATTGAATCCGTTGCGAACGGCCCGGACTTTCGCTTACATGAATATGGCTATGCAGGATGCCGGTATCAGCTGCTGGGATGCGAAATACTACTATCACTATCCGCGTCCTATTCAAATGATTCCAGGTTTCAAAACCATTGCAGGCACGCCCAACTTCCCGAGCTACACTTCCGGACACAGCACGTTCTCCGCCGCGGCTGCGGAAGTGCTTTCGCGCATTTTCCCGCAGGAAGGGGACATCTTCAGGGAATGGGCAGAGGAGGCGGCCATATCGAGAGTTTATGGTGGCATTCACTGGACATTTGATTCCGAGGTAGGACTCGAACAAGGGAAAGACGTCGGGTCATACACCGTCGCGGTGATGGATAGCGACGGAGCTGAGTAATTACGGTTGGCAACGAGGCCGGCGCTCTTCGTTTTGCCGGCTTCGTCGCCAACTTGTTGTAGGTCTTAAGAAATAGAAGAGAAATGAAAATTTTGATGATAGGCCTGGGTGTGCTGCTGACTGTAGGAACTGCGAGAGCTCAGGTTGATTTTGACGTTACAGGTCACGTTGTAGATGCCTCGGAAGGTGGGCCGCTGGCAGGCGCACAGATTGTGACGGCCGGGGGTGTGGGAACAATAGCCGACCGAAACGGTGCATTCCAGATACGTGTTTCACCCGAGTCGCCGGATATTACAATTAGCTTCCTCGGGTATTTATCCAAGACCATCACAGTGTCACGTGGACAGGCTGATCTTGGCATCATTGCGTTGTCGGTGAGTCCAACAAGCCTCAATGAAATTATAGTCAGCGCCACTTCGCAGAACTACAGGAGCGACTTCAAGGGGTCGAACTTTACGATCAATCCGAGGGATATACGGAATACTAATCCGCTCAATACGGAAGAGGTGCTCAAGACGGTGCCCGGTGTCAACATTGTTGGCGACATGGGCCTGTCGAACCGACCGAACATCAGTATCCGTGGTTCGTGGGGGAGGCGGTCGCGCAAAATCCTTCTTTTGGAAGACGGTTCACCCGCAGCGCCAGCGCCGTACATTGCGCCTGGCACCTACTACAACCCCCTTAGCGACCGTGTTCAGGCGATCGAAGTGTACAAGGGCGCCGACATGCTGCGGTATGGTCCCAACAATATGTACGGCGCGGTCAACTATATCACCGCACTTCCTCCGCAGCAACCGGAGCTCAGAGTCAAGCTCGTTGGTGGCCCACGCAACTACGCCACGGGGCTCTTGTCGTACGGAGGTACATGGCAAAACCTCGGCGCACTGGTAGAGGCAGTGCACAAGAAGTTCGATGGCTTTACCGACAATTCTGCGGTGGAAGTCCTCAACCTGAATGCAAAGATCTTTGCCAAGCTGTCTGAAAATCAGTCGCTGTACTTCAAAGTGGCTGCACAGTTCGAAGACAACCAGGCTTCCCTTTCAGCATTGACACGGTTCACATTCCGGGCCGATCCAAGACAGCAGCCTTTGGATGCAGAGTACTTCGACATGCGCCGTTATGGCATGGACATCATCCACAAATGGCTGATCAACCCGAACCTGAGTCTTACGTCCAAAATATATGCGTCGGATTTCGAACGCGACTGGTGGCGCCAGATCACTACGGTAATCCGCGCGGCCGACGTCCATGCATATGTCGGTGACGAAATCTTCAATGATCGCTATAGCTACCTTTCCGGCTTGACGTTCGGTGATGAGGATTACGTGCGCGTGGGCCGGATCACCGATGGCAAGGAAAGCACCTCCGACAGTCAATGGATATTTACCGTGTCTGGTGTCCAGGAAACCTTCGATGCAGACTGGGAGGCGGGAGGAGAGACCCATCATTTCGAGGGAGCGGTGAAGTTGCACCAGGAGTCTTATCGCGACCGGTACCTCGCTGCCAATAACTCGCGGTGGGCGCGGACGGGAAATCCGACCTCCGACAACCGTTATCACCTGTGGTCAGCCTCCGGCTATCTGCGCAACGAGTTTAACATTCACCGGTTTAACGTTACACCTATCGTGCGCTTTGAACACATCGAAATGTTCAGGCAAAATGTGCTGGCCGCAGCCCAGGACCCCGATGCAACGAGCCCGAATGCGGGCAGGATACGAAATGCATACAATGTAGTCATGCCCGGCCTGACAATCGGCTACAAGACACCCACTGGAGAAGTGTACGGAAGCATATATCAAGGCTTTATCGCACCGTCGAAAATCTTCGGCTTCTTTGTCGAGCGCAACGGGGTACTTACCGATCCACTGGAAGGCGAGAACGTAAACATCAAACCTGAACTCAGCCTAAACCTGGAGTTGGGATGGCAGGGAAGCCTGCTCGACGGCCGCATCAGTGGACAGGCTGCTCTGTTCAGCAACACCGTTCGAAACTTCATTGCTGCAGGCGAAAATGAATTGTTCATGGAGCCGGGACGGGTACGCATACTTGGCGTAGAGGCGGGCGTGGCGGCCATGCTCACGTCGTCAGCATCGCCTCACGGGCTTCGGCTGACCGTGAATGCCACGATGCTGACGTCCGAGGTGTTGGAAGGGGTGTTGCAGGACAAGGACATGTTCTCCGCCGTTGTGCACAATTCCGCCACGCGTCAGGAGTTCGTTGACCGCGTCAACAGCAATCGCCAGGCATATGAGTTGTACACGCGAAACGACCTGGGCCAGGACGTACTGCTGGACGCAACGACAATCACCGAAGCCGATTTTGACGATATCAGCAAAGCCCTCGTTCGTTATGGCAACGGCTACGTCGAAAACGCCCGCGCTCCATACGTTCCGAATGTAAATGTTACGGCGGGGCTTTCTTACTCCTTCAAGAAATTTGCTGCCGGTTTGTCGGGTACTTATGTCGGCGACCAATATGCGGAGTTCATGAATTTTGAAGCGGAGTCGGCAGACGGCGCAATTGGAAAGCTGAAATCGTTCTATACCATCGACTGCTTTGCCAACTACGATTTCCTGATTGGCGGAAAAACTATGCTGAACGTCTTTGTGAATGGAAAAAATATCACGAATGATATTTACGAGGCTTCACGCCTCAACCGCGCCGCGTCCGGTATATTCCCCGGCGGTTTCGCGCAGTTGATCATGGGCGTAAACCTGCGCATTTGATGAGTTGATTGGTCCATGTCATTAAGTTGAAAGGTTAGTTTTATCAACTTAGTGACATGGGCTGATCAGTGGCGCGCCCAGGCTTCAAATTATCAGAGGAGTTGGCGCAGCCTCGGTCTTACCTATTACAAAAGCGGTGTACCCTCAAACACACGCGAATCGTCAGGGTCACCTGCTCTTCCCGCAAAGGTCACACGCCCGCCCCAATTGTCGGTATAGGTAGCAGTCGCGTTTCCATCCGCCGAAACGCTGATCCTCAAAGTGGCGAATCCCGTGCCTCCCAGCGTGACATTTGCGAGGATGCTGATAGGCCCTTTGTCGTCAATGTCATATTTATAGTCGGTGATCCTGCCTTTGAGCGTTATCCCACCCATCCCGTTAAAGCCGGGACCCCAGGGTGAGGCTGTCTGCAATACGACTCTTTGGCCATCGAGGAGTATGAAGTTATCGCCGGTGACCGGGAAACTGTTTTGATAGCGGTTTCGCAAGATGTTAGCCTCGAGTATCAGGGTGCTGTCTTGTGCGAGTTGTGCCAGCCGATCCCTGGATTCCCTGAGTCGTTCTTTACGCATTTCCTTTTTCGATTTCTTCTGCTCGGCGCTGTCTTGTGCGAACACCGTCTGCATACCGAGTGCCAGAAGAAACGCTATGATTATTGTGCTTTTCTTCCACATGGCTGTTTCATTTAGTAACAGTACCCCGCGCTGAGTAATGTTTTTTGTTGCTATTGTTATAACGATAAACAGCAAAAACTAATCCACATTACAGGGTTTTTTTTGAGGTATAAGGGTATAGGGTACATAGGGTATAGGGGGTCCACGGATACGCTTACCCGTGAGATTCCCAGAGAACAATCAACGGACGGGGTCTATTCCGAGACGCACAGCCGTGCGTCTCTACCTGGTGTTGACCACCGATTACCGATTACGTGATTACCGATTACCGATTACCGATTACTCCTTGCCTCTTACTAATCACCTGTCCCCCGGGTATAAGGGTATAAGGGTATAGGGTACATAGGGTATAGGGGGTCCACGGATTACGCTTACTGTGAGATTCCCAGACAACAATCAACGGACGGGGTCTATTCCGAGACGCACAGCCGTGCGTCTCTACCTGGTGTTGACCACCGATTACATGATTACTGATTACCGATTACCATGTCTTACCACTCCCTTCTCCTTCCTACGGATTACTTTCAATCAATTACTATATTGCCTT
>DASVCT010000218.1:0-5482 GCA_036381475.1 Cyclobacteriaceae bacterium
CTTGCTTTCCTCTATGGCGACGTGCCGCTGGTGACGACCGAGATCACACTTGAAGAAAGCAAGACGTTGCAAAGAATGCCAGTAAGTCAGGTGTGGGATTTCGTTTCAAGCGAGCTGAGCGAAGCAGCAGCTGCGTTGCCAGTTACACAGGCCGACAAAGGTCGGGTAACGAAAGGAACAGCACTCGCTCTTAAGGCGCGCTATATGCTTTATGCAGGTCGGTATCAGGAGGCTGCAGACGCAGCAGCTGCCGTTATGGATCTTGGCGTTCACCACCTGTTTCCTTCTTACGAGGAGCTGTTTAGGTATGCTAATGAAAACAACGAAGAAGTTCTTTTCGACATTCAATTCGTCCAGGGAACGGTCTCCAATGATATATTTAGCGTATTCGGTCAACGAAGCGTCAACGGACGAAGCCTGTTTGTGCCAACGAAGAACCTCGTCAACGCATATGAAATGACCAACGGATTACCTATCGACGATCCGGGAAGCGGCTTTGACCCAGCCAACCCGTACGTCGATCGTGACCCACGTCTCCACTATTCGGTTTATGTTGAAGGCGATATCCTGCCTAATGGGAACACGTTCGATCCCAAACCGCAAAGCGGCACAGGTGATGCCGTCGGCTCTACGTTCCTCGTGTCACCCACAGGATTCAATGTGAAGAAATACATCAATGAAGAGGATTTGGCCACGCCCACGAACAGCGGCATCAACCTGATACTGATGCGTTACGCGGAAGTGTTGCTCACCTATGCGGAGGCGAAGATCGAATTGAATCAACTCGACAATACCGTATACGATGCCATCAATGAAGTCCGATCCAGACCCGACGTTAACATGCCGGCCATCACAGACGGGAAGACGCAGGAAGAACTGCGTGAGATCGTCCGTCACGAACGGCTCGTTGAACTTGCCTTCGAAGGACAGCGATTCTACGACATCCGTCGGTGGAGGATCGCTGGTGATGTAATGCCAGGAAAAGTTTATGGCATGACGTATAAAGATACGGATGACGAACTTCAGACCGTCGAGGTGACGGCATGGACAAATGTGTGGTCGGACCGCAACTATCTGTGGCCGGTGCCGCAGGGCGAGATCGATTTGAATGCTTCCCTTGGTCAGAATCCGAATTGGTAATCGCATAAGAATGACATCCAGAGCCATGAAAATGAAATGTGCGGCACTGATTCTTGCTGGATGCCTTTGCCAGGTCTTTTATTGCTGGGGGCAGGTCGCGACAGTCAAGGTGCCGTCCGAAAATATGTACCTCGAGCCTTCTGCGATAAAGGTCGATGGCCTGCTCGGCGACGTCATCGCGTCGAGCAGGAATGGAAGAATCAAGACACTTCCTTCATGGGAAGATGGAGCGCTTATCACGATGTTCGGCAAGGATGTGAAGAGCCACCACGACCGGATGGATTGGTACGGCGAGCACGCCGGTAAGTGGCTATACGCCGCATCCTTTGCCGCCCGTCAAAGTGGGGATAAGGCACTGCAGGATCTGGTGATCAAAACGGCAGATTTTCTGGTTGCACAACAGGAGGCCGACGGTTACCTGGGAAACTACGGTCCCACGGTGAGGCTGACGAACGATGAAATATCGCATAAACGGTCGTGGGATGTCTGGAACCTGAGTTACATGACGCTCGGACTGCTTCATGTCAACCGTTACTATCCCGATTCTTCCTATCTCAATGCAGCAAGATCGATCGGCGAACTATTCATCAATATGTTTGGCGACGGTTCGCGCAACATTGTTGAATACGGGACACGAAGGGGCGTATCGGCTACAATCATTATCGACCCTGTCGTGGAACTGTACAAGGTAACTGCGGATCCGCGCTACCTCGCGCTTGCCGAGACTGTGGTCAAGGAGTTTGAAGCCGAACCGGATCACAGGCTGGTAACCGCTGGCCTCAACAACATCGACATGGAATTTGTCGGAGATGGCAAAATATATCAGATCATATGGAATCTTGCTGGTATCGTCAAGCTGTATGAAGTTACCGGTAACACCGATTACCTTAAGGCTGCGGAAAATATTTGGCGCAATATTGCCGAGTTCCATTTAAATATCGCCGGCGGGCCGTGGGGAGGAGTGGGTAAGCACATGGAATGTTTTAACCGGAAGAACTACTGGAGTCCTTATGGATTGGTGGAAACCTGCAGCACGATGGCCTGGATACAACTTAACAAAGAGCTGCTACGCATCACCGGCCAGGCGCAGTACGCACAGGCAATAGAGCGGTCTGCCTACAACGCCCTCCTGGGAGCTCGTTTTCCGAATGGCATAGACTGGTCCTATCATTCATTTACCAATGGAAGCTGGTCAGTTGCCAATTTCAACGACTGCTGTCCTTCCAGCGGGACCCTTGCGCTGGAGGAGTTGCCATCCATGATCTATTCCAAAAGAGAGAATGGAGTTGCTGTCAATTTATATGCAGAAAGCGAAGCCGTCATTCTATCTGGTAAGGCAAATATTCGAATCAAACAAGTGACGGAATATCCGTTCGACGGCGAGGTTACATTGGAAGTGTACCCCGCAAGGAATCGGCAGACTTTCCCATTGTATCTGCGCATCCCCGACTGGGCTGAGTCGGCAACGGTTAAGGTCAACGGAAAGATCGTGGACACACAAAAAGTTGAGCCCAACGGATACTTTGTTGTTGACCGCGCATGGAAATCCGCCGATAAAGTGGAGATCGCTTTTCCAATGACACTACGTGTTGAGGAGAGAACAGAAAAGCTTGATGGCCCGCAAAACGCGGATGAGATATTCAGGATCAAATGGCTGTCACTCACCCGGGGACCGCTCGTGTATGCGGTTAGCGGACTGATTGACGGAAGGGACAGGGAACGGGCGCTGGAGTTGGATAAGAACGAAGTGGTGGGATCGCTTGTTCCCGTTGCCCCTCCCGACGGACTACAGGGGCCCGCCTACCAGCTTGCCACACCAGGTGTTCAGCCGCTGCTGCTTGTTCCTTACTTCGAGGCGGGTGGCATGAGGAAGGGAGGATGGCGCCTGACTTGGTTGCAGACAATTAGCAAAGACGAATAGACACGCGTGTTGTCATGGGAAAGATATTGGTGATAGGGAGTTCAAATGTGGATCTCATTACGAGGGTCGAACGTTTTCCTGCAGCGGGTGAGACCGTTACTGGCAAGCTGTTCGTGCAGGCAATGGGCGGTAAGGGAGCAAACCAGGCTCTCGCTGCGCACCGGGCCGGAGGCAACGTAAGTTTCGTTACGTGTGTTGGTGCCGACGCGTACGGAGAGGCTGCGCTGCAATACTATGCCGTCGAAGGCCTTGACGTTTCGTTGGCCCGAAGAATGGACGACAGCCCGACAGGGACCGCGATGATCCTGGTGAACGACGAAGGGGAAAATGTGATCGTCGTAACGCCTGGCGCCAATGAGAAACTTTTGCCCGTTCATATCAGAAATATCTCTTCCGAGATATCGGAAGCGTCGATGGTCATGTTGCAGATGGAGATACCGTTGGACACAGTGAAAGAGGCTTGTGACGTGGCGAAACTCCACAATGTTCCGGTATTGCTCAACGTGGCGCCTGCCCGGAAGATTGACGAAAGCCTGATACGGCTGACGGATATTCTTGTAGTGAACGAAACCGAGATCGAAACCATATGCGGACACCGCATTGCAGAAATGGGGGAAGAAGGCGTTATCGACATGCTGTTCGCGATGGGAGCAAGCACGGTTATCCTCACACTTGGAAAACGCGGCTGTATGGTGCGAAGCGCGACCCTTCGGGAGCACATTCCCGCTTTCGAAGTCGACACGGTCGACAGCACGGCGGCGGGAGATACCTTTTGCGGAGCTTTGGTCGCGAGACTTAGCAAGGGCGCGAACATCGTGGAGGCGGCAACGTTCGCCAGTGCAGCCGCAGCAATCTGCGTGACCCGGCTTGGAGCGCAGCCATCGGTGCCCCTTGAGAAGGAGGTCGTAAATTTTTGGAAAATAAGGCAGGACAACGGAAGGGTTCTGTAATTCCGGTATGCCTGCCGCAAGTCCCGATTGGAAAAACCTGCAACATAAACCTATGAGTTCGAATCTTAATTTCGCAACGATGAATTCCATTACCAGACTGTTAATCCTGGTGCTGAACCTGGCCATCTTTTGTTCCGGGTGTACGAGCCGGAGTGTCGGCACCGGTTCGAGCGACCGGCCACCGAACGTTGTTTTCTTTTTGGTCGATGACCTCGGCTGGACTGATGTGGGATGTTATGGGAGCAGTTTCTATGAAACGCCCAACATTGACAAGCTTGCTCAGGAGGGCGTGAAATTCACGAATGCCTATGCGGCATGTCATGTGTGCTCGCCCACCCGCGCCAGCATAATGACGGGTAAGTACCCCGCCAGGATAAACTTGACCGACTGGCTGCCGGGTCGTAACGATTTTGCCTACCAGAGGTTTAAGAACGTCGAGCCGGTACAACAACTTCCGCTTGACGAAAAAACGCTGGCAGATGCGTTGAAGGAACAAGGATACGCTACAGCAATTTTTGGGAAGTGGCATCTTGACGAAATCACTTCTGACCCCACCAAGTACGGCTTCGACATACATGTTCCTAAAGGTTGGGGAAAAGGCTGGCCGCTCACATATTATGCGCCATTCAGGCTTCCGAACTATGACGGAAATCCCGGAGAGTATCTTACCGACCGGCTGACAACAGATGCATTGCAGTATATTGACGACAACCGGGATAAGCCATTCTTCCTGTTTCTTTCTCATTTCGCCGTTCACGATCCCATTGAAGGCCGGCCTGACCTTGTAGAAAAATACAAGAAGAAGCTTGCCTCGATGAAGGAACCCGACGGGCCTCCTTATATACTTGAAGGGAATCCCGATGCCGAGGACCCGCTTACGCTGGATGAACGTGTTTCACTGCTGGCAGATACGGCGTATGACGGGTTTAGTCAGCTCCCCCGGGGTACGGTTAAGATCAAGCAGCGTCAGGACAACGTACAGTTTGCCGGCGTCGTAGAGGCCATGGATGAGAGCTTGGGCAGGGTAGTAGCCAAGCTGAAGGAGCTGGGCATCTACGACAATACCATAGTGATCTTCGCCTCCGACAATGGCGGAATGGCCGCGGCAAATTTCGGACGGCCGAGCAAGGTGCTCGATCCCACCACGCCCGACAAGCACTTTTCCACTTCAAACCTTCCCCTGCGCGGGGCCAAGGGATGGATGTATGAAGGAGGTATTCGCGTACCGGTGATTGTCAAGTGGAGCGGTGTGAAAAATCCGGGGAGTGTGTGCGACGTGCCTATCATTAGCACCGACTTTTACCCGTCCATCCTCGCCATGGCCGGACTGCCACTCCTGCCGGAACAACACGTCGATGGAAAAAGTATTGTGCCCTTGCTGCAGGGCGCCTCAACCCTTGACAGAGAGGCAATTTATTGGCATTTTCCCCACTATAGCAATCACGGGATGCAGAGCCCGGGCGGAGCGATA